>JBDGRK010000001.1:0-17143 GCA_042218075.1 Candidatus Nanohaloarchaea archaeon
CCATCCCGGCATTTTTAGCCATTGCAACGGCGTTACCCATCGCCTGTGGAACTGCTTCCGGATTTGACGGTATTCCTACCGCAGAAACCTCCATCAAATCCACGTCGCTGATCTCCATTCCTTCTCCGTCGCCTTCGTCTTTCTCCCTTGGGTCAGCTTCCAATACTCTGAAGCCGACGCTGAATCCAACAGGCATATCCTGCTCCAGAAGATCGACAAGTTCCTTGCTTTTTTCATGATCTTCGCGGAGTCTTGCGGTTCCGATGGTGGTTCCGTTCCGGTTCTGGCCGTCGACGAACTGGCCGAAAATGTCCTCAAATCCGTAATGGGCTTCGCTGTCTCCGACACCGTGGTTCGGAACCAGCGGAACTCTGCCGGTTTTCAACTGGCTGACAATGCTTTCCTGTCCTTTCTCGTTTATGAAGTCGCCGTCACGGTCCTCCTCCAAAGCTTGAATCGGGACGTTTACAACTGTGCCGTCCTCATGGTCCTTTATTACCTCAACATCACTTCCCTTCACCATGAAGTTCTTCCGTTCGATTGCGTCCTTGTTTTCTTCCATTATCTGCCGATGTTCTTCGAATGTTTCCGGATTCATAGCATTAATTTCATCGTCTACAGAACCACTTTCTGCCATGGATAGGCACGCCGCTATCGCCCTGTCACGATCCCATCCCTCGTCAACCTTTTCGGATATACAATCGCCGACCTCGTCCTCAGAGATGTCTTTCCCGAGGTATCCTGCAATTCTTTCAATCGCCTCCGACCGGCTTTCCGTTTTTTCGTTTAACGGTTCTCTATCTGGGAACTCTTTCTCTCGAAGATTCTCCAATAGTTCTCGGACTTGTTCGGCGTTGTCTTCGCCTACTGCCTGCTTAGCTAAATCATGGGCCGAGTTCAAGGCTTCGTAGACCAGTTTCAGTTCGCCGTCTTCCTTGTGGGCTACTGGAAGCTCCACGTCTTCTCCTGTTTCAGGGTTGTCGGTGTTCCACCATACGTGGACTGATGCGAACTCTTGGAAATCCTCAAATTCTGACTGGTCGACACCATCCCAAGAGGTCTCGACTGCGACATCGTAACTGGGTTCGTTTACAGGCATTAACGTAGGTAATGAACGGGTTGATTAAAAGTACATCTCAGAGAATCCGGTTAAACACGTTTATTCCGTCCACTTGTAGACCGTGGTCTTCGACATTCCGAACTCTTCCGCTATCTCACTTTTCGACTTCTCCTCGGTCACTTTCTTCCAGAACTCGTGAAAATTGTTGTAGTCTTTTCCGTGTTTCATCCATATCTCGAACTGTCTCTCAGTTATATCAAGGTCAAGCTCCACGTTGTCGTAATCCTTGCTTAAAGTTCTTGGATCGTCCGGCATATCCTCATTCAATACAGGGGCCTGGCTGCAGCGACAATTATACGGTTGGTCCTCCCCAACCACTCTGACACTTCTCGGATAATCGTTCGGCTGGTCATCGCTTCCTACGTTCGGAACCGTGAAAAGATTGTCCTTCGGCACAATTGTTCCGTCCATTGCGTCATGCCATTTTCTCGTTCTTGCGTCATCGGTTGCTAACCATTCCTTACCTTCCACAAGATCGGTTGATTCTGCAAGTGCCTGACTGCCTTTCCTCGAACTTTGAAGTGTCTCGGTTCTAGCCACGAGCTCGGCGTTGCTGTCGCTGATGGAGTCAACCGTTTTCTTCACCCTGTCCTTTATCTTCGGTATGCCCTCGCCTTTTGATGCGCCTTCCAAAATCGTGTTCTTCAAACGGTCCTTGATCGTGTCCTCTATCGTGGTCGCTGACTGCACAGCCTCCTGACGTATCATGTCAGCGGTAAAGGTGTCGAAAATATCGAAGCTTATCTCCAGTTTAGCTTCCTCCGGTAACGCCAGTTTTTCCTCGGCTTCCTGCTCGACCTCTTGTTCATGATGCTCAGCCGACATCTCCAAAGCTTCAAGATTATTCGACTCCAAAATGCTTGCCAGTCTGTCCCTGAAGGAAATATTTTCAACTATATCATCGGCGTTCACCAGGATTCCGTTTTCCTGGCTTTCATCAGGGAAGTTTTCCTCCAGTTCTTGGTTGATGTTGATGCTGGAGAATACGTCTACAACCTGTTGCTTCAGTTCATTTTTATGTTCCACTATTCCAGGCACATCGTTGAATCCTCTCTGGTTTCTGAGGGCGTCCTTCGTATCCTGTAAAACTTTTTCCTTGTACTGAAATGCGTCCCTGTAATCATTGATTGTTGAAGGGGTTCCCGTCCCCCCTTCATCTTTTCCCACTCCATCTTCCGAGTCATCGTCGTCTTCATGTGAGGCGAACAATCCTCCGCCACTGCCTCCGTCACCGCTTGGAACATCTTCAAGATCCGTTAACTGCTCAATGACGTAGCTCGGATTGTTCCTGGCGTATTCCTCAAAAGCTGTCTGCGGCGCATCACCGATGTCTCCAAACGGTTCCTTGCCTTTCCTCTCCCTTGCCTCGTTCAACGTGATGGTTCCGTTCTGCAGTTCCTGTTCGATTATACTGTTTTGAATGCTCTCCATGAACTTGTTCTGAGGCTTGAACTCGAACTGTAGATCGCCGTCCACCGCCTTGTATTCCGACATCTTCGGCAGTATTTCGTTGTTAATCCTTCTCTCAATCATCGTCAGAAGAGGTTCCGTGGTCTGGCGGAATATCTTACGCTTCGCATCATCGCTGATTCCTTTGTTTGCATTCTCCAAGAACCCAGCCTCAACATCGTTCAGTCCGTAGGCATTAATAACCAGTCTTGTGTACCATTTCTGGCTTTCAAGGAACTGCATTTTCTCCGGCTCCGGATCAATACTGACGTATTCAACGTTATCCGCCGTTCCGACGACAGGGAGTTCGTGCTCGTTTCCGGCAGAGTCCTTAAACCTGCGTTTTAAAGCCTTTTTATCGTCCTGGTTCATTGAAGAGTCAACGGCCAGCATCCCTTTATGGAACTCGTTATCAAGGAAGAACCTGTTTCTGTGCGTGTCGCCGTTGATCATTATCTCGGCGGCGTTCTTCACTTTCTGAGTCTTTCCGAAACCGTAGGCCTGATAACTGACAGGGCTATTCTCGAACCAGACGATCTGCGACCGGCTGAACTCTTTTGTCTCCCGGCTGAACAGTTTCGTAAACGGCAGACTGTGCAGCTGGTCCTGTAAATCCCTTATGTCAATGCCTTGCTGATGCCGGTTAAACATGTTTTTGACGTGACTGGCAAGGCTGAACTGATAGTAAGCCGGTTGTTCGGAGTCCTCCGAGGGCAACAGTCCGGCGTCGGTCAGGTTTTTCGTAAAAGTCAGGCCGTCCCTCGGAATTATCTGCTCCAGATCTCCGTTTTCGTTGCCGACAAGTTCCAATATTCCGGAATCAAAATCAAGTAAGTCGTCCAAAATAATTGTGATGAGATCGTCGAAACTCATCGGATCGGTGTTGAAGTTCCCGGAGAAAAATTCCTCGACCTGTTTAGCTGCCTCGACCTGTTCAGGATCCGGTTCCTCGTCCTCCTCCGTCACAGGTTTGACATGGTAATCGGTGGAGGCCACCTGGTTCTTGATGATGTCCTTCAACCACTGTATCTGAGTGGTCTGGCCGAGAACGCGGACCGCAAAAAGGTCGTCGTTGCGTGGCACTCCATTAATGGTTTCGTTGAAGAAGATTGAGGAGCGTTCGCCGATGATGTCGGTGCTTGGTGATCCTCCGATTCCGATCACTCTGTCGGATTCACTCTTCGTCTGATTCAATGCTATAATGTCTCCGGCCATCGTTCAGTATTGAATTGACAGGTGTACGCCTTAAAAGATTGCCTTAATCCAGCCACGGCTTGACTCTTTCACGGACCTCGGACGGATCCATCTTATCAATTCCCTGAAGATCGTTCCTGACAAAAATCAAAGACTGTGGGTCGTGACCGTACTTCTTAACGAATTCGGACTTCACCTTGTTGGCGAACTCCACCGTCTGCCTGTCAGTCATATCGACCTGAACAAATACGCAGGTCTCCGGACTGTCATTTATTTCATGGACGAACTTTACAGGATCAAGGTCCACTTCGAGGATTTCCGCGATCTCCTTCACCAGTGCCTTGTCATCCTTGATGTCGTAACGATGCTTCAAGACCTCGACCGGGGAAACTCCGAGTTTTTCCAGTATCCGGGAGGCGAATCCTGTCCGATTCATAGAATCCAGGACTCACCTCCGCTGTAGACCGCCATCATTAGGCTGTCGGCGAAGTCAGGTGAACCGGAGTCAGGATCCTTGACCTCGACACGGTCTCGGCTGCGTCTCCTCGTCTTCAAATGAGTTAACTGGTTGACAAGTTTTCCGCAAATACTAGTACTTATTTCGATGTCGCCGTCCTGGAACACGTCACGGAGCTTGAAGAAGTTCCGAGCCTTCTTGTTTTGAAATCGGTCTCCCTCCGACTCCGGTCTTTCACCGGCCTTGAACTTGACAGGATTAATGGCTTTCTCGTTTAACTTGCTCCAGACCCCGGCTCCGACACCGACGTAGTCCACGACCACTCGGTCAATCTCCGACTGCTCATCGTTTTCCAGCATACAGTTCTCCGCCCAGTCCGCAGTCCTTCCTGTGTCACCGCTGTCGGATAAAACGTACTGATGCGTCAAACGGTAATTCCCGTCTTCCTCCTCCAACCTCGTCAATACAGTTTTGTCACGTCCTTCGTCCGCCACGTCCAGTCCGTAGTAAATATTCGGAAAATCGAAGTCGAACTGTTTCTCCTTCGCAGCCTCCACCCAAGAATGCCTGATCAACGCGTTTTCTATCTGGTCCGGGAACTCCGCTTTGTAAAGAACCTTGTATTCGAGAGTGTCCCGGCCTCCGAGCTCCCGAGCCTTTTCATCAAACCATTCCCTGCTATGCCGGCCCTCCTCAATTCCATCCTTCTCCGTGACGTGGTATTTCTTGAACTCGCTGCTGTTCCAGTGCCTGTAGAACTGGTTGTCTTTGTGCCACGGATTCCCGAGCTCGATTAATACGGAGTCAATTTTTTCGAGAAGTCGGTTGGCGTAGCTTTTCCATGTCTGGTGGTCAATCTGCGTGGATTCTTCCAGTATCAGGATGTCGAATCCTTCTCCCATCAGTCCGGATCCTTGTCCGCTTCCGGCTTGGTCTCCGTGGCTTGAACTGGACTGCGCTGAAAGACATTTTAGTTCAATGCTTCCATCGCAGAACGTCATTTCATCGCCACGGGATTTTTTCAGCAAGTCTTCCGGATCTCGGCCTCCGCTGCTGTCCACCATCTCGGTGAACATCGGACTGTTGAGACCGGCTTTAAGCATGTCCTTCCGTAGACGTGTGGCATCCGATTTCTGTGCTCCAAGTATTCCGACACGGAGATCTTTGTCGTTGTTAAATATCAGGTAGAGTGCGAGCCCGATCCCGACGCTGTAAGTCTTCCCGTAACGAGTGTAAGTATTCAGGATGAGTCTTCGCTGTTTTTTGAAGGCGATGTCTTTCACGATCTCCGCTTGCGTCGGGTAGAGATCAATGTCGAATAATGCACTGGCAAGTGTTTCCACGTCCTCGTTGTAGACCGCGTATCTGATTGGGTCCTCTTGTGGAGATAATGTCTCGGCTGTCATTCCAGCTCTTTGTTGACAAGTTCTTCGGCTTGGGAAATTTTTCCATTGTTGAGAAGTCGGGAGACTTTCGTCGCTTGCTTGTTGCTGAATCTGGAGTCGTTTCTCATTGAGTCGTACAGTCCGCCCTGAACGATGCTGTAGTACGGATCGTTTTCTTCCGCTTCCTTGAGTTCGCTGAAGTATTTGTCAGGGAATTGGTAATTTTCTATGTCTTGGAGTGGTGTTTCTTCTGTCATCTGAATGCACCTGCTGGTAAAGCATTCTCCACAGCTTCCCGGACTTCATCCTGGCTTATAGAATCTTTATAACTTTCTTGCTGTATATCCTCAATCGCCTGCATCAAATCCTCATTAGTTATAGAATCCTTATAACCATATTCGTCTTCAGCCCAGTTCTTCAGTCTTTCATAATCGTTCGATCCTGCGAAACCCTCCCTCAGCATATCCGCAAACTTTCTAGGAACGGCCAATGTCGTGGTTTCCGGCATATACTATTATATTATAAGAAAGTTATAAATTTGTTTTTCATACTTGCTCCATCCTGATGATACTGTAGTCATCAATATATCCGCAATAGGCACATCTGACAGTGATGAAATCCAGATCATCAAGCTTGTTAACACGAAGATCTATTACCCGGCCACAGTCCTTGCAGGGAAACCTCAATCTTCTCGTTCCACCCTGTAACGAGGCAGTTCAACATCAGTGAACCATTTCCAGGCAGCATCCTCCTCCAAATCATACCGGAAGAAAAACGGACTCGCCAAAAAATCAACCACTGTTAACAAAACGTAACACAGGTAATAATCCAGCTTTCTCAAAACGTAGAGCGGCAAGTTGTAGAACTTGACAAGGTAGGAATCGAACGGATCCTCAGAACCGTATTTACTCCTGCTGGACATTTTGCTGTTCTTCCTCCATCTTCTCCCTGTACGCTTCCGCCAGTTTGTCCTTTAGATTAGTGTCAGTATTTCTATCCTCGTGCTCCTTCCGCTCCTTCGGCTTATCAAATAATCCGATCTCCTGCATCATAAAGATAAAATCTTTAACAGTTTGACGCTCCTCTTTAGCGCTTCTAAGATAAGCGTTCGGATCCACTTCCGGATGGCTGATAGCTTTGCTGATATAGTTTTTCGAGTTTTGTTTAGCGTCTTTGATTTCCTGCATGACTTGGAAACGCATGAACTCTATTTCCTCAGGGTCAAATATCTGTTTGAATTCTTGTTTCTCCTTCTCCGAGAAATAGCTTTCGACGGTGCTTATAGACCGGTTGATTCGATTGGCTATTGTCTCGTTGTCAAGGTCTTGCTTATAACGCATCCGGTATGCTTTCAACTTCTTTTTGTCTTTTGGAGATAGGGTTTTCGTGGTCATGTGTTGCAGTTTTCTGCGTCTTTTTAAATAAATCTTATGTTGGGAAAAGAATTTGGTTGGCTATAATCATGTAAAGTTTGGAGGCGAACATTGCCTGTGTTCCGGCTTCTATCATCATTTCGTCAGTCCATTCCATCTTTTTTCACCCATAAATCGTCGGTTTCCACAGGTTTAATAACTAGTTCCCCGTCTTTGATTTCTGTAACGTATTTTTTCGGTAGTTCGTCTTCAATATCTAGTTCTTGCAGTTCTCTTTGTTTGATGTGGATCTGTGCTCCGCCGTTTGCGTGCTGGCTGATTGAACGGGTTTTCTGTATTCCAAGGTCTCTGATTCTCTGGCTGAGGCTTTGGTTTGGGTAGCCGTAGCCGTGTTCGTAGCTGATTTGTTTGAAGGTTTTCTGTTTTTCCAGTAATTCTTTTTCAAGTTGTTCGTCTGTTAGTTTCTGCTCTGTCATAGATTATCCTTTAGTTTTGCCTTCCTTGTCTTGTTTTCCACAGTCATTGCAGAGATCGTCATGGCTTACCTGCGGATATTCAAGCGGGTTTCCGCATCTGGCACAAGTCATTCGGCATCAGACCTCTGCATTTCTGATGGACGTGCCTAAACTCTCCCATGTCTCGTATCTCCGGCATCTGATCTGCACGCTTGATGAATTTGCAACGGGCGATCTCGTAGATGATGTCGCCGTCTTCGAATTCTTCTCCGCACTGGTAGCATCGTTCTGCCACTACTGATTCTCACCGTCCGCAGTTTTCTCCCTGACACCTGATGATCGAAGAAGTTGGATTATCTCTTGCTCTATCTCTTGTCGCTGCCTCCTCAATTCCAGAAATTTCTCGGCCTTTTCCGTTGCTCGGAATGTATTCGTTAAATGACCAGAAGGGACTTCTTCTGGTTCGGCTTTCTCAAGCAGCCCTGCATTTTTCATCAGGTAGATGTAATTGCTGATTGACTGCTTCCCCTTGTCTAAATCAAGAGCGATCCCTGCACGGGTCTTAGCTTCACTTTCGGTCGTCTCTATTATTTCCTTTGCAAGATCCGATTCGACCAGCATCTCAAGTTGGATTACTATCACCTCCCTGAGTTTTCCGTGTGGAGACTGGAATTGGTTTTCCAACTTCCTCTTCTGTCCAAGGCGAATAGCAGTTTTCGCAGACAAAATCCCAGTGTTCTTCGTCAGATTCTCTTAGACCGGTTCTGGTCGTTGAATGGCAGCTAGGACATTTGAAAACAGAAGTCACTGATTATCGACCTCCTCTTTCAAACACTGTTCGCACAGGTAATCATATCCGTTTACCTCGCCAGTTACAACGCTGTCTTTCACTTGGCCGCACTTCTGACAGTGTTGATCTTCAGGAACACTATTTTCCCTGGATAAATCATCTTTCAATTCTTTTCTATCTGCTTTGCTCATGCCAGACATAGGATTCACTGGTTATCGACCTCTTCTATCTCATTAGTGTAGGCATCGCACTCGGGACAGTACCAAGTTGAAGTTTCAGGCGATGGGCCTTTTCTATAGATTTGAAGCCTTGAAGTACAATCGTGATTCTCATGTTTGTACGGCACTATTGATTTTCACCTTCTTCCGTAGTTTTCCGCAAGAACTCTCGGAATTTTCTAGCCGCACTGCCATCAGCAGACTCCGGTAACTTGCCGTCATCCGTCAAGTCTTTTTCTACATCTTTCAAGTAGTCAACAACTGTACCGGATTTTAGTTCTGTGTTTCGCAGGTATTCGTGGAAGTCATGCATGACGGAAGTTTTTTCGTCGCTGCAATTGTTGCTGACCCAGTACATGAAGTCTTCATCCGTCAAGCCTTCAGGGTACTTCATTCAAACACCACTGCGTATACAATTAATGAACCGGTAACTGTGAAACATGTTACGGCTCCGTACAGAAAAATTTCTGGCATCATATTTTTTCTGCCTCGCCGAACACTATCTCTGAGTCTTTGATTTCCTGGATCACGCCTTTTTCATCAATCTTGTTCATCTCCGGGAAGTTATCCGGTCTTCTGCCGTGTCTGTACCGGTATCGTTCATGGCTGCACGGATTGTTGTCCAATGGGCCGAAGCAGTCGATGTAGTTCATGCATTTGAAGCAGACATGAATCATTGCGGAATCACTTCGACGTGTGTCTCCGGGCCGTGGAATAGTTCCGGATATTTGCTGTGCGTCCTGGTTTTGATTTTCTGGATACGTAGCCGTACCTCTTTTCTTGTTTGCATTGGTCAAATCCCCTATCCCAACATTACATCAAGACTTTTTTAAACCTTTTGTCTAACAGCTACATTGTTATGGATATGATCTCTAGCCGCTTTCTTCGCCTCACCGCTTGAATCAAACTTTTCAACCCAGCCACAAACCCGGCAAAAACTAAACATTTTGTTCAAGCAACTTTTCCAACTGGCGGATCTCCATTTTCAAACCGTTGATTATTTGCTGCCGCTTCGAAATCTCCAAGTGAATATCTTTTCTATGCCGTTCCGGTAGCTCATCCGGCAAATCCTCCACACTCGGTACAGGCTGGATCAGGTCAGACTCATGTGCAATCTTGAGAACGTCTGATTCACTCACTGATACTGACCTCGATTTTTTCAAACTCTTTACTCAATGATTTGACGGCGGAACCGATTTCATACTCCACGTCTTTGCCTTGATCGTTGTGCATGAAACGCAGAGCCGTGGATAAATGACTGATCGCTTTCAAAACAGCATCCATTTCATCCTGTTTCACAGATGCATCACCGGTTTAAACGTGTTCACCGCTCGGTTATGATTCGATTTTTTACACGGCCTTTTCCCAGCCGTTATCACAGCGTGTCTGTCCCTCAAGTTGGAGATTCGGGGCTGGATGTTCTCCGGTTTCTCATCCATGAAATCAGCGACCTCTCTCCAAGTCGGCCACTCACCACGCGCCACATAATAGTTGTGCAGAGCTACAAACGTCCGGAACTCTAACTCGTTGAAAAAATCCTTGAACTGGTTTAAGACATCTTGGCTGACGGTTTCCGCAGTCATTTATGCAGACCTCCGTTGTAAACGATTTTGCACCAAGATGAACAAAAACTTCCGCCGTGAATGCATTTACCACAACGTTTGCACGCCGTCACTCTGTATCGCCTGCAATCTTTTCCTGTATCCGATCCCTTTCACACTCCAAAAGCTCGGAAACCTCTCGAATCATCACGATTTCATCGTCCGGGAAACCTTGCTCAAGGTAGAGATCGTCGCCGTAGGTTTGAAGCCGGGAATGCTTTTTTCCGTAACTCACTGCTGCATCACTTTTTCAGTAATCCCGTCCATGATTATTTCCGTGTATAGATCCATGAAACCTTTCAAGGTCTCGCCGTGACGTTCAAAATCAATTTCTTCCGTTGATTCACTGTTTTCTTTTGCAGTCTGCTTCCTGGCTTCCTTGAAGGCTGTCTGAGTAATGATCTGAACCTGCTTCTCCGAAAAACTATATCTTTTCCGAGGCTTGTCTGCTTTGTCGGCGGAGGAAAAACCCCCTTCCCCCTTTGTGGAAGATTCTTCGCTGCTTTCTCCGCCGAAAATAACGTCTTCTTGGCTCATTTCCCTAGTTTTCTGTCTGCCTCGTGTTGAATGGGTTTAATCCAAATCCTAGTTTCTGCTTCATCAATACTTGGATTCGTCATTTTGGAATCCCTCCGCACTCCGGACAATATTTCGTGGATCTGGAGAACCAGTTGCCGCAGCTACCGCATTCTTGATCTGTCTGGATTGTCATCTCTGGATCACTTCGGACTGAAGTTTGACGATAATTGCATCTAGAAGCTCGGCTGTCCAGCCTGTTTCGTTGTCTCGCCAATTTTTCAAAGCTTTGATGGCTTCTGTGCTAGGTTTTTGCTGTGCGTTGAAAACGCTGTCAGGACTGGTGTCCTTTGTAAGTGTGTAGTCTTGCATTGGTCAAATCCCGTATCTAACTATTAGATCCGTTGTTTTTTAAACCTTTTGTCGTATTGGTTGTGAGAAAAAACATGAAGGGAAAAACGAAAGAAGGAAAAATTTTCCTCCTTCCGTGGGATTCGCCAATGCAAACTGGCAATTGAGGTACTACTTGACTTAGTTCCCATGGACAGCCTCTACCTGTACCTGCATCCGGCATGGTTGCAGAGCCTTGCAGGATCGTCAAGAAGCCATCAATGTAATTTTGTACCGCCAACCGTAAAAAAATACCGGAAAATTAGGCACTGGCCTCAGCTTCGTCATCATTTTTAGAATCCAGATAAGTACGGTACTTTTCAACTACATCCTTTGGAAAACCTTCATCCGGGTTCGGCACGAAATTGCCGTGGCCGGTATGCTCAAGATAGCCCTGCCATTCCAAAGAAATTAATGCATCTCTACCATTCTTTCCACTGTAAAAATTGTTGGCTGTCTTTACATCTATTCTTCCGTTCTTCAATGCTTTGAATAACAGGATTTTTCGCTTCTCGTTCATCTATTTAATATAAAAAGAGCTGTAAAGCCTTAAAAATTTAATTAGTCTCAATTATATTCATTCTTCTGTTAAAATTATTTTTCTTTCACATTTCGGGCATTTTTCATTTGTATTCTTCAAAACGTTTGAATTAATTTTAGCTCCGCAAGAACAAGGAAATTCAGCAGAAATTATATTCCCTTGTGCTAATCCGAACGGTGCTTTTTCCGTTTGGCAGAGTTTTTCAACAGCTTTCTTAACAAAATTACTTCTCTGATAAATGCCTTTTTTACGGGCAATATTCGCCACTTGGCTTTTTGCATATGGAAAATCGTCTTTCTCTAACAATTCATAGGCAAGACTTTGCTGTCTAGGAGTTAGATTTGCTTGTTCTACAATATCCAGCGGTTCTTTGGATTGATCTAATTCTTGATCAAGATCTTCAGCTATTAACTCTTCTATTCGATCGCTGCAATTTCTTTGCCCATATTTTTCTTTGGCTTTTTTCCATAAATCTTCTTCGATTGTTATACCTGGTTGAATTCGTCCCATCTTATTATCTATATATACAGCATAAATTAAATAGCTTTTTACTCAAAATTTAGATTATAACTATGTTATATTGTATAGTGAGCATAAAGTGAACACAATTTTTCCCTAATATAACAATGTTATATCTGCCTCTTTGGGAAAATAACACTTTACTTTATTTTGTATATATAGATATAGAAACTTGTTACTCAAAAGTTATTCTATTTAATAAAAAGTTTTGTTTACTTCATTAAAATTATGTGGAACAGAAAATTCAAATTAATTAAAAAAACAGCGAAAGAAATAAAGGAAGAAAACAGAAAGAAAGACTTGCATGGCTGAAAAACTAGTGGTTGAATGGATTGCAGCTTTCACCGCAGCAATCCTGGCGGGGAAAGGACTAAAGAAACTGTTTCGGTTTACGAAAGAGTTGTTGAAGATAATCGTTTTAGCCGGTTTCGTACTTACCGGTGCGATCCTGGTACTGATGGAATATATCGGAGCTCTCTAAATCTCCAGCTCCGCTGTCTTCTCCGCTTCTTCAATCTTTTTCCTGATTCTGTTCCGTTTCTTAGAGGCGTTGCCAAAGCTGATCCCTATTTCTTCAGCTGCTTCTTGAACTGTTAAGTCGGCGATTTCTGTCAGGACGTAGATTTCTGCTTCCCGAAACGCCAGCTTGGTTTCTCTTACCAAGTTCTCAGCTATTTCTTTGTGATCAACTTTGTAGCCGTCATCACCTTCAATTTTCATAGATTTCTGCCTCTGCTATTTTAATCTGATTCAGTGTTTTTCCTGAGCATTTGATGCAGGCAGAGCTTGGGCCTCTGTGACCGTCTGGAACGGATTTGTGTTTATGGATTTCGTGGCCGCAGTTCCTGCATTTGTATTTTATCCAGATCTTTTTCTGATATTCGCCTTTCTCTTCACTCCAGCGAGCTTCTTTATGACTTGTGTATTTTTCTAGATCTTCTTTGTCTATATTGTCGTCGCTAATTTGTAGATTTTGCATTATTGATCATCCTCAAATTCTACGTCTTTTAGGCTTAGTCCGTAGTTTTCTAGCTCTTCTTCGAACGAAGGACCGAATTCATCGTTTTCTATTCTCTTTTTTAGGCTTGGGTCTGTTTTCAATCTTTCTTTGTAGTCTTCATCCATTTCTTCCTTAAGTTTCTCTTCTTCTTTCTTCTCTTCTGGAGTTGGAAGCATTCCCATTGAGAGCTGTCTTTGGTGTTCGCTTGATGACGTTAGCTTTTTTTGGTCTGTTTTTGAAAATCCTTTGATTGTGGTTGAGGTTGCGTTTTGCATTGTGTGTCCACCTTCTATCCCAATATTGGGGATGAACCTTTATAAACCCTTCCCTTATCTAGGGATGAAAAAGCTATGTTCCTAGAAGAACTGTCGCCAAATCAAACAACAAACCGAACTCAGGCCGTGGCATACTGTAATTGAAGCCTTCAAAAATGATGGACGCTGAAAACCCGGAGACAAAGTATGCGACCGGGTGATTCCGGAGAAGATCAGTCAACTTGTTATTTTTCCCCAACAGTTCTGCGATCTGTGGAAACGTTGCAAAACCTAGAAGCGTCCAGATCCCGGCATAGACGCCTTGGCCGGAGAGATACGTCATCGACATCAAACCTGTGGAGATAAGGCTGATTTCGGCCCAGTGCCTGCTGTGGTCTGCAACTTTTTTTTCCTGTCTTTCACCGGTTTTGAACTCTGTCTCTATTTTTTTATCCAGTTCTTGCTGTCTGTTCCTCAAAATTTTTTCGTAATCTCTTGCTTCCGGGTTGTCCTGTTGGTCGAGTTCTTTTTCTAGTTCTTCGGCAAGGTCTTCTAAGTTTTCCGGTTCGAATTCGGAATCATCCGCCACTCTGATTCCCTTTTGTAGAGGTGGTGTTGGTCTGTGACCGGTTTCCAGTTGTGTCGGACTGGTTCTGCGTTGAACTGTTTACGTCTTCAGCCGGTTCAACGTTTTCAACGTTGGATGCTGTGTCGTCGCCCTGTCCCTGTCCAGGCAATCGGATGTCTCCTGTCGTGTATGCATACCCGGCCGCGACTATAACTGCAAGCAGTAGAACGAATACCTGCTTCGAGTTCAGTTTCTGGACTGGTAGCCGGGCGACAAGGCTGCCGACTTTTTGACGTACCTGTTCTCGTCTTGTCATCATCACTGTTTTCCGACTACCCGGTTATAAAATTAGTTGACTTCGATACATCTACTGAATCTGTTGATGTAATCATGGAAGCAGATAACCGGGTCAATTAACTGGATAAGCTGGCTCATTGTGAAACCTACGACAAGTCCCGCAACAAGAATCAATATCAAAGCCTTTTTTCTTATTACGTATTTATTTTTTAGTTTCACTCAGGGTAGTCTCGTTCCGGTCCTGTATGGTCATATCCAGTGTTTTCAATAGTTTCTCCCTGCAAATCCGGTATCTCGGTTTCTTTTTCCTGATTTTCTATCCATTTCACAAAGTGTTTTTCCCATGTCCCATTCGAGACTTGGTGAGGGCTGAAAACTTTTCGCTGCTGTTTTCTTTCTCCGTTAACGTCAGCTTCTACTGTGATGGCAATTTTTTGCGGGTTTTCACGGTTTGGAATGTATTCTTGCTCCACGACATTCATTTCGTGGTATCCGCGGTCGTTTTTCATAGTATAATGTTTTCACCTGTCTGTTTTATCTTCTTGGGCTGTATCAACTGATAAAGTGTTTGCGTCATGTGGATGACTGTCTGTTTCCAGAGTTGAAGTTCCATCATCTGCATCATGGGGATGACTGTCTACATCTAATGTGGAGGATCCGGCATCTGCATCGTGTGGGTGACTGTCAACATCTAATGTGGAGGATCCGGCATCTGCATCATGGGGATGACTATCTACGTCCAGAGTTGAATCTGATGCATCTGCATCATGCGGATGATTGTCAGCTCCAAGTGTATCGCTGGTATGACTGTGCGTCTGTTCAGCGAAAACCTCGACCGATCCATCCACTGAACCAACTTGGCCTGACAAAGCATCTACAGTTACTGTATCAGAGGTAGAAAGATTGGGAAACCAGGGAATATTTCTGATAACTGAGTCATCATCAAATACTCGTATGCTTTCTTGTGCCACAAGATTTCCGCCTTGCTCTATACGGACAAGTACATGGCCGGTACCTGTTCCACTGCTGTCAAGAGTTAACTCGTAAACTCTTGCTGCTTCAGCTCTACCTGAATAACTAAAACTTGTCAACTGTGTGAAAGAACCTGAAGACAAAGATACACTGGAAAAGCTTCCGGATCCTTCACTTGAAGCGATTCCTATTCCTTCTGAAGTAGTGCTGCCGCTGACAGTTGCAGTGTTCTCCCCTATCAGTCCGCCTGTACCCGGAGCGTTTTCACCTATTAATCCTCCGGTGCCAGGTGCATTCTCCCCTATCAGTCCGCCTGTGCCAGGAGCGTTTTCACCTATAAGTCCGGAATCCGCCGGGCTTTCACTGCTTGTTTGACCGGTTGCTCCAGTACTTGTATCTTGAAATGTGATGGATCTCTCCGCCCGTATATCATCAGTGAGATTGGTTTCGTTCTCATCCTGATTCTCGAATTCCATCTCCAGAATCGTCTTGTTCTCCGGGTAAAAATTAACCTGGCTCCAAGCCACGAACACCTCGCTGCTGATGTCTCTCGTCGAATCATTCAGAGTAAATGACGAGTTCGATACGTTATTCGTGTAGCGTCCAGGGACTTTAATCCGTCCTCCCTCAGTCGGGTTCTGACTGTCTCTAATTATATTTCGGGCAACTCTTTTCGCCTCTGTATCGCTGGAGACATATCCTTTTTTCACAGGATTTCCGCCTTTCGGAGTCTGCTTTCCGTACTTGTTAACGCTGGTGGAGTTCGTGAGTATGCCGGAGTCATATTTCGTCCCTGATTTGCTGTTCACGACTCTCGCCGTGTTGACAAGGTTGGCGACCGAAGTATCTCCGGCAGTCCACTCTTTCCAATTGCCTTGTGTGTTACTGGTATCTCCTTCAGCTGGAGAATCAATCGTGTCGATACTTGAACCGTATCCAACCGGCTCATAACGCAGTTCTTTATTCGCCTTCGCTTTTAAAACGTATCCGTAGTCGCGTATCATTTCACGAAAACCGGCCGCTCTATCTACATTCGTTAAGCTCCAGTCATCAAGCGGGGCGAATCCTGACGTTGTCGTTCCCGTGCTGTCAATATAATCCACGTTTGAACTTGAAGGCGTGTCAAGTGTGTAATCGCTCGGCGTCAGATTTGACATCGCATCCTTGATAGTTCCCGTAGTGGAGACGTTGACCTCCTGCATTCCAAGATACTTGATGAAGTCAAACAACGTCAGTTTCAATACTCCTTGCTCCGTTATCTTTCCCTGGCTATCAGGCCAACCCCGGAAAATATTCTCCCACGCCTCAAGATCTCCGTCCGCCGTGGAATCAGTCACGTCTTCAACCACTGCTATCGTCGTTTCATCATTATTCGAGTCATAAGTTACATCAGATGGATCCGCGACCTTGTAGATTCCGTCGTTTCCTGTGGATCCAATTACCTCGATGTGGCCGCCTTCCTCAAAATCGTTTGTCCGGTCGCCGGAGACAACAAACTCGTCGTTCGTGGTATCGACCCCGGTTATAGCGGTTTGAAATCTTCTTCCAGTCCAGAAGATCGCTGGCTCTCCAGCATAAATTTTTCCATCAGCAGTGGAATCCGTAACATCTTCATTTACTGTTATATCAGTTTCATTGTTTGTAGAATCATAAGAGACAGATGATACAGTATAATTTCCATCGTTTCCAGTGCTATTGTTTACAGATATATCTTGATCCGAAGTAAAAAATTCGGTTTTATTACCAGATACGACAAATATATCGTTAGTAGTATTAACATCTTTTATACTAAAGGCAGGTCCGAAGTCGTTGTTTTCCTCCCTTGGAACGTTTTTGAACATATCGCCTTCCGCAATCAAACCGAGTTTGTCAATGCTGCGGTTCCGGGTCTTCCAACGTGCCTGTTTGATACTGTATGCATCGCTCGGAAGGTCTTCATCGTTCAATCCGGCGAGAACCTGGTTGTTGCTGTTACTGTCTTTATAATAAAGCCGCCACTGATTTGTCATATAACCTGACCTACCTTAAGCCTTATCTGCGCCTT
>JBDGRK010000010.1:0-52009 GCA_042218075.1 Candidatus Nanohaloarchaea archaeon
ATAATTCTTACCAAGGCGCGCTGGAATTTAAGGGTGAGCTTACCTAACGGTCAGCTCCTATTTTCTCCTCGAGCTTCCTGATCGCTCTACCTGGCTCTTCGGTTTCCTGTATGTAGGAGCCGGAGACGAAGAGGTCTGCTCCTGCTTGTCGAAGGTCGGCTGCGTTTTCAGGTGTCACGTGTCCATCGACCTCGATGCTTACCTCGGGATGAGATTCCTTCACTCTCTCGATTCTGGATATCATTTCTTCGTGGAACTCGGAGCCGTAGCTACCCGGGTCAACTGTCATGATCTGGACCAGATCTACCATGTGAACGTATTCCATTACCTGCTCCACTTCAGTTTCCGGGTTGATAGCTATCCCTGCTTCCTTACCCTCTGACTTCAGGAATTCAATAACAGCTTCGGGATCATCCTCTGATTCGACGTGGAAGTTGAAACGCCTGAAGTCTTCCAAGTTATCTTCTATCCATTCGAGAGGTCTTTCCACCATCAGGTGAGCCTCGTATCTCTGGTATTCCGGCAGCTCAAACTCAAAATAGAGAGATGTATTTTCCACAAAACTACCATCTTCCACGTCTACATGGAAAATCTGTGAGTACCTGAGAACCTTTTCAAACTCTCTCTCCAGCTCTTCCTGTTTCTCGGCAAGTATGGCTGGCAGAACCTCCGGCTCTTTTTTATTCTCGTAGAGGCATACCTCGGTCAGTCTTCTCCGATGTCTCTCCTCTCCTGTAAACTCGGTTTGGAGCCATCTCTCCACCTGCTCATGTGCTTCATCTTCCGCCAGGAATGCTGCTCCCAGCGACAGCACGTTTGCATTGTTATGTTTCCTTGAAAGCTCGATTATCTCCGGGTTTCCACCGTAGTAGAGTGCTGCTCTAATACCTTCAACCTTGTTGGCAGCCAGGGCTTCTCCCTGGCCCGAGTGACCCAGCACAATCCCGAAGGCGTTCTCCTCTTCCGACACTTTCTCCGCAGTCTTGATTATATACTCCGGGTAGTCATCCTTGTCGTCATAGCTATCAGGCCCCTGATCCACCACTTCATAGCCATTCTCACGGAGAAAGTTCTTCAGAGAGTTCTTCAGTTCAAAACCTGCGTGGTCCGATCCTATGAATATCTTCGGCTTCTCCATGATTAAAACAAAAGCTCGTTTCGATTTAAAGCTGCCAGGTAACCTAACAGTTAGCTTTCGAAATATAGGAGTGAGGCAGAACAGTCCTGTATGACTAAAGCGGCTATCGTGATTCTGGCAGGTACTGATGGACATGAAAATATGGCAAGGGTGACAAACGCACTACAGGCAGCGAAAGAGTTCAAGCAAGCTGGTGACGAGCTTGAGCTGATCTTCGACGGTGCAGGAACACAGTGGATAGAAAAACTGGAAAATCAGGACCACGATCTACACGAAGTATATTCGCAGGTTTCCGAAGATTCTAAGGCATGCAGCTTCTGCTCCTCGGCCTTTGAAGCAGACATAGGAGAAGTCGAAGAGTCTGGTGAATATAAAGGTCATCCAAGCTTCAGGGAAATGGTTGATGAAGGCTACGAAGTGATGACATTCTAGAAAAGAAAGCTGGGAGTCAGGCTTTAGCTTCCAGGCCTGACTTTATATCCTCCACTACCTTTCCTACATTCAGAAAATCATTTTCCTCCGTGAAGACGGTCTCGCCCTCCATACTTACCTCCATAGAGCAGCTGCCGCACTCAACTGTTTGAATATCTTCCATCTCGATTCCTGCCCTGCTCGCCAGCTCCCGCTCGATCTTTTCAACAAGGCTTTGGTCTCCACAGACGCCGCAGTAACGTATCTCGATCATCTATTTCACCTCCTGTCCCATTAATAGCTTTATACACCTAAAAAAGGCTAGCTGAGCTCCAACTCGGTTACTCTGAACTCATCTAAAAACTTGATCAGACTATATCTGCGTTCTCCGTTCCCCAGTCCTTCATCGCCATAACTACAGGCCTCAGGGATTCTCCTCTGCCGGTTAGAGAGTACCTCACCTTCTTCGGCTTCTCGCTCACGATCTCCTTCTGGACAATATCTTTCTGCTGGAGGTCTTCAAGGCTTTCTGACAGTACCTTATCCGAGATTTTGTGGACTTCTCTCTTCAGCTCGTTGAAACCCATCGATCCCTGCATCAGCCTGTGTACGATCACCGGGTGCCACTTCCTCCCAAGAAGTTCGGAGGTAACAGTAATCGGACACCATTCCTCTGCCTCGCACCACTCCGGCATCTGTCGGCTCATGTATAGAATTTCAGAACGCACCTTTAACATTCTTTACATCAGGTTCGCCGCCAAGATGATTCCCAGGTAGATCAGGACTCCAAGCAGGTACTCCAGGGGCTTGCCTTTTTTCCCCTCTGGAATGGAATCCCTCACCGCAACGTAAAAGAACATCCCGATCACTGATCCGAAAACCGGGTTGAATAATCGGTCAGATACAAGTCCGGAGGAGAAAAACATTACTCCCAGTACAGGCGCCAGGGATATTGAAATCTTAAGTCCCAGATTTTTCGAGATGCTCTCGTGCAGCTCGTTGAGTGAAAAGCTGCTGACCGCGACGTGAATCAGGATCGGTACGTAGAAAAGGATGCCTGAGACAGCGCTCTCCTCCAGCAGAGAGGCGATCAGGTAGCCTATAGCTGTGTGGTAGAAAAAGAGGAAGGAATAATGTAGATCCGCGTAGTCCTTCCTGAGCTGGATGCCGCTGACATCAGATTTCGCCAGGTACTTCTCGATGAGATGAAGGCTGGAGAACCCGATCAAGGGAAACGCAAAGATCATCTCCGAGGATTCTGAAACAATAGAATGGAACTCTGGAAGCAGCTGGACGAAAACATAGGAGATCGATACACCAGCCCCGAATGAGATTATTTCCTCCTTGAAGCCCTCAGTGTAGGATTCTATCTCCTCTACCAGGAAATGAACCCCAGCCATTATGGAGGCGAGCGCGAAGGCAAGCTGGAGCTCCATGATATCCTTTTAGCTAATTTACCTTATTCAGGTTTAAAACTTCAGAAGCTAGAGCCAGTGCTTCCTCAGCAGAAGATACCTTTTCTCAACACCGAGGCTTCTCAGCAGTGAAGGAAAAAGGCCTCTCATGCAGAAATTTCCGATTTCCATGGCCGAGTCTCGACTGCCCAGGTAGATGATTTCTGGATCGTATGGAATACTTCTCTGCTTCAACTCTGCTTCCTCAGACTTCATACTGATATTCTCCGCCGCCACTTTTGCCTCGAAAATCCCGTAGAGAGCCCTGTTGACCTTTCCCTCGTAGGAACAGCAGTCACCAGCCGCAAACACATTCTCCCTCGAGGTCTGCTGGTACTCATCGACTCTGACGCCTCCCCGATCACATTCTAGATCAAGCTGATCGACCAGGCTGCAGGGCCTGACACCGCCTGCCCATAGAACTATATCAGCTTCAACTTCATCTCCAGATTCCAGCTCCACCGCAGGATTTCCAACCTCGATAGCTTTCTCCCCGAGGAACAGCTCCACACCTTTCTTTCTCAGAGACTTTTCAGCGCTCCTGCCCAGCTTTTCATGGTTAGAGGGAAGAAGCCTCTCCGAGCCGTGTATCAGCTTTAAATCGAAATCATGCTCATCCGATACCTCAAGAAGGGAGGCAGCGGCCTCGACGCCTGTCGCCCCTCCCCCCACTATCGCAACCGAGTCAGCCTCGCCCTCTGAAAGCTTTCTGTAGATTTGCTGCGGGTTCTCCCTGAACCTCATCGTGTCAGCTCTCTCGTGGCCTGGAGTGTCGTAGAACTCCGTCTCCGATCCTGCCGCGAGCACCAGGTAATCGTATTCCAGCTCTTCACCTTCTTCAGTATACACCCTGTTTTCACCAAATTTTACACCCTCGGCTTTCTGCCTGACCTGCTCGATGTTCCTTCCCCTGAACTTTCTCCCGTAATCTATCGTGAACTCCTCATGGGAGCTGCCCTCCAGGAGTCGGTGGGCGGATGGATAGAAAAGCATCGAATCCTTTGGCTCAACCACAGTTACACTGAAACCTTTCCTCTCGCACCTGAGAGCGGTTTCCAGCCCCGCAATGCCTCCACCAATAACCACTACTTTCTCCATGTAGACCTCTGATCTCACAGGGTTTTTGAAATCGGAGCTTCCAGCAAGGTAAGTACAGGATAAAACCTACCGCGAGGTAATTACCGATCTTAAGAATCCGTCCGACTATATGATCAATATGGCGCAGGAGAAAGAGGAATACGAAGTCGTCATCATAGGAGGCGGCATAGTGGGTGCGGCGTTGCTCTACACCCTGTCCAACTTCACGGATATTGAAAACATTCTGCTAATCGAAAAGGAAGAACAGATAGCGGAGATCAACTCCCACCACACCAACAACTCGCAGACCCTCCACTTCGGCGATATAGAGACCAATTACTCGCTGGAAAAGGCGGAGGAGGTGAAAGAGGGAGCTGAGATGGTCACAGGATACCTTGAGAAGAGAGACCCGGAGAGGGAGATGCACTCGAAGAGATCGAAGATGGTGCTGGCTGTAGGGGAAGCAGAGGTAGAAAAACTGGAGGAAAGATGGGAGGAGGGCTTCGGCGACCTATACCCCAAGCTTGAGAAGATAAGAAACCAGGAGATAGCAGAAATAGAACCAGCCGTGGTGGAGGGAAGGGAAGAAGAGGAAATGCTGGCGCTCCAGACACCCGACGGTTACATCGTGGATTACGGGGAAGTGGCGAGGTCATTCTTGGAAGATAATGCTGAAAGAGCAGAGGTATCTCTCGGGGAAAAAGTTGAAGATATAGAGAGACAGGATGGGAAGTACAGCATAGAAACAGATGAGAGGGAAATCGAGGCTGAAGTCGCTGTGGTCAGCGCGGGTCCGCAGACACTGAAGTTCGCGAAGCAGATGGGATACGGCGGGGAAAAATCCATGCTGCCGATAGCTGGAAGCTTCTTCCTGGCGGAGAACGGTTATCTTAATGGAAAAGTGTATACACTGCAGATGAAGGGGCTCCCTTTCGCCGCTGTCCATGGTGATTCGGATGTACACGACCAGGACATCACCAGGTTCGGGCCCACGGCCAAGCTTGTCCCCACGCTGGAGCGCGGAAAATTTTCGACTATACCCGGATTCTTCTCCGCATTCAACTTTGATCTCAACGGAATCCTGAGCTACCTTAACGTGCTCTACGACAGGACCCTGTTCTCCTACGTGGTGAAGAACCTGATCTACGATCTACCCATGATTGGAAGACTGGCCTTCCTTCCAAACGTGAAGAAAGTGGTGCCAAAAGCAGGATTCTTCGACATAAAGAGAGCGGAAGGTTACGGAGGGGTCAGGCCCCAGATAGTGGACACTGAGAGGAGAAGCCTGGATCTCGGGGAGGCGAAGATAGTCGAGGATGATATAATCTTCAATATCACACCCTCACCGGGGGCATCGACATGCCTCAAGAACGCCAGGAAGGACACCGAGACAATAATAGAATTCCTTGATGGAGACTACAGCTTCGACAGAGAGGGATTCGAAAAGGAGACGCTTGGCAACTTCCCGAGAGAGTAAACGTTTTCAAAAAGAAAAAGAAGAAAAGAGAAATTTTACTCCAGCTGACTTCTGACCGGCGGGTAACTCGCTCCAAGAACCGCTCCGTAGATCAGGTGTCCTACTAGCCCAATCGGACTGAAGTTTGGAGCGCTGGGAGCCTTGGGGAAACCGACGCTTGATAGCCAGATCGGCATCAGGATCGCTGCAAGAACCACTGTGGTCAGTACACCGTATCCTATTCCCCAGACAGCCGATTTCTCCACCTCGTCGAGATGGTGTCCGTAACCTGTTCCCGATACTATAAGGGCGTAAACCACTCCAAGGATCGCTCCGTGGATCAGGTGGATGGCTCCTCCAAGCACCAGGTTGGGTCCTGAGAAGCCGTAGAGGGCTGGAATAGCGCCCGCGATAACTCCCTGGTTTCCGATGGCAATAAAGAAAGCTCCGAAAGCCACGGCACCCAGGGCGCCAGCCAGGGCGCTGCTGATAACTTCTTCAGTGTCTATATCTATTGTATCACCTCAAGATTAATGCGTCCTGTTATTTCAATTCGGGGCTTTCCCGGAGGTAAGCAAGTCTGGAAGCTTTTTTAGAGGGAATGAGCAAAACTTTATCATGAAAACCGTATTCCACCTGAGCAGTTCTGATAAATCCAAGCATGGAGAGGTAATAGGAAATATTCAAAACCTTATAGAGGATGAAACGGTTGAGACGGAGGAGATAGCGGTCCTGATGAACGCCGAGGGGATATCGATGGCTCTGGAAGACTCGGAGGCTGCCGAGCATATACAGGATCTGCCGGAAAAGGTGAAGTTCTACCTCTGCAGCAACTCGGTCGAAAACATGGGCGGTGAAGAGGAAGACTTTATAGATAGAGCCGAACTAGTGTCATCGGGCGTCGGCAAGCTGACAGAACTACAGGATGAAGGTTACAGCTATATCAGGCCGTGATCAAGAGGATGGAGATAATCGATATATCACTCAAGATAGAGGAGGGAATGCCTGTCTACCCCGGGAACCCGGATCCTGAAATAGAAAGATACCGGCAGATACCTGAAGACTCGACCACTGAATCAGAGATAACTATCGGGAGCCACACCGGAACTCATGTAGACGCCCCACAGCACGTGATGGAGGAAGGTGAAACAGTTGCGGAGATGGAGCTGGAAAACTTCTACGGTGATGCAAGAGTGCTGGAGCTGACCGACTGCACCGAGAAAGTGGATAGAGAAGATCTGGAAGAAAAGCAGCTTGACTCGGGCATAATCCTGCTAAAGACTGAGAACTCAAAGATAGGGTATGAAGAGTTCAGGAAGGACTTCACCTACCTCACCCTTGATGCGGTCGAGTACCTGATAGAGCAGGGAGTGAAAACGGTTGGAATCGACTACCTCAGCCTAGTAAACTTCGAGGATTCGGAAAAGGCGGATAGAGCCCACAGGAAGGCCAACGAGAGGATGACAGTGATTGAAGGGCTGAACCTGAGCGAAGTGGAGCCTGGAGTTTACACTTTCAGCGGTTTTCCACTGAGGATGGATACCGATGGAGCACCGATGAGAGCCGTTTTGATCAGGGATTAACCATTCTGACCAGAGAAGATTTTCCGAAAATATCCATACTGAAAACAAAATCCTGATATGCCTCTGGAGGAATAGAGATGTCCGCTATCCAGACCTCTCCAGAGTTATTTTCATCCAACCCATCGAAGGGAGCTGCGAGCGTAACCGTATAGTCAGGCTCCACAGCCGGAACTGTCTTCTCGCCTGTATCCGGATCCAGACCTGCTGGAATATCTATGGATATAACAGTGTTATGCGAGTTGATTTCCTCTATCATCGAATCGAAAGGAGGTCTGGGATCTCCCTCTAAATTGTAGCCTATCAGGCCTTCCAATACAACTTCACATTCCTTCTCCGCTGACTGATCGGATATCTTCACGTCCAGATTCTCAAGTATCAGGAGCTCTTGCTTCCTTATGCCATCAAGTTCTCTCGTGGCAAGAACCACCTCCACATCGTAGCCCCATAGATAGAGTCTTCTGGCTGCGGCGAGAGCATCTCCACCGTTGTTCCCCTTTCCCGCATATACAGCTATCGATTCCGGATCAATCTCCCTCCTCACAAACTCAGCGATTTGAAAACCCGCGTTCTCCATCATTCTCGAAATAGTTATACCGTATTCCTCGGGCACTTTCTCGTCGATTCTCTCCATCTGCTCCCTGGAGACGTAATCGATCTCAACCACCCCTCTCTATCGATTTCCTGGTCACGCTGTGCTGGCACCTGTTCTCCCTCTCACAGTAGCTCTCGCATTCCTCCGCCACCTGCCTCTCCCGGTAGTGAAGCCCACAGCACTCACAGTAGAAAGCCTTTTCGCCCTCGTATTTTTCCCTCTCTACCATAGGCTGGATTTCCTTCCACCAGTAAAAAATCTATGGTTTAAAAGCGTTCTCTATATCAAATATCCTGCCCGGATTATCCGACACTCCGTAGATCTGGTGGTAGCCTTGCCTCTCATCGAGGTCGCAGGTCAGTATCTTCTCGAGAAGTCTTCCGAGATCCCTGTGGCTCCAGTAGAGGCTGGAGAAGTATGGCTCGCCTTCCATCTCCTGCACGTCTTCTTCATTCACTCCTCCTATCCTGATGCTGACGCCTACTTGGATGTCGCCGTTCTCGGTCGCCTCTCGAGTCGCTCTCTCTGTGATAACCTTCGACCATCCGTAAGGCGAATCGGGATCTTCCTCTCTCGGGTCTAGGAGCTTGGAAGGCTTATCCTTCCTTAGATCGAAATCCGAGGCGGGGTCTATACTGCTGCTGTAGGGCTCCGGCGTCTTCTCCAGGGAACCATCCACAGTGTAGGCGTCTATGCTGCCTGTTCCAGCGTGGATCGATGAGCCGTTTATGAAGATCGGTACCCCTGCCTCTCTGGCCGCTTCGATCACATTCTCGAAGATCTCCATGTTGCCCTCCCAGGCAGAGTGAGTGTCGAAGTTCTCCTCGGGTATGTTCCAGGCGAGATGGAATACTGCATCTACATCCTCAAGCAGCTCTTCCAGCCTCTCAAAAGCGTCCTCGTCAAGCAGGTCTATGGACTCTGTATCTGTGAAGCATTCATTGTCCTCGATATTTCTGCTGACCCCGATGACCTCGTGGCCTCTGCCGCAGAGATATTCTGAGGCAGCCTCTCCTACTGTTCCGTTGGCACCTGTTATTAGCATCTTTCTCGTCATAGTATCAGTACCTTCCAGACAGCGGTTTACACTACTCTAGAGCTGGTTGCAAGCCCTCTGGACCACTTCGCTCAGCGCCGGGTGTATATGGATCGTATCCTTCAGATCCTCTATATTTCCGCTTCCAGCCCTCATCGACACAAGCACCTCGTGTATCAATGTCGATGCTTCAGGGCCGATTATGTGGCAGCCGAGAATCTCGCCTTCATCAGTCGTGAGCAGCTTGACGAAGCCGTCATCCTCCTTCAGCGCCTGGCCCATCCCCGTGTTGTCGTAGCCGAAGCTTGTGGAACTGTATTCTGTTCCTTCCTCCTCCAGTTCCTGCTCAGTCTTTCCCACACCCGCTATCTGTGGCGAGGTGAAGACTGCGTGGGGCATGTTCTCGTAATCCAGCTTGTATTTATTACCGGTAACAAGGTTCTTGAACACTATTTCCGCCTCGTAGTTTGCAGAGTGCTTGAACATCCAGTTGTCGGCTATGTCGCCGAGAGCGTAAATTCCATCCACTGATGTCTCCATGTGTTCATCGGTTACTATGAATCCTCTGTCGGTAGTCTCAATACCTGCATTCTCCACTTCAAGGGAATCCGTGTTCGGAAGCCTTCCCGTAGCGAAAAGGATCTCATCGGCGTAAAACTCCTTCTCATTTCCTTCATCGTCCTCTGCATACACCCTCTTCTCTCCATCCGCCTCTTCTATCCCTGTGGCGGAGACTTCGAGCTCAACCTGGTAGCGCTCCCCGGCTATCTCGGTGATCTTCTCCGAAACTTCTATATCCTCCCTCTTCAGGACTCTCTCACCTCTCTCAAGAATAGTTACTTCAGTACCCATCGCATCGTAGAAGTGGGCGAGTTCAAGAGAGATGTATCCTCCCCCTATCATTATTATGCTCTCCGGCTGGTAACCGGGGTTCAGAGCGTCTGTCGAAACCCAGTAGTCAACTTCATCGGTTCCATCCACTGGGGGAACGAAGGGCCTTGAACCTGCGGAAACAACTATTTTCTCCGCCTTCAACTTTTCCCCGCTATCCTTGAGCTCCACGGTTTTCTCGTCCACGAACCTCGCCTCATCTTTGTAGAGATCCGGCCCATCAGAATTCTTCAGACCTTTCTCCATCTTGTCGGATTTACCGTGGACTGTGCTGTTTACCTCTTCAACTATTTGATCGAACTCCACTTCTTTCAGCTCGGAATCGATGTGAAACTCTTCAGAACCCCTGATCTCCTGCACGACATCCGCATGGTGTATCAGCATCTTCGAGGGAATGCAGCCCCTGTTGAGGCAGGTTCCTCCCAGCCTCGCGGGTTCGACTATCGCGACTTGCTTTCCCCGGCTGTAAATGCCCGAGGCAACATCCGAGCCCGAACCCGCACCGAGAACGATCAGATCGTATTCTTCCATATCTTGAATTTATTCTGGCCCTTCAAGAGTTTTTTTGATCCGTTCAAGAGAAAGAGATAGGAAAATAGTTCAGCCGAATTTTTCCTCTACTTCTTCAGGATCCTTATCGTGTTCCTCCTCAGCGTGGTCCTTGAGTTCGTCAAGAGTGTCGAAAGCCTGTCCGCAGCCGCATGTAAAGTCGTCTTTTGACATATTAATGGATTCTGCTTCCCTGTATAAAAATAGCAACTGAGTGAACGGTAAGCACACCTCTTCTTACAGGGAGAACATGGAAAAAGATTGGTAGCGCGGGAGGGAACGTGCTGGAGACCATAAAGAGCCTGGAATTAAAGGATTAATCCTTCAGTTGCTGCTTCTTCTCGGCAAATATCAGAGCTGTCTCTATGAAGGTGGTGTGGGACCAGGTGAGAGGTGCAACGCTCTTCCCCTCGCCATTGAAGGGATCGATCTGTTCGGGAAGAAGTCCTGTATCCAGGGAGTTGTCGCAGGTCCAGTGCATGTATTCCTCAGCCTCTTCCAGTTCTTTTTCGGTTTCCGCCGTATTGATAAGATGCTGGGCCACCCAGAGAGTGCAGATTATCCACGGATTTCCAGGCACCCTTTCAAAGTCATCGGTCACGTTGTGGTAGTGATCACCCCTGTACCTCGCGACTCCACCGACATCTGTATCAGGCGATAGATCGTGCTGTATCGCATTCATTGTGTTCCTGAAGTACTCGTCATCCTGGTCTACAAGCCCGAACTTTTCAAGGAAGAACAGCGGGGCTGAAACCTCGTCCAGCTTTTCTCCGTTCTCAATACCCCTCACGTATCTCTTCGTCTCCTCCGATCTCAGGTTTTCCAGTCCTTCATTCCTGATTTGATCCGCTCTCTCCATGTATCTCTCTCCATCCTTGCCTATCTCCTCCGCTATCTCTGCCGAAGCCTTCAATCCGGCGTAGACCGATGCGACTGTAAAAGTTGAGATATAGTATTTCTCCTCCCAGAGATCGTAGCTGGGCTGCGGCAGCGAAAGACTCATATCAAAGTAGCTCCTCATGAAATCCGCTGCCGGCTTAACCAGTGAATCCCATTTCTCTTCAAGTATATCCCTGTCACCTGTCTCTTCATAGTACCTATTTAGTGCCCAGACAGTCAGGGCAGTTTCATCCTCCTGTATGGGCAGTCTCTTCCTTCCCTCCTCGTCCACCCAGGCGTGCCACGAACTTCCCAGGGAACCTTCCGGGTTGTACTTGTGGAGCAGGTAGCCGCCTGATTCAATAGCCTCCTCCGCAAAGTCGAAGAAAGGCCTAACAAGATCCGGGTAACCTGCCTCCGTCATCACTTCTGCAACCAGTGCCGCATCCCTCGGCCATACATAGCCGTACTTATCCTGGTTGAACTGGAGATTGGAGGAATCATTCGCGGCGGTGATCGCCCCGTTATCGTTTGTCTGTCCTCTAACAATCAGCACAGATCTCTTGAACTGCTCCCTCACGTGATCATCAAGTAAGTCAAGACTGCTGTCGATACTACCCACGAAGCCCTTCCAGCACATCTCAGTCTGTTCAAAAAAGTCCTCGATCCTCTCATCCACTTTCTCGTTCAGCTCAATCACTTCCTCAAAGTTCTTGCCGGTGTTTATCCAGTAGTAAACTTTCTCGGAGCTTTTCGCACCGATCTCAAGCTTCAAACTGATGGCTGATTCAACATCGCCCTGAGAGATCGGGTTTCCGTTCAGATAACCGTTCTCGATATCGTTGGAAGGATCTCCACTATAGATCCCGTACTGCTCAAGCTCTCCACACTCGCCGTCTTCAGTCCGGGCCTCCGCCATCACGTACCTCTTCTTCTTGTAGTGGATGATACCGCTGTGGTCCGGGTGGAAGAAACAGGTGTCCGCCATTCCCGTACCGTAGAGATCGAAGTCCTGGTGAAAGAATATCTCGACCTCCCTGTCATAGTCTTCCTTGTTCTCTATCTCGACCTCACGGAGAAAGACGTTTTTCTCGCACTCCACAGTGTCACGGAAAGCCATCTCCAGGCCCTCGATCTCGTTGTAAGCCTTCGACTCTCCAAGTATCGTATCCTGCCTGTACTCCGGTCTGGTATCCCAGTTCTCGATCCAGGAAAAACCGTTCGCCATCACTCCTATCCTGTGCTTCCTTCCCTGCACATGGTTCTCCTGTCCAGCGTAGGGGAAGTAGAGATCCCTTATCCTGAGGGAATCGTCCATGTTGACGAGAAGCGAGCCGTTTCCGAGGGATAGATGCCTTACCATGATTCATCCATGCAAATCCTGGTTTTTATTGGCAGGGCTTACCCTCCGCTTATCTTGAAATTCTGGAATCATCCAGAAGATTCGGTTTCAAACATTGAAGCATACTTGCCGTAACCCTTCTCCTCAAGTTTTTCGGCAGGGATGAACTCAAGGGCAGCGCTGTTTATACAGTAACGCAGTCCCGTGGGAGTGTTCGGGTTCCTGAAGAGGTGGCCGAGATGGGAGTCAGCGTAGTTGCTCCTCACCTCCACCCGGTATCCCAGGGGGCCTGGATCCTTCCTCTCGACGATGTTTCCTGGTTCCAGGGGCCTGTAAAAGCTGGGCCATCCGGTTCCAGAGTCAAACTTGTGCCTGGATGAGAAGAGCGGCTCGCCGCTCACCACATCGACGTAGATGCCCTGCTTCTTGTGATCGTAGAATTCGTTCCTGAAAGGAGGCTCTGTTCCATTTTCCTGGGTCACCTGGTACTCCCTGCCGGATAGATTCTGAATCTCCTCCTGGTAGCTCTGCTGTATCCAATGAGGCGAGGCTTCAGGTGAATTCCCTTCAAACCTGGTATCCTCCACTGACAGGTTCTGGGTTCCCAGCGCCCACATAGTCCCGGATATAACAAGATCGGCGTATAGGACTATGATAAACAGGGAAACAAGAGCTGAAATGCCAACAACCTTCCTCCTTCGACTGCCCATCAATCTCTGGCTGAGATTTTGAATCCTGTCCTTCATCCGGTGTATACCTCTGTCTCAGGGTGGAACTTGCTCCACGCAAACCAGTAGAATCCTCTCGGCGTGATCACGTCCAGCTGTCGACTTCCATTCAGCTCTTCACCGCTAAAACTCCATCTCGTCCCGGTGGAGTCTACAAGTGCCTTTTCCGTAAGCGAGAAGTTAAGTGTTTTCCCGCCTACTTCTCTGCTGAACGCGATTATCGACCCATCGTCAGGTCGCTGCATTATCATCACCGGTTCGTTCCCGACCCGGTCCTGTATAACTCCCCGCTCCTCCACCACATCGGCCGGGTAGGCCTTTGAGGAGTTGCCCACCTCAATTCCCTGTACCAGTTCCATCTCGTCGAGTTCGTTGCTGTAACCTTTGGCTCCAAACGCCCCAGGACTGTCGTAACCTCTCTCCAGGTAATCCCGGGACTCGTAAGATGATGGCGGAGAGATCCCTGTATTCCTCGAAAGCACTTTTGTATCTGGATGTGCTTTCTTCCAGCTGCTCCAGTTGGTGATGGAGGAGTACCTCAGCTCCAGCTGCTGGGGAACCCTGGGCCCGATTATCGCCTTTCCCCCGATCTGGCTCCAGTAGGTCTCGGTCTGGCGGTCGTACATAACAAGGTTTGCGTTCCTCAGCTTGCCGGATACCCCGAACTCGAGTACATCACCGTTAACCTTCCTCGAGAACACCAGGCCTGAACGGCAGAGGGGGCAGTAAGTCACGACTATCGGCTCTCCATCGATCTTGGTGTTGACTATCTCGTGTGAATCCAGAATCCTCAGGGGGAAAGCCAGAGATTCTGTCTCTCCCTCAACTCCTATTATCTCATCGCCGGGCCTCATCCATCCCGCTTCGTCTGCATCCTCGTACTTCGGGTTGTCTATTGAGGGAATGCAGTCCTTACCCGGGCATCCCTGTCGGAGTTTGTCTGGATGAACGATATACTTCGTCCCATCATCGAGTCTCTTAACTTTTTCAGAGCTGGTCAAATTCGAACTTTCCCGGGTTTCAGTCGATTTTACGGGTATTTCGGAACTTCTCTGATCCAGCAGAACTCCCGCAACTGCCAGGAGCGGAATCAGCAGAGCGATGGAGAAGAAGATTTTTCTGTTCATATTTTATCCCTCTCTCTATTGATTTATCAAGAGCGGACTTACCACAGTGTTAGTCAGACAGTTATCCTAGACCGAAGCTATTTAGCCTTCCGGCCAAAATCAGAACCATGGAAAGCTGGAAAACCCTCACCGCTGTAATCTCGGCGGCTCTAGTTTTCTCGGCTGTCTCAATAGTGGCGATGGACGTGAAACAAAAGAATAAGGATAAAGGAGTCGATGAAAAGGAGGAGTGGAAGGAAAAGGTAGAGGATAGAGAACCGAAGCTGGCGACCTTTGCCGGCGGCTGCTTCTGGTGCATAGAGGCTGTCTACCAGGGGGAGAAAGGAGTGGAGTCAGCGGTCTCGGGATACGCCGGGGGAAGCAAGGAGAACGCGACCTACGACAAGGTAAAGACCGGCGAGACCGACCACAGGGAGGCGGTCCAGGTGGAGTATTATCCATCGATTATCTCATACAAGGAGCTGCTTGATATGTACTGGAAGAGCATCGATCCGACTGATCCAGGGGGACAGTTCTCGGACAGGGGCTTCCAGTACACCACAGCGATATACGTTCACAGCGAAGAGCAGAGGAGGAAGGCAGAGGAATCCCTGAAAGATCTCGAGGAAAGCGGAAAGTTCGATGAGCCGATAGTCACAAAAATCCTGAACTACACCACGTTCTTCCCCGCCGAGGACTACCACCAGAACTACTCCCGGAAGAACAAGCTCAGGTACAAGGCCTACAAGAAAGCCTCGGGAAGGGAAGGATTTGTAGAGAAACTCTGGAACAGGACACCCCTGGGATGAAAACTGTAGATAGAGTTTTTCTCGAACGCCACCAAACTCTAAATAGTTAGCGAAAAATGTTCTCACTAGCATGGAAGGAGTTCGAGGTTGGAACTGAAAGATGGATATAATCCATATTGCAGTACTTCTGGGCATCCTAGCCTTTTTCGCACATATCGTCAAGGGTCTCACAGGTTTCGGGCCGGCGATAGTCTTCGTCTCGATTGGTTCAGTTATCCACGATCCGGTAGAAGTCATAGTTCTGAGCTCTCTTCTCGATATTATCGGAGGAAGCTATCTACTATTCCTAAACCCTAATTTCCTGAAGAACAGGAAGTACTGGCTTACTCTGGGCCTGCTGATGGTTGCGGGTGCAGTTACCGGAGGCATGATTCTCTCCATGATAACTGCAGATGTCTTCGAATACCTTTTGGGCGGTTCAATAATCGTGATCGGCCTGTGGTTCCTGATCGGAGAATATGAACCGGGGGAAAGTTCAGATATCTATGACAGGTTAGGATTCTTAGATGGAACAGTGGCGGCATTCTCAGGCCTGAGCGGAGGTCTGACAGGTATGGGAGGTCCGCCCCTGATAGCCTATCTCGGGGCAAAGTTTGAGAAAGATATGTTTCGCTCCCTGATTGTTCCTGTCTTCCTTATGGCAGCTATCGCCCGGTTCTTCACCTACGGATTTCTCGGAATGGTTCAGGCCAGTGATCCATGGCTCTACGTTTTTCCACCAATAGGAGTTATACTCGGAAACCGCCTGGGAGATCACTTTTTTGAAGAGGTGGAACAGGAATGGTTTACAGTGATTATCGGTTTAATTCTGCTGCTCTCGGGAATAAGATTGATTTCTGGCGGATAAGGGTGTTGGAACTCAATCCGTGTTTTCGATCATTTCAGAAATCTCCACCGGGTCCGGAACGTCGTAACCCTGAGCCACCAGCTCTCCGTTCACGAGCATCACAGGCGGATGATATCCTCCCTTCAGTAGCGGTCTGAGAAAGCGGGACCAGTAGGATTTGACCTCTATATCTACCTCGGATTCAACCTTATCCGAGGCCTCTCTAGCTGCGTTGACGAAAAGATGACACTCTCTGCAGAAGCTCTCAGGTATCCAGATAAGGCCGTGAAATCCTGTAACTATGTAAACTTCTATGCTGTTCTCCTGGTATGCTGAACCGCTGAAAGGTATCACTGACGCCTTCAGAAAGTCTCCATCAGTAGCAAGTAAATCATTAGCCCTACCAAAGATCGATGTCAGGAAGCCTGAAATGATGTAAATCATGACAAGGTGGGAGTACAACCTGCCGTAATCGAAGATTATATCACCTAGGAATGGATTCAAATGAGAGTAGAACAGCTTTAGGGGGAAGAAAACAGGAGTCATCGCACGGTAGGAAAGGTTGAAAACTTCCAGAACCGGGATGGATCTAGCGGAAAGGAAACTGTAGTAGGATCCCAGAAATATAATGATCGTCAGAACGATCTCAGGCTTCTTCTCCCTTAACTTATCTGAAAGGACCTCCCGAATGGAGTCGAAGTTCCTGTAGAGAATACCCACAGGGTAGAGGAAGATAAAGGAAAGCGCAAGACCCAGGAATGAAACCAGTGATGGAGAACTCAGGGATTTTGCCAGGAGACCCAAAACTATCAGAAAAGAGAAAACCGATAAGGTAAACCCTGTGAGCTGTATCGCTTTTCTTCTCATCTTCATAACACTGGTAGAAGCTTAAGTTGTTTGAAGACTCCACAGATCGCTTCACCCGGGGCTCCACCGATGCCGAAGACGCAGGTGAGGTAGTATAGCGAGATTGCCAGCATCAGGAAGCCTGTAGCCCTGTTAATAATTGATTCATGCTTCTGGATTTTCTGTATGATCTGCTGTCCCCTGTTGGCCGAAACCAGTGAGAAAGCGAGGAGCGGAAAACCGATACCAAGGCCGAACACCAGGAAGTTGGACAGGCTCGATACGGGAGTCTGGAAGAGGGAAGCACGAGCCAGAAAAATCGCGATAAATCCGGGGTTGCATGGTATAACTATAGCGCCGAAGAAAAAGCCAAATCCGAAGGCATCCAGTAGAGGATTTTCAGTTCTGGGACCGGAATAGTTCGGCAGGCGGGACTGGAAGTCTATGTCAAGCAGCATCACCAGGCTGATCAATAGGAGTACAGTGAATGCTATGGGTGAAACAGTTGCTATCACTCCTGTAAGTGAAACCTGGAGCAGCGCGGAGAAAACTAAACCTATCGACAGCATGAACGATATCACCCCCGCGACCACGAGCGTTCCGAACATCGCATAGGTTCTCCTGCTCTCCTCCCCTGTCATCCTGCTGGAAAGATAAGAGATGAAGCCGGGATAGAGGGGCAGGACGCAGGCAGCTGTCAGAGGGGTCAGCAACCCCAGTGTGAAAGAGTTGATTAGCTGGGAAAGACCGATTTTCAGCACCCTTTCTTGATCTCTTCCTGGAGCTTTGAAACCGGCTTCACTCCGTTCGGAAGCTTTCTAGTTCCATTCTCACAGACCAGTATCATCGGGGCCGAGGGAGGGTTGGCGATCGAGGTATCGTAGCGTTTCACCATCATCCTTGTCAGTTCCAGGGGTGAAACTGCGTACCTCCAGTCGAACCCGTTCCTCTGCCTGTGCCTTCTTATTTTCCTGATATCTTCATTCCTGTCGACATCCAGCGATACAGAGGTGACATCCGATTTTTCATGCAGTCTTTTCAGTTCCTGCTGTTGCCTTGTACAAGTCGGGCACCAGACAGCAAAAGTTTCAACAAGTACCGGTTTGTCGAGCTCGGAGATCCTGAATTTTTCACATGACTCGACATTCACCAGTGTGTAGTTCCTCCAGTCCTTGACATCCTGATTCAGAGACTCAAGGTCAGTGTCGCATAGATTATCCGCGCTACCCCCTGAACCTGTCAGGAACGCACCTGAAATACCCAGCGCCACGAGCAGTGCGAGCCCGGTGTAATGCCTTTTTCCAAGATCTAAGGCCTGAATTTTCTCTATTAGCCTAGTGATTTTCCCAGATAATTGATTCTTCATGCAATATTGTTTACAGATATCGCTTTTATTGGATTGCTTACCTCCGAGTAATGCAACTGTCCAATACATAAAAAAGAAGATCTTGAAGACGGTCCCATGGAGACAGATAAAAAAGACTATATTATGGCTGCAGCTATTCTGGTGGTTTCAGCGGCTCTAGGTTACGGTACCTCCTCACTGTCCGATCGGGGAGAGAAAATGTTCTCATCTGAATACAGCGTAGAGGTGAATTCCAGTAATGATGTCGCAAAAGTAGAGTTCGACAACAACTCAGTGGGCATACTATTCGAGGATTCAGCCGAGGCAAAGGTCTACCTTGACTACAACGGTGACGGCTCCTCTGACAGGCAGCTCAACCTCAGCTCTACCGGCTCTGAACAACTATTAACAGAGATAGTTACAATTGACAGGAAAAGCTACGAGTTCAGCTTCCGCTTCTTTGATAATCCGGAGATAACGGGCGAGGCATTCCTAGTGGTTGAAAGGATTGAAAGGATACAGTAGACATTTACCGGGATGAAACAGTTTTTCAGAACCTGTAAGTGCTCACACATCTTTTTATGACTGGAAGAACTAATAATTAAGTCCGGGGGGGATTTATGCATAAAGTTTCAGACAAGCTTGGAGTCTGTCTAATCTGTGGCGACAGGGTTTTCAGCGACGAGAACCACCTGAAAGCCACCGAAGGCTACTGCCACCACAGCTGCCTGACAGATGCAAGCGTTATGGTTTGATCAAGGCGAAGATCAAAACTTACTCGATTCCGTAGAGAGGTTCGTATTTCTCTTCGATGTAATCAAGGAAATGATCCACGTTTAACTCTTCACCTGTGGCTTCTTCGATAAGGTTGTCCGTCGGGCGTATTTTCGCCTTCCTATGTATATTCTCCTTCAGCCACTCTCTTATTTCACTAAATCTCCCTTCACTGATTTTCTCACCTATATTATCTATATCGTTCTCCATCGAATTGTATATCTGGGCCGAGATTATTATTCCCTCCGAATATGTCGGGAAGTATCCAAAACTGCCCTGATACCAGTGTATATCCTGCAATACACCTTTATTTGGATTTTCAGGCCTAATACCCATAAAATTTTCCATAATATCTCGCCATTTCTCCTGGAGTTCACCAACTTCTAAATCACCGTTAATTAGCTGTCTTTCCAGTTTCAATCTAAGAAATATGTGCAGATGGTAGGTTAGCTCATCTGCTTCGACCCTTATAGGGTTATCCGGCTTTATTCTATTGACGTATCTGTAGAGTTCTTCCTGATCTTCTCGGTCAAAAACATCGTAGTTTTCCGTGAGATACTTTGCAAAATATCTCGATCTTGCTATATGGTTCTCCCATATAGTGGATTGAGATTCATGGAATCCAATCTCTCTTGACTGGCCGGTAGGAAGCCCATAGTTTTCCTCCGGCAAATTCATCTGGTAAAGCGCGTGTCCGAATTCATGAATTGTGGGCATCAGAGATTTTGAGACATCATTTTCATCGAACCTTGTGGTAATTCTTACATCAAACTGGTTTCCGGCGGTGAAAGGGTGCTCGGAGGTATCAAGCCTGCCTCTTTCCCAGTCATACCCAAGCTTGTCTACTATCTCTCTGTTCAGATCCACCTGTTTTTCTTCCGGAACACTCTTCTCGAAAATATTTTCCGGGCTGACATTACTATCCCTAATCTTCTCCAGCAGATTCGTGAGCCGATCCTTCAGCCTTTCAAGGTTCTCCTCCATCAGCTCGAATTGGAGATAAGGTTCGTAATCCCTGAAGAGAACTTTATAAGGCTCTTCATCAGGATTGATCTGTTCTGCGTACTCTCTTTTAAGTTCTACAAGCTCTTTCAAATCCTCCTTCACCACATCAAAATCTTCCTGCTCTCTGGCTTTCTTCCAGCTTTCAAGAGTCTCTGAAGACTTTGATGAGATTTTCTCTATGAGTTCCTGATCTACTTTCTTGGCCCTCTCGTGCTCCCTCTTAATTTCTCTGTATGTTGCCCTTTCTTCCTTCTCAAGCTCATCCGCGTTTGTCAATTCCAATAAATCTGAAAGCTCATCAGAGACGATAATCCGGTGTTTTAATCCGGAAATTGTAGAAAGCTGTTGTTTCCTGGCCTCAATTCCCTTTTCCGGCATCATCACCTCCTGATCCCAGTGGAGAACTTCATGGATCTCGAAAAGGTTTGAGATTTTTCTCGCTTTATCCTCAAGTTTCCTGATAGGATCTTCCGACATATTCAATTCTGGTTTCACCAGCCTTAAATTGATTCTGAGGCCTGATTTAGATATGGAGTCAACAGAAGATAAACGGATCAAGAAATTCGCAACTACTCTGATAGAAAGAAATAATATCGAGAAAGGTGATCGTGTTTATCTGCTGGCAAAGTCGCTCGAAGCTCTACCTCTGTTCGAGGAAGTCAGGAGACAGCTTTTCCTGTTAGGTGCTCATCCGCAGGAACACCTTCTGTATGACTGCCAGAATGGCTACGATGCGATGGATCACGACTACCTGAAGTACTCTTCAGAAGAGGATCTGCAGAAGAGTTCCCGGATCAGAATGAACGAGATGGAGGAAGTCGATGCCTACATCAGGATTGGGGGAGAGACCAACCACCAAGAACTTTCGGACATAGACCCGGAGAAGATTTCAATGGTCAAGGAGGCGAACAGGGAGATCAAGATGGAGAGGTTCAGGAAGAAATGGATAGCGACAAGGTTCCCGACTTCAGGCTTTGCCCAGAGAGCAGGGATGTCGACACAGGAGATGGAAAATTTTATTTTCAGGGCTGTAAATGCAACTGACTGGGATAGGATGAAAAAGAAGAACAGTGCGATCAAGAAAAGGTTTGACCGTGGTGAGAAAGTCAGGATTTTGTCGGAGGATACGGATATCGAGTTCAGCATAGAGGGTAGAGAAGGGATTAATAGTCATGGGAGAAGAAACATGCCGGATGGGGAGGTTTACTACGCGCCGAGAAAGTACTCAGTGGAAGGCGAGATCAATTTTACCTATACCGGAGTTCTGAACGGTCAGGAAGTCGAAGATGTCAGCCTGGAGTTTGAAGATGGAAAGATCGTGGAGTTCGACTGCAGAACCAATAGAGAGTTCCTGGAATCGATGATCAACTCGGATGAAGGATCGAGATACCTTGGGGAGTTCGGCATCGGAACAAACCCCTACATACAGAGATTTGTAAAATCCACGATGCTGGATGAAAAGATAGCAGGATCAATTCATCTAGCTGTTGGGAACGCCTATGAGATGACTGTAGATGAAGGTGAAAGAAATGACTCGGCGATCCACTGGGACTTGATCAAGGACCTGAGGGATAAGAAAGACGGCGGAAAGATAATTCTAGATGGCGAAACTGTGCAAGAAGATGGCGAATGGCTCTTCGATGTCCCGGAGTTAAACTAGTTTCTCTGCTCTTTCAAGGTAGTCCTCGAAAACGGAAAGAGCCTGATCGTAAGGTTCATCCGAAGCCAGGTCGACTCCCGCGTTCCTGACCATCTCCACTGGATACTCGCTCCCGCCCTTCCGAAGCATATCCATATACCTTTCTCTTTTCCCATCCATTATTCTCTCGCCAAATGCTATCCCGGCAGTCACACCGGTCGAGTACTGGAAGACGTAGAAGTTCCAGGTAAAGAAGTGGTGGATCCTCATCCACTCAGATTTAATCCTCTCATCCACCTCTACATTCCGGAAGAATTTATTCTTTAATTCCCCGTATCTGTCATTGATCTCTGAACTCGTCAGCGAACCTTTATCCTCCACCTCCTCATGCATCCATTTTTCCAGCTGGGAGAACATGGCCTGCCTGAAGAAAGTGTTCCTGAAGTTGTCCAAGAAATGTCCAAGAACCTTCAATTTTAGTTCCCTGCTTTCAAGATTGTCCAGCAGATGTTCCGTGAGTAAAACTTCATTCGTGGTTGAAGCTATCTCTGCTACATAGGTTGAATAATTGCTCTTGACATATGGCTGGTTCCTGCAGGTGAAAAGTGAATGCATCGAATGGCCCATCTCGTGGGCGAGGGTATACATTGAATCGATATCGTCCTGGTAGTTCATCAGTATGTAGGGATCGGAATCATAGGTTCCTCCCGAAAACGCACCTGATCTCTTGCCTTTGTTCTCGTAAACATCTATCCATCCGGAATCGATCCCCGCCTCCATCTCTCGGGTATAATCTTCACCAAGAACCGATAGAGCACTGCTGACCTTATTTCTTGCCTCGCTGTAACCGATCTCCTCGTCTGATTCCGAGAGCGGCATGTAGATGTCCCAGAAGTTCATCTGCTCTACATCCAGTGCCTTCCTCTTCAACTCAACGAATCTCTGAAGAAGATCCAGGTTATTATCCGCCTTCTCATTGAGGTGGCTGTATATTGAAACTGGAATATTCTCCCTGTCGAGAGCCGCCTCCTGGGCCGAGCCGTAATTCCGCATTTCCGCAAGTCTTACATTCTTCTTGACCTCCTTCTCTATCGTCGAGCCTATAGTGCTATCATACTCTCTTATCCTATCGTAAAATTTACGATAAACTTTCTCCCTGAAATCCCTGTCGCTGTCGCGCTGAAGTTTTGTGAAGTTGCTGGTGGTTATCTCCATTTCCTCTCCTTCTCTCTCGACACTGGGAAAAGTCAGGTCTGCATTCATGAAGGCGGAGTAAATCTCGCTGGAGGAAGAAAAAACCTCTCCAAGATTTGCGATGGCTTTTTCAAGTTCTCTGCTCAAAATATGCTCTTCCCTCCTGAAAATGTTGTCAAGCTTGTGATCGTATTTCTCAAGCTCGCCTTTCTCCCCGAAGAAACTCTCCAGCTCTGATCTATCCCACTCCAGCACCTGAGGCTTTATAAAGCTTGAAGCCTTCTTGAAATTGGTTTTCAGCGATCTAGCCCTTGAAAGCCTTGCCTTGGCATCGTCCCTCCTCATGTCTTCCTGATAGCTCATTCTGGCGTAAACCACCAGATCATCAAGTGTCCTGGATAACCTGTCATAGAGCTTGAAAGCCTCAAGAACTTTTTCTTCTGAATCAGAAAGTTCTCCCTCCAGATCCTTCAACTTCTCGAATTCCTCCTTCACCCGCTCGAAATCTTTCTCCCACTCATCGAAGGAATCGTAGAGAGAACTCTTGTCCCATTTGAACCTGTCATCGATTTCCTCCCTCTCCTTCACTTCCATATCAATAGCTCAGGATGGAGAATTTTTAACTCTGTTCTCGGTTTCTCCTCTTCAATATCCCGAAGACGAGGTAATAGATTACGGTTATCCCGAACGAAACCTTCACCGCTGAAATGCCATGTTGCGATTGAAGGTAGAGCGGAACCGCTATCCACAGAATTATCATTAGAGCTCCGACCGATATTCTCAGTTTTTCCAGATTGTTGAAATCCATGGTACCGAATAAAGAATATGAAATCGTTAAAAGTTAACTCAGAAATTCCCTGACAATGAGCTACCACGATCTCTGCCTCAGAGATACAAATGAAGGGATGAAAGAACTCGGTAAAGAACTCGGCTGGAGCGAGGAAAGCCTTGAACTTGAAAGAGTTTTCCTTGAGGCGGAGGACTGGGGAGAGCTGAAGAGAAAGATCGGTGAGAGAAGGGAGGAAGCGGATGTGCTTATCTTCTGTGGTGGAGACGAGACACTCAACCGGAAGGCGGCCTCGGATTCTAGAATGGATGTGCTACTGCATCCTGAAAAAGGGAGGAAGGATTCGGGAATAAATCACGTAATAGCTAGGGAAGCTTCAGATAATGGCGTAGCTATAGGATTTGACTTCAGTATGATGAAAGCCTCAAGAAAGAAGAGAAGCCATATAACCAGGCACTGGAGCAAGAACCTGATGCTCTGCGGTAAATATGATGCGCCTTTCATTATAACGAGTGGAGCCGATGAAAAATGGAAAATGAGAGCTCCTGAAGACCTTGCTCCAGTCCTAAATTCTCTTAACGATTCTATAGAGGGAATGGAAGCAGTTAAGGAAAATCCCGGAAAGATAATTGAGAGATCAAGGGAAAGAGAATCGGAAGATTTTGTGAGGCCTGGAGAAAAGATAAGAGGTGGTGAAGAGTGAAGCCGCTTCCGCCGACTCTGAGAGAGAAAACCAGGTACATGAAGTTCAGGATTTACTCCAGGGAAGAAGTTGAGTTCGGAGAGTTAGTTGAAGAAGTCTGGGAAGCATTACTACAACATCTGGGTTCGAAAGGGGCTGGAGAAGCCAGCATCTGGATAATGAAGAATCAGTTCGATGAGGATAAACAGGAGGGAGTGATCAAGATTAGAAGGGAGAGAGAAGAAGATGTTAGGACAGCCCTCACCCTGATCGACAACTTCAATAGAAAGAAAGGCTTTCTGGAGATTACTGGAGTTTCAGGCAGCATAAAGAAGCTGGGCTAGTTTCAATTTACAGTTTATATAGAAGTTTCAGAGCTCGATTCTTTCCTATCCAGAGAGCCTGTGACCGAACCCTTTAAAAGAGTTGGTTTTATAAATCAAATAAACCTTCATTTATAAACGAGATGATTCTCAAAACGTGATCAAAAATGAGCGAAGACGCATTCGAAGACGAAAACATCAAGATTGAAAACGTGGTCGCCTCCACAACCCTCGACAGGCGGATGCCTCTCGACAGGATAGCGATCTACCTCGAAAACACTGAATACGAACCAGAGCAGTTCCCGGGACTCGTGTATCGGCTTGAAGAGCCCAAGGCAGCAGCACTTCTCTTCGGTTCCGGGAAAGTTGTGTGCACAGGAACTCAGTCACCTGACCAGGCGAAAGAAGCAGTCCACAAGATCATCGATGAGCTGAAAGAGGCCGAAGTAGAGATAGAGACAAAGCCAGACATTACAGTGCAGAACATGGTTGCCAGTTCCGAGCTTGACAAGACACTCAACCTGAACAGGATCGCCTTCGAGCTGGTGGGTACAGAGTACGAGCCGGAGCAGTTCCCGGGACTGGTATACAGGATCGATGAACCGAAGGTTGTGTTCCTTCTGTTCAGCTCGGGCAGGATTGTCTGCACAGGCGGACGAACCTACGACGACGTGGAGAACGGCATCAACACACTCAAGGAGAACCTCCGGGAGATCGGGGCTCTCTAGATTTTTCCCTTTCATTTTCATTCCTATGGCTGAATTCATCTGCGGTACAAGAGTAATATGCAGGAACGAAGATTCTGAAATACTGATGGTTAGAGAAGGGCAGGAGAAACACAGGGGCAAATGGGACTTCCCGGGTGGCGGACTCGAACACGATGAGACGGTAAAAGAATCCGCTGAAAGGGAAGTAAAGGAGGAAACAGGCTTTTTAGTGGAATCAAACGGTTTCTACGGTTGCTATATGGTTGACGAAGACCTGGGAACGCCCGCAATTGCGTTCCTGGTTTCAGCGGAAAATGTCGGAAAGGGAGAGAAAAAGATGGATGCCGAGGAAGAGATCATAGAACACGGATTCTTCAGCCCGGTGGAAATCAGGAAACTCGAGATCAGGCAGCCAAGCAGGTTGAAAATGCTTGAAGATGTTCTCACAAAGGAACCAATCGATATCGATAGGATTAAAGATTTGAGACCTTAAAAATCTTCCAGTAAGTATTTTACTGCTTCTATTCCCGCTCTTCTCACATTTTCGGGAATTTTTTCCAGCTCTTCCAATTCTTGCCTCGAAAACCATTCAATACCATCATGTTCGTGGAAGTGAGACGCATCCTGCTCGGACTTCTTAGTGGCAAGGTAGAGCATGCTATAGTGCCAGTGGCCGTCTCTTATCTGGTGAAGGTTGACGCTGAAAGGTCTCGGAAGATCAAAGGATTTCTCTTCGTAACTTGTATCTGGAACAAAATCAGGATGAAACTCAGGTTGGATCCCGGTTTCCTCAAGAGTTTCCCTTATAGCTGTCTCCTCAAGCGTCTCTGCCTCTTCAACGTGTCCGCCGGGCTGTAGCCACATACCAAGCTTTGAGTGCTTCATCAGCAATAGTTTTCCATCCTCCACCACCAGACATCCAGCCGTGAAGTCTCTATCAGCGTCATCCGGAACTCTCATATCACATTGCTTTCCTCCAGACTTGAAATAAATGAACCCACAAGGTATAAGTAAACATTGCAAACATAGTATACACATGACAAGCGTGTCCGCAAGAATACCTGAATCCCTCGAAGAGGAGCTGGATGAGTTCGTGGAGGAAGAAAAGCTGGACAAGAGTACCGCGATCCGGAAGCTGATATCCGAAGGGATTGAGAACTGGAGGCAGGAAAAAGCCCTGGAGATGCTGGAAAAAGGAGAAACAACTTTCAGCAGAGCAGCGGAGATAGCAGGAATGGATCAGTGGAGCTTCTCAAACCTTCTGAAAGAGAGAGAAATCCAGTGGGTGAAGGACGATCATGCGAGAGAAGACCTCGAAAAATTCTGAAAAACTGGTCTTCGACGCGACTCCACTGATCTATCTTTCAAAAATAGATTACCTGGAGAAACTCGATCAGCTGGGAACTGAAAAGATTATACCGGAGAAAGTGTTCAGCGAAGTAGTTGAAGAGGGAAAACAATCAGGAGAGGTTGATGCAGAGAGGATTGGAAAAGCAGTGGAGGAGGGAAGTTTCCGTGTTGAAGAAGCAGAGATAAATGAAGAACACGACAAGTTGAGCAGAGCCGATCTCCAGGTTCTTGAAATTGCGGAGAAAGAAGACGGGATCGCGGTCATGGATGAACAGTACGGGAGAAATATTGCGGAAGTCGAGGATATAGAAACCAGAGGCACAGCCTACCTTGTACTCAGAATCCTTAAGCAGGAAATCATAGATATGAAAGAGGCAAAAAATGCAATAGATGAAATAATAGACGAGGGATGGTACTGCTCAACCTCTCTATACAAGGATATAATAGCTAAAATCAAAGAGATCGAGTAGTCAATCCCACTTGATTTTCCTGACTTTCTCCTCGATCCTCTCCGCCAGTTCAAAATCTTTCTCGGTTATTCCGTTCTCCTCATGGGACCAGAGATCTATCTCCACGGCGCCGTACTCCACCTTGACTTCAGGGTGGTGGAACTCTTCCTCTGCGAGAGAGAACACACAGTTCGCGAAGAACACAGCTTCCCTGTAGTCATCGAACTCCACCCTTGTTACCAGCTTCTCCATCTCATAACCCCAGATTTCAAGCTCATCCAGTCGTTCATCAACTTCTTCAGAATCAAGTTTTTCTGCCATAATCTTCTAGAATTCGAGAACTTTTTCACTCTTTCCAACCAAAATAAAATCATGGAGTACGGGGAGGCGGTGACCGAGTTCGAGGAGTTTTTCTCTGAAGAATACTACGAGGAGGTAGCCGAAGCAGTACAGGAAGGAGAGGAATCGATAGTAGTAGACTTCATGGAGATGGATGTGTTCAATCCCGAGCTCAGCGACTTTCTCAGGGAGGATCCGGACTCCGCACTTGATGCGGCTGAAGAAGGAGTGAAGGGAGTCGATATTATCAGCGATGAAGAGTTAAGGGTTCGTTTCTTCAACATGCCCGAGGAGGAGTTCGTCCTGATCAAGAATCTGAGGTCGAAGCATCTAGGCAAGTTTGTGCCGATCAAGGGCATGATCAAGAGAGCCTCCCAGGTCAAGCCGGAAGTTGTATCCGCAATCTTCGAGTGCTCCCAGTGTGGAGACCGCTATGAGAAAGAGCAGGACTCCTCAGAACTGAAGTCTCCTTACAAGTGCGACTGCGGTTCGAGGAAGTTTGAGGTGCAGGAGAAAAAGATGACCGACACGCAGAACATAGTTGTCGAAGAAGATCCAGAGTCAAGGGAGGGATCGGAACAGCCCTCGACGCTTGGAATAAGGCTGAGAGGCGACCTTGTGGATCCTGACTTCCAGAAGAAAGTCGTCCCAGGAAACAAGGCAGAGATCACTGGAGTTCTGAGGGAAACGCCTCTACAGAAGAATTCGAAGAAGTTTGACATCTACATGGAAGGCAACTACCTGGATCCGACAGAGCAGGAGTTCGAGGAGCTGGAGCTTGATGAGGAAGAGATAGAAGAGATAAAGGAGCTCGCGGAAGATCCAGAGATATTTGATAAGATTGCGAGAAGTATTGCTCCAAGCATCTACGGCCACCATCAGATAAAGAAGGCGATAGCGCTCCAGCTTTTCGGCGGGGTCAGGAAGACCCGGGAGGACGGTGTTGAATCCAGGGGAGATATTCACATTCTTCTGATAGGTGAGCCGGGAACAGGTAAGTGTGTCGCACCCGGAACAAATGTATATAAGAACGGTGAAAGGAAAAATATAGAAGACATAGTGGAATCAGGGTTGAATGATTCAGATCAGATTGAAGAGATAGATGACGGAGTATACGCAGAAGTGGATCTTGAAAGCATTGGAATAAATTCTGCTGGAGAAATCGAGAACAAGAAGGTTTCAAAAGTCTGGAAGAGAGATGCGCCTGAAGAGATGATCCGGATCACTACTAACTCCGGGAGAAATATAGAAGTTACACCTTCTCATCCTCTTTTCATCCAGAGGCATGGAAGTATAGAACCTGTTAAGGCAGAAAAACTCAAAGAAGATGAATTTATCGCGGCAAACAGAAGTCTTGAAATCAATGGAGAGGATCCCATAAAGGTAGATTACAGGAAATCCAAAGCAAGGAATTCAGTCCGCCTGAATCCTCCAGAGAAGATCGATCCCGGCTTCGCCAGGTTGCTCGGCTACACTGCCGCCGAAGGATATATACAACAGAGAGAAAGTAATTCTAACGCTTTATACATCACTAACAATGACGAAGAGATACTTGGAGATATAGAGCAGCAGCTTGAGAGGCTCGGGGTTAATCATGAAAGGAGATATCCTCATGAAGGAAAAGAGGCTGAAGAAATTATTTGCTGTTCATCAGAACTAACCAGTTTCCTGACAGAACTGAATCCTTCCCTGGACAAGCCTTCAAGCGAAAGAAAAATGTCGGACAAGATCTTCTCAAGCTCCAAAAAATGTGTTAAAGGGTTTCTGAAAGCTTTCATTGATGCGGAGGGAACAGTTTCTAGGAAAGAAAGGGAAATCTCTGTCGGTTCTACGAGCAGGGAAATACTGGAACAAATACAGGACTCGCTCCTGAGGTTTGAAGTCCAGTCGCAGCTAAGGCCTAGAGAAGAAAGCTTCAGACTCAGGATGAGTGGAAAAGACTTCGAAAGATACATAGAAGAGATAGGGCTGGTAACGGAGAGAAAGATAGAATCAGCCAGCAAGTTCGATTCAGATATGAACACTAACACAGATGTCGTACCGCACGTCGGAGAGCCATTTAGAAGAATAAGGAAAACGCTTGGAATGACACAGTTCGACTTCTCAATCGATAGAGGAAGCTACCAGCACTACGAGAGAATGGATAGGAATCCCTCCAGGAGCAACTTTGACAGAGTTGTGGCCGACTTCGAGGAGAGACTGGAAACCATGGCTGGAATGCTAGAGACCTTAGAGAATCCTGACTGGGAAACGATCAAACAGGTGCGGAAAGAACTTGGTTTCAGTCAGAACCAGATCTCGGAGAATATTTCAGGCTCACAGACTCTTCTAAGCAGCTATGAGAACCAGGAAATTAAGAAGGAAAATAAAGAATTGAAGAGTGAGACCATCGGCTATCTGACCAGAGAAATACTGGAAAGGATATCAAGAGCAGGTGAGAAAATCAGGCAGATGAGAGAATTGGCTGAAAACGATATAAGATGGGACAAAATAGAGAAAATTGAACGCATCCAGCCTGATTACGACAATATATATGACTTGGAAATCCCGGAACAGCACAATTACATAACGAATGGCCTGATCTCTCACAACTCCCAGATGCTGCAATTTACAGGAGAACTAGCCCCGAAGGGAAGATACGTGGTCGGAAAAAGCTCGACCGGCGCCGGCCTGTGTGTTACGGGAGACACTTTAATACATACCGAGAAAGGCTTCAGGGAAATAGGCGAGATCGGAAGGAAGGAAATACCATTTGAAACGAAAAGGGAAACTGCGAAAGATTGTAGAATGGAGCTTCCGAGCTTCAACGAAGGAGAACTAGATAAATCAGTATCGAATCTTGTATGGCGGATGCCTGAGAAAGATTGTCATAGAATCGAAACAGTATATGGGAAGGAGATAGAGGCATCCGATAATACCGAAATATTGAGCTGCGACGAATCCGGTCTTGAGTGGAAAAAAATAAGCGAGATTGAAGAAGGAGACTTTATAGCAGCTCCGGATTACAGTGAGATAGAAAGACAGAAACCGGACGCCTTAGGTTACTACAGCTTTGACAGAGAAAAGTTCAAGCTGAAACCAGAATCCGCAGAGAAAATAAGGGAGAGGATGAGGAAAGAGTACGGCGATCTCAGAACTGCTGCATCTGAAATGGAGCTCTCTGAAGACTTCGTTTACACGAGCATTAAGCAAAGATTCGTGCCGAATAAAAGATTGAGGCACATTCTGAATGAACTGGACCTGGAATTCAGTGAGCTGGAAATCGACGAGATAATGCTCCAGAACGGAGAAAGCTTTAGCCTGCCGGAAAAGTTTGACGGTGATATGATGTACCTTATCGGCTTAGTTTTTGGTGACGGCAATATTTCAGTTGAAGATAAGAGAGGACTGGTGAGAATATCGAATTCAGAAACAGAATTACTGGAAAGAGTCAGGGAAATTATAAGAGAGAAATTTGATAAACAGGTGGAGATAGAGGAACATGAGGAAAGAGTTCCCTACATCAGAATCCACAGCAAAACAATAGCAAAATTCTTCGAGAACATCGGAATGCGGAGTCCGAAAGAGGGTCTGGAGCTGAATTCAAGGCTGACATTAGAAGAAGATGCTGATTACTTCCTTAGAGGCTTATTCGACGCGGACGGTAGCGTGGTTTCGAGAAACAATAGCAGTGATAGTATCCAGTTATCGACAATAAGCCACAAACTGGCGGACCAGGTCCAGCTAATGCTTGAGACATATGGAATACAATCAAGGAAAAGAACCAGAGACAGGAGAGGAGTAGAAAAACTGGAAAACGGCCAGGAAATAGAGTCGAAATCCGTGCAGAAACATCTGGTGATAAGAGGAGAGAATATAGACAAATTCGCCGAGAAAATAGGCTTTGGAAGCGAAAAAAAGGAAAATGCCCTGAAAAGAATAACCGGGAAGGATAGAAATTCGAACATTGATGTTGTGCCAGTAAACCAGATTCTTCAAAAGTCAGAGGCAAGCGGAGGAAATCACTGGAGCTACTTTAACCAGCAAAAAAATCCGGGGGAGGAGAGATTCCAGAAGATACTTTCGGAAACGTTAATTGAGGATGATTTAGATCAAGCCGCGAGAGAAATATCTGAATCAGAGGTAAACTGGGAGGAAGTGAAAAAGATAGAAGAGACTGGAAAGAAAGAATTATTCGACTTGACAGTACCTGAAACTAACAATTTCTTTGGGAATGGCATAATAACCCACAACACTGCTGCTGTTGTAAGAAATGAGCAGACGGGAGAGTTCGAGCTTGAAGCAGGTGCTGTTGTCTTAGCAAACAAAGGAATGGCAGCTATAGACGAGATAGACAAGATGAGCTCGGAGGACCGCTCTTCGCTCCACGAGGCGATGGAACAGCAGTGTTTCGGCCCTGAACTCAAAGTAACGAGGCCTGATGGTACGATTGAAGAGATTTCGAACATAGTTGATCCCTGGATTGAAAAAGAAGATTCAAAGGTCCAGAGAGACGGTAAAGAGATCTTGGAACTGGATGAAGGGGATGAAAAAATCTTTACGTTTTCTGGCGGAGAAGTCGAACAAAAATCTGTTTCGGTCGTTGGCAGGAGACCTGCACCGGAAAAGATGCTTGAGATAGAACTGGAAAACGGCAGGAGAATAAACGTGACAGAGGAACATCCTTTCTACCAGTATAAAGATGGAGAGATTACTGAAACTGAGGCTGAAGACCTGAATTTAGGAGAGTATATCATCGCTCCGAGAGAGATTCCTGTAGAAGGAGAGGAGCAAGAACTGAATGATATCGAACATGAGGAGGCCAGGAAAGAAGTGGAGATACCTGAACACAATTCTCCTGCTCTAGCCAAATTTACAGGTTACCAGGTATCTGATGGCGGGTACGAACTGAATAGAGGAGAAAAAGTAGGGTTCAACTTCACCAATTCAAATGAAGAACTCCTAAAGGATTACGAGGAGTGTATTGATGAATTATTCGGTGTTGAACCCTATGTTAGAGACAGAGATACCCGGAAGGAAATGAGAGTAGTTTCGACGGAACTTAAGAACTGGCTGGAAGAACTTGGACCCATTCTGGAGAAAAGAGAGGAGAAGAAAATACCCGGGAGGTTGCTTAAATGCAGGAAAGAGGAACTGAAGCATCTCCTGAGAGCTTTCTTTGACGGTGATGGAGGGGTTTACAGAATTCAGCGAGGATACAGGATAAGAGCAGTGGTTGAAAACAGGGAACTGATTGAACAGGTCCAGGATATCTTGATGAGGTTTGGAATTCATTCGAAAATTCTGGAGGATGGAAATGTCTGGAGACTGGAGATAACCAGATACCCGGATATTGAAAAGTTCAGAGAGCATGTTGGATTCCTTTCGGAAGAAAAACAGAGAAGGTTGGAGGAAGCTACAGAGAGAGAAAGAGATTCGAAGGAAGTTGTTCCGAATATAAGCGAAAAACTCATGGATCTCGTACAGCAGTCTGGACTTAAACAGAAAGAAATTTTTGACACAAACCTTAAATCTATCTACACGGATGTATCAAGGAAGAGAGTTCTACATGTATTGAGACTGGTCCGGGAAAGACTCAAGAATATTGACGGAGTAGATTACAGCCAGGAAATAGAAGATTTGAGGAAAGTGAGAGAAAAATTCAAAATTTCTGGAAAGGAGATTGCTGAAAGGATAGGGGTAAGTCCCTCGCTAATACATCAATGGGAGAAAAAAGGCACAGAGAGGAGGAAAGAATATGTCAAAGCTCTACAGAGTATCCTGGAAGAGAAAGAGCAATTACTGCTGGAGGTCGAGAGAATAGAGCAAACTGTCAAGGGAACAAGATTTATCCGGATAACGGGCGTTGAAATGAAAGAACCAGATTTCGAATATGTATACGATCTGACAGTGCCAGGTACAAATAACTTCATAGCAGAAAACATGATTGCACATAACTCCATCTCTATCTCGAAAGCAAACATCCAGGCGACGCTACACGCTCAGACAAGTATACTTGCGGCGGGAAACCCCAAGCTCGGAAGGTTTGATCCCTACGAGCCAATCCCGCAGCAGATTGATATCGGAGATACACTGCTTTCAAGGTTCGATTTCATCTTCCCGGTTAAGGATGAACCCGACGAGGAGAAGGACGAAAAGCTTTCCTCACAGGTGCTGAAGAACCATATCGAGCCGGAGGATACCGACGCGGAGATACCGCAGGGAATGCTGAGGCGCTATGTCGCTTACGCGAAGAAGAACCTGAGACCCGACCTTACACAGGATGCAGCGGACAAGATCCAGGAGTTCTACGTCAACATGAGGGCGAAAGGTGGAGGAGAGGCAGGAGACTCCGTCCCGATCACCGCGAGACAGCTTGAGGCGCTTGTCAGGGTCGCGGAGGCCTCCGCGAGAGCTGAACTTAAAGAGGAAGTTACGGAAAAGGATGCGGACAGGGCGATCGACATTCTCACGTACTCACTGAAGCAGGTGGGAGTGGATCCGGAGACAGGGGAGTTCGATATTGACGTGGTGGAGTCGGGAGTTACATCCTCCCAGAGGAACAGGGCCCAGACAATAAAACACATACTCAAGCAGATGGCGGGAGACGAATCCGTACAGATGGAGGATGTGCTGGATGAAGCTGAATCCGAGGGACTTGATAGAGAAAAGGCGGAGAAGATGATCAAGCAGTTAATGAGAGATGGAGAAGTATTCGAACCCGAGCCAGGCAAGGTAAAGATGATGTGATACTACTCGAGCATATATCTGGACTCGCCATCGAATTTGAAGTACCCTCTCAAGAGCTCCTCGATGGTAGAATAAACGGGCTCAGATATTTGCCCGTCAAAATCTTCCTCACCGCAAGATTCAAGAAGCTGATCTCTCCTATCCCGAACCATTTCTACATATTCCTTGGGGCCTTCGGCCTGACCAATCATTGCTGATAGATTTCCGCCGATCAGAGGGTTTCCTCCATTCTTCTTAAACTTCCTGATATTCTTATTGACATCCCCCGCTCTTTCAGAGTTTCCCTGGATAAAACCGCCACTTATTTCCATCATATACCTGACCAATTCCTCAAATTCATTTTGACTCATCTCTTCTATCTCTTCCAGGTAAGTCTTTCCCGTATGTTGGACCATATCTAAACTTCAATAGATGTTTCTATAAAATTCGGGTCAAATTAGGTTAGATACATAAGAATTTAGAGGTGACCCTAAAACATGCCACAGCAGGAGAGACAGACAGCCAAGATCGCGAACACAGAGGAGCTAAACTCCGGAAAATACTTCCAGCAGGAAGGTTTCACGCCTAATTATCTTCTGACACCGGAGGGACGGAGGTTTTCACGTGCAAGGGTCGTTGCGACTGTGGTAGATTCTTTCACGAATGAAGACGAGACCTATGGCTCTCTTACACTTGACGATGGAACTGACACGATCCAGATCAAGTTTTTCAACGACCTGCAGAAGATTGAAGAGTTCGAGAACGGCGATATTGTCGAGGCGGTCGGAAAGGTGAGAGAATACCAGGGCCAGATCTATATGAACGCGGAGATTCTGAGGAAGAGGGATGTTGAAGAGGAGCTGCTGCACGAGCTTCGACACGTCAAGACACACAAGAAGTGGGAGCAGATCAGGGAAACTGTGGAGCAGCTTAAAGAGTCAGGCAAGAACCAGGATGAGATTGAGAAAGAGATGGCTGGAAAGCTGAAGGAAGAGGAAGTTGATTCCCTTCTGCAGTCTTTCGGAGAAAAGTTTGACCAGCCGGAAGAAGATCTGGAGAACCTTGAGAGAGATGTGATCGATGCGGTGGAGAAGCTTGACGAGGGAGACGGAGCCGACTACTCCGATATAGCGGACGAAGTGGATGCTCCCGAAGACTCGCTTGAGGATACGATAAACTCTCTCCTGAGCGAGGGAACCTTCTACGAACCCCAGCCCGGCAAGATCAAGAAACTGTGAAGCTTTTTTAATTCACTCAGCTCCTAGAAAGCATTTAATAGCCTGGATATCACTATATCGGAAATATGAAAGCTCGATTGATCTTCCTGTTTTCAATTATTCTAACTTCGGGCTGCATCTCTCTATCTTCGACTCAATCCGCCGAGGCTGAGGTAGTTAAGGTGACGGATGGGGACACTGTTGAAGTGCTTATAGATGGAAGAAAGGAGACGGTACGCTTCGATGGTATCGATACTCCCGAAGTACATGCGGAAAATAAACCGAAAGCCTTTGAAGGAATAAAAAATTCTCAAGAAGGAAAAAATTGTCTCAGAAGCTACGGTGAGAACGCCTCGAGTTACGTGAAGCAAAGAATCGGAAACTCAACCGTAAGGCTTGAGTACAAGAAGGGAATTTTGGCCGAGACAAGGGGAGATTACGGAAGGTTGCTCGCAGAGATATTCTATGATAATAAGTCTCTCAACCAGGAACTGGTGGAGAAAGGCCTGGCGCGCTCCTACACGGAGGAAGGTCCTTACTTTGAGGAGGAAGTGGAAGCCAAGCTCGATATGAGAGGAGTCTGGAAATGCCAGAGAGTAGGTTAGCAATAAGAAGATTTACCCTGATTTCTTGTTTATGGAAGACTACGAAGAACTTCTTGAAAAAGGGCTTGAAGAGACGGAGGATATTGAACAGGGAGAGAGGTTTGAACTTCCTGTCGCCGACACAAGGAAGGACGGTTCGAAGACGATTATAACGAACTTCTCGGAGATTGCCGAGACGATCAAGAGGGATGAAAAGCATTTCTCCAAGTACATCCAGAACGAGCTGGGAACAGCCGGACACGTTGAAGGCGATGAGATGGTGCTGAACGGAGAGTTCAGGAGAGGAAATGTACAGGCAAAGGTCAAGCAGTACGCGGAAGAGTACGTCTACTGTGACGAATGTGGCAAGGCCGACACAGAGATCACAAAGGAGAAAGGCGTGGAGATGATGAAGTGCCAGGCCTGCGGAGCCAGGAATCCGGTCTAGGTGGTTGAGATGGCGGAAGAGAAAACCGATGAAAGGGATGAAATATCGACTGAACTGCTTAATGAATCACATCCTTCAACGGAAAGAGAAGAACTTTAAGGTTTCCTGGAAAAGGCTCAAGAATTAATCCAGAGCGATTATCATCCTAGTAAGCTCGGCCTTAAAGTTGCTGAAGCATATGATGAATCAAGATATGAGGGTTTGGAAGACTATTTCAGAGGTTTAACTGAAAATCTCTTTGAAGACGACGAAACTGCTAAATTCAGGATGGGCTGGTTCAGCTACGGTTAGCCATTAATCTCATTTATAAAAGTTCCTCCCGGTTTCTGGTCTAGGTGTAGGGATGGCAGGTTGATAGCCTGTTATCTTTCCTTTTCAGGTGTAAGACGAGATGACAGATCAACCTCAGCAGATGGACGGTCAGCAAGTAATGCAGGTAATGCAGCAGAAACTAGGAAACATAGAAATCACTGTACACGCTCTTCTATCAGTTCTCCAGGAAGAAGGAATTGTGGATCAGGAAGAGATCAACGAGAAGGCGGAAGAGATAGTCCAGGAGATGCAGGAACAGCAGCAGGAAATGAATCCTGAAGATCTTGAAGACCAACTGGAAGACTGAGAAAACTGCTAGAGAGGAGTAAAATCCTCAAACATTTTATTTTTAATTGTAATAGGGGAAATGAACACTCCAGCCTCAAACGACGAATTCGATGTTTCTAACAAATTACTTTCTGAGATAGAATCTGCTTATATGGAAACTGATGGAGACAAATTTAGAATACTCGATATTGGATGCGGAACAGGAAGATATCACCAAGAACTGGATGAATTTTCTAAAAACTTAGGAGACAGAGAAATTGAAATAATAGGGATCGATAAAAATATACACAGCCTTAAGCACGCAATTTTTGAAACCGAGTATGATTTTTACGGCCCAAGAAAACATAGAAGAAAAAAAGATGTTGAATGTATTGGCCACGAGCTAAGCCAAGAAAACCTTCCCCTAAAGGATGACTCTGTAGATTTCGCCTGTAGTAGAGCAGTATCACATCTAGTTAAGAACTACCGATCTGTAGAAGACTGGGAGCAAGTCAAAGAAGAAGCTGAAAGAGTGCTTAAAGAGGGAGGCCGACAACTAAATTACACAACTTTATACTGATCAAGCTATTTCCCGTACTTCTGACAGAGTTCACATCTACAGTCTTCCTTCCTGGCAGAACACTTCTCCCTCCCATGCTTTATCAGAAGGCGGTGGAAGGGATACTTGATTTCATCGGGAACTTTCTGCTCCATTATCTCATGCGTCTTCTTCCTTGAGGCATCCCTTGGAACTAGCCCATACCTCCTGCAGAGCCTGTGTACATGGGTGTCGACTGGAAAGGTAGGTTTCTGGAAGTGGAAGCATAGTATTATCGAAGCGGTTTTGGGTCCGATGCCCGGTATCTTTGTCAGCCAATCTTTAGCCTCCTCAAGATCAAGTTCATCAAGAAACTCTATACTGTAATCTCCCTGATCCTTTCTTATGATCCTGAGAGCTTCCTGGATTCTCTCCGCCTTTGTAGGACCCAGACCTGCAACTCTGATAGTATCGATAAGCTCTTCTCTGGGGGCTTCCTCGATCCTCTTATAATCCTGTCCGTACTTCTCTTTCAGATTCTCCATCGCCCTATCCCTGTTTACATCATTAGTATTCTGGGAGAGAATAGTTTCAACCACATAGTCGATACCGGACTTCGAATCAGGCTTCTCCGGCTCACCATACTTCTGAAGCAGCCAGTCGTAAATCTCTCTTATTTTCTTGCTATCTTCCATATCAAGAGTAAGAGCTGGCAGAGTTAAAACACTGTCTTGAATCTTACGCGATAGAACTGCTCAGGTTTTCTGCTGGTGGGATCGAAGCCTCCGAGATATTCTCCAGGTAATTCTTCACAGAGCGATTCCTCACCTAGCAGATAAACATTCCTGTAATCCTCAAGCTCCTCCTTAACCTTATCCAGATGTTTTTCAATCTGCTCATCTCTCTTCCTCTCAAACCTTCCCTGCGAGAAACCACCCTTTGAATGTTCTCTGTCGACTCTAGAGTTTATGCGTTCCACTCTCTCATAGTTTCCGGATTCCTCTCTGAATATCTCTGTCTCTCCCGCAGAGACAAGACACAAGTGCTTCTCCAAATCCAGGAATTCCATCAAATCCTCCACGTGAAACTCCATTCCGACTTCGACTTTTTCATCGAAAAATGGAACCAGACGGAAACAGAATACTCCAAGTACAGGATCGATGAATGCTATAAATGACTCCAGCCCCTGGATTTTACTGTACTGTTTCTTTCTTACCGAATTTTTAAGTTCTCTCAGATTCGAAAGATCACCTATCTCGCCTGGACAGTACACTTTCACAAGATCTCTATCACTCGATTCAATAGAATTCAACCTATTGAGGCCATCAATAAATTCGGAAAATTCAAGCTGCCTGAATTCTTCCTCCTCATCTATATCTTCATCCTTTTTCTCTTCTTCGCTATGCGTCTGTTGAAGCTTCTCTCTTAACCTGTTCCGTTCCTCCTCGGCTTCCTGCTTTTCCGTGGAAAGTTTCGATCTCCTTTGCTTCTCGGCCTCAAATTTTTTCTCCCACTTCTCCTTCTGCTGTCTTAATTCTTCTATTTCAGCGTTCAGCTCTTCAACTTCTTCCTCTTTCTCTTCCAGCTCTTCACGGAGTTTCCACGGCAGTTTCATGGGTAAGGCTTAAAGCTGTAACGGTTTAAATCCCGGGAGTATAGAAATAGTTTTAAAGGTGACAGCCGCTTTCAGCCGTGTGGGATAATATGACTGAAATGACAGTTGAGGAACTCGACCCTGAAGCAGACGGAGTTGAAATCACAGGAACAATAGCCGAGCTTCCTACCCCAAGAGCGGTCAACACGAAGTACGGGCAGAAAAGGATCACGACAGTAAAGTTTGAGGATGACACCGGAACCATAGACCTGACGCTCTGGGAGGAAGAGATCGACGCGATTGAGGAAGGAGCAAAGGTACACATCACAGGAGCCTACGTCCGTGAATGGGCTGACGACATCCAGCTCAACATCGGACGGGACGGCAACATCGAGCAGGTAGAGGAGGAGTAACTCTACAACCAATTCAATTTTCTCCACCTTATTATTCTTAATTCAACTCTGATCAGGCTTTTCAAGGGAAAAATTCTTATTTGTTACTAATTAATGACATTTCATGAACTCCTCAAGACCTGTGCCAGTCGGTTACGGTAGCCTGATGAACTTCACCTCTATTCCGCAGAGAGTGGCAGGCCTACTGGTTGATAAAGGTTATATCGACCAGGAGGATCTGAGAAGGATAGGGCTTCACACAGGATCGGGAAGTCTGTACACAGATTTTGGCAAAATTCTGGAGCGTGATGGAATAATAGAGGAGGTAGATTTCGAGGATAACGAAGGTTTCCAGAAAGCAGTGGACAAGACTCTACTGAGAGCTGGACTCAGAAAGGAACTTAACGAGGGCTATGGCGCAGAAATTGGAAGGAATAGAGAAGACTCTCTACTTGAATACATTGCTGGAACTGGATTAGTCTCAAAGCAAAATTATATTGACAACTACATTGGATTTTTCGCCGAAGAAGGTCTTATTCCGGATGATTACGATGAGAAAGAATACAGGGAAAGCTTCGCGAAGCTGGTGACGAAAGCCATGCTGGACGAGGAAAGGAATGAGGGAGAATATGACCCGGAGGATGTTTTCAGGCCGATGGGCAAGTATGTATGGGATGAAATGAGAAGCGGTATGGAAATAACTCCTGTACCAGTCCAGATACCCGGCAAGAGAGGGTACTGGATTGAACCGGTCACCAAGGAAGGACTGATGCTGGGAGCTGTTGAGACTGATGAAGAAGAGAAAATGACTGTGATGGCTTTTCCCAGACTGGAAGAAGAATTCTACCAGGAGTTAATAGCGGACGAGAACGAGGAATCGGAAAAATACTCGGTAAATGTTACCGAGGTAGAAATACCGGAGGAGATAGAGAAACAGATTAATCAAGAGATAGAAGAGATACCGGAAGAAGCCAGATACCTTCTTATGAATCCTGAAAGTCCTGAAGTGAACACGGATTCGGATAAAGAACCTAACATGCACTACCACAGCCTGATAGAGGAGACGGAAAAGATGTTGTCGGAGATTTTTGGAGAATATGTCGGAGAGTGGGTTGTCGAACGATACAGGAACGAGACATCAGGAATTGAAGAAATCGACGATAATGATGTAGCGGTGTAGACGGTTTCTTCAATTTTCGGAACAGTTTTTGATATATGGGGATAGATGCCGAGATCAGGCAGCTAGAAGAAAAACTGGAAGAGACACCGGTAAACAAGGCGACAGAGAAGGAGCGCGCCAGACTGAAGGGAAGAATCGCAGAACTGAAGGAGGAAAAGCAGAAGAAGCAGAAGGGAACAGGCGACACTTCCGGGTACGCGGTCGAGAAAAAGGGAGACGCGACCGTGGCGCTGGTAGGTTTTCCATCAGTCGGGAAGTCCACGCTTCTGAACAGCCTGACCAACGCTGAGTCAGAAACCGGAGAGTACGAGTTCACAACCCTGGATGTAGAGCCGGGAATGCTGCAGTACAGAGGCGCGAACATCCAGATACTTGATGTTCCAGGACTTATAGGCGGAGCGGCCGATGGCAGAGGAGACGGAAAACAGGTTCTATCGGTCGTTAGGAACGCCGACCTAATTCTTGTATTGCTTGATCCGGAGGAGATGAGGGAGGATCAGATCAAGAAGGAGATCCACGAGGTCGGGATACGGTTGAACCAGAATCCACCCGATATGAAAGTGGAAAAGAAGGGAAAGGGAGGTATCAGGATTTCCTCCACTGTTGACCTGGAAGTTGAAGAGGATACGCTTGAGCAGCTGATGAAACAGAACGGCTACACAAACGCAAACGTCACTGTGAGAGAGGAAGTTGACATCGATCGATTTATCGACGGGCTGATGGAGAACAGGAAATACTTGCCTGGAATTACTGTTGTAAACAAGGCAGATACTCTAGATGAACAGATGAAGGAAGATTATAGAGGAAAATACGATATGCTGATATCGGCTGAAGAAGGTAAAAAACTTGAGAAATTGAAGGAAATGATCTTTGAAAGGCTGGAGCTGGTGCGAGTCTACATGAAGGAGAGAGGTGAGGAGCCGGATAAGGATGATCCTTTGATCCTGAAGGAAGGAGATACAGTCGAGGATGCGCTTGAACAGCTACCGGGGGACATGAAGGACCGGTTCAGGAAGGCGAAAGTTACAGGACCTAGCTCGGATTTCCCGGAGCAGAAGGTGGGAATGGAGCATGAGCTAGAGGATGAGGACGTTCTCGAACTCAACCTGAGACACCTTGCGTAAAACATTATTTTATTTTGTAATACAAAAATTCATATAAGCCAATTATCTCCCAATTTTTAATACAGAATTTTCTGTATAGCTCTCACCGATTATATTTTATTACAGCCAGAGAAATTTCTCTACCGGAACTGGCGGAACTTCAAGGTTTTCTTTTAAACTACCGGAACCACTATCTTTCCGTGAGGCGATGAGACGCCCCAACACTATAATAGAGGACGCGAGGGTTCTGAAGGCAGACTACCTTCCAAACAGGATGGTCCACAGAGACCCACAGATAGAGGAGATCAAGAGGAACCTGGAGCCGATGCTTGAGTCGGGAGGAGCAAGAAACATGCTTCTCTACGGACCTCCCGGCACAGGAAAGTCGACGATGGCGCAGTACGTGATCGATGAAATGCAGAAGTACTCATCCGAGGTGATTTCAGGGAAGGTAAACTGCTGGCGCTACCCTTCGCGGTTCAAGGTGTACTACAACATTCTGCAGGATCTTGGAGTCAATCTGATACACAGGACCGGCACTCCCACTGACAAACTGGTTGACAAGTTCAGGTCCAAGGTAAACGAGAGGCCAACTATCGTGGTTCTGGACGAGGTCGACCAGGTGGAGGAGGAAAGAATACTTTACGACTTTGTCAGGGAGAAAAACGTTTCACTAATAATGATAGCCAACAAGGAGACCGCGCTCTACGATGTTGACGACAGGATAAGAAGCTCACTGGAGGGAACACAGGAGATACACTTCCCCAAGTACTCGAACGAGGAGTTGATAGACATTCTTGAGGATCGCCGGGAGTGGGGGCTCAGGAGCGGGGCGATAGACAGGCAGAACCTGAGAAGGATCGCTGTGAGAGCCAGGGGAGACGCGAGGATAGCTATCAATACCTTGAGGATCGCTGCAGAGGAAGCGGAGCAGCAGGACAGGGAGGAGATATCCAGCGAGATAATCGACGAGTCAGTTCCGGAAGCGGAAGAACAGAACAAGTCGAAGTCAATCGACAAGCTGAACAGGCACCAGAAACTTCTATACGAGATAATCAAGGAGGAAGGCCAGGTATCACCGGGCGACCTCTACGACAGGTACGAGGAGGAGATAGACGATCCAAAAGTGGAGAGAACTCTGAGAAAGTACCTCTCCAAGATGGACCACTACCGGCTGATAGAGTCGGAGGGAGAGGGACGGTGGAGGAAGTACACTATCCAAGAGTAATTTTGAGATAGGTTGAGAATGAACCGTTTAAGGGTATAAATCAGCATTTCGGCTCTTCTCTGATTGTTACTTGTTTAGCCTCCGGATCAATATCATCCAGATATAGACCAGATTCTTCATCACCTTTGATACAGAGCAATTCCTCTCCCTCTTCATATGTCTGATGAGAGCCAGAAACAAGAGAAATTCTGGCAGTTTCATTCTCGTTTATTCTTTCTACTTCAATAGATCTCTTGTAACTATCTCCTTCCTCTAAAGTTGTATAATCAAATTCGCCATTCTCAGCCGAGGGCGCAGTACAGGCTGAAAAAAGTGCAGGAACGGATGCCAAACCTGCTTTCTTCCAAATTTCACGTCTCGACATCAAATATTCTTCCGGCATATAAACTTTTACACAGTAAAACTTAAGGCTTTCAGGCTACCGGAACAACCGGAAGTTTCTTCACTTGTTTATAATGAGAGTCTGACGCAGTAGATTGTATGTCAGCAAACCACCGCAACTACGAGGCCTACTTGGAATACTTCCCGGAAAAGGAGCGAAAAGCGCTTGAACAGGCAGAATTCGTCGAGAACGGCATCGATGAGGCAGCCGTTGACACTATAAAACAGCTCAACCGGTCAAAGAAGGCTGAATCCTTCGCATGAAAAAGCCTCAGAAACCTTCGTTAACGCTCTTGAACGATTAGATCGGTTTTTCAGTCGAAGTCTATTTAAAGAGTGAGGATAAATATCAGGATGATGCGAACCGAATTCGCAGACGAAGCCGGACAGCAGATTCCGGTGGAGTTCGAGGAAGGGAACTTTGTTTCCCGGACGGTTAGCAGGTTAAGATCAGTTTTCAAGTGAGAGAGGGGCAAGCAACTTTCCCTGCAAATTCTCTATTTATTTTTATTTAGAAAGAAACAAATTTCTTGAGCCGTATAGAGTAAGTATGGGAAAAAAGGAGATGGTCTCTGGATATTCCCAGGAACAAATCGATGGAGTTGTAATGGACGCTACCTGGAACAGGTATGAAGAGGCAAGGAATATAGCGGAAGAACTGGGTATTGAGGTTGAGGAGGTGGAAAACTTCAACACTTATCGCGACAAACATACTGTGATGGAAGTAGAGGCATCCATGAATGTTTGCCTGACTCCGGATGATCTTTCTGGAGTAAATATCAGAAGTATGCTGGGTTAGTCCTCTATAAGCTCTCCGTTGACTAAGCCGTCCTGTCCAGGTCTAGATGTGATCCTGGCCTTACCATCCGGGGTGTTAACGATCGTTCCCTTGGTCAGAAGCGATCTCCTCACAAAGTTGGGGTTTGCGGGATTGTCCTCGACTGATTCTATCTCTACCTGTTCGACTTCTCCATCCCTGGCAAGATTGATCTTCTCCGTTCTCTTTACTACATTCTTCGAGTTTCCTCCCCTTGTTCTCCTTTTCTCAATCCTTTTCTCTCCTTTCTCTGGCTCTGAAAACACCGATCCCAGCTGGTGCTTCTTCGACTTCCTGTACCTTCTGGTCTTTCCACCGGTCTTCTTCCTCCTAGATCTTTTCTGCCAGACTGCCATATCTAGAAAGGTAGAGTGAAAATTTATAAACCAGGGGATCGCCCTCCCAAGATAGCGGATATAGGCGATGAAAAACCGGTTCTCGGAAGGTTTATATAAATTATCGATGGAATTGAGATATAGGTGTATCAGCTATGGGAAATGATGACAGTGGCAGAAGACCTTTCGACGTTCTAGACGGTGCAAAAGGAAGCATGATAATAGCGGACCTGAAAGGAGGAGAAACCGTCTCCGGAAACCTGAAAGCCTTTGACAGGCACCTGAACATGTGGCTGGAAGACGCTTCTGTAACGAGAGACGAGGGACAGACGGACTACGGCAAGCTTTTCATCAGGGGCGACAACGTGATTGTTGTAAGCCCGGAGTAGAGTGATAAGGATGGGACTGAACAAGGGAAAGAAAAACAAGAAAGTACACGGCAAGTGCAGGAGATGCGGAGAAAAGTCCTTCCACCTCAGAAAGAAGAAATGTGCGGCCTGTGGTTTCGGAAGGACTTCGAAGAGAGAAGATTTCGACAAGGCCAAGCCCCGGAAGGAGTGAATCAGAGTGGAAGAAGATTTTGAAGTAATTGTTCTGAGCAGGTCTGGAGATTTTCTACTGAAAGAAGAGGAAGAACTGCATAGAGACCAGAAAGGTGTTGAGATAGAAAATCCCTATGTAATCAACGAAGAGGAAGAAGCACAGCCGGTCCAGGCGACCCAAATATTTATCCCCTACACCGCATTAGAAAACATACAGTACGGCAGTTTCGAACACAAAGTAATCGAATAGAATAGACTGAAAGCGGTTGAGAATCCCTGATTCGAATACCGCTTCGGCGTCCCAACTTCGCCTTGAAGTTGCGGGCTCGTAGCTCAGTCTGGCAGAGCACCGGCCTTTTAAACCACCTCCTGACGCGGAGTGCGGCACGCGTCAAGGCATGCTTTGATGCCTTTTGGAAATATTTGGTAAGGTCAGCCGGTAGTCGCGGGTTCAAATCCCGTCGAGCCCACTCAGAATCCAATACTCTTCTTGACTATTCTTGAGATCTTTGTAAGCTGGGCGGAGACACCAAGCTCTTTCAGGAATGCAGCGGAGACAAGTGCCTCCTCATCAAAAAGTCCCAGATCCGATAGAGCTCCAAACGTTCTAACCTCTCTCAGAACCGACACCGCCGGAACAACGAGCAGAAAGTCTAGCCAGTGAGTTCGGAAGAAAGTATCTCGATGGCTGGACAGCCTGAACTCTATCGCCAGCCTTGCTGCGAAGTAGACTATAACGCCCCAGTTAAGATAGGTGATGTAAATCCTCAGCTTCTCTGTCACAGGTACGAAAAGACCGAACAGTACAACGAAGGTCAGCGAAAGAAGCGCTACAGGCAGAATCTGGTCGAGAAAAGCTTTAAGCCTGAAAGCTTTCTTCTTGGATATAAGCTGTTCCGTGGCCTCGCCTATCCTCTCCACTTCCTTCCTGTACTCTTCTGAGAGGTTCATGAAGGAAGATTTAATTTGAGACCGGTTAAAAGTTAAGGCTGAGGATGGCATTAAAAACCGTTACCCAACTAAAACTCTGATAACAGGCGAGGGACCGGTAGCTTAGCCAGGTTATAGCGCCACGCTGATAACAACTGCCAGGCGAAGCAGTTTGGCGGTTCTTGAAAAACTTGGATACGTGGAGATCCCCGGTTCAAATCCGGGCCGGTCCACTTTAGTCCAGTTAAATGATTGTTCGTCATCTTTTTTCCTCAAATTATTCGATAAATTATTACGAAGTCGTACTGACAAACCGTAAGGCACTTAATATATTAATCACATAAATATCATATAAGAGGTGAAATTTTGATATGGCAAGAATAAGCGTTGACGTACCAGAAGGGCTGAAAGACGAAATCAAGGAAACGGCTGAAAGAAAGAACTTCAAGAGCCCTTCAGAGTACATTCGACAGGCATTGAGAGAGAAGCTGGAAGAGGACAACGAACTAGATCCTGAACTACTTCTGAGAGCAATTAAAGTTAAACAGGGCGATGTTGAAACTCAGCCTCTAGAAGAGGTTAGAGAGGAGATCACTTAGGGGTAGAAATAACCTTGGAAGCCAAGCAAGACCTAAAAGAGTTTGAAATAAAAACTAGAGAGGGTCTGCTTGACGAAATAGAAGAAAGACTAGGTAAAGACAGAGATAACGATAACATCAGCTACATCAACAAACCGCAGTTCGGAATTGAATTTCATCGATTGAAGTTGACAGAAAACGGCTACAATCACAGAATCTACTTCGACTACATAGATTCAGAATTGGTAGTTTTCGCTGTCAGGCACCGCGGCTATGCTTACTCGGAAGAAGATCTAAAAGATGTTGAAAGGCGACTGAACAATATGAAAATAGATTAATTGTGTGAGAAGATGCTGAATATCAGCTATAATAAGAACTCGATATTCTGATTATCGAAAAACTCAGTTACGAGAATTACTGAGGGATTTTGATACGTCACTGACCATTAGATGCCGATGAATCGTTCGCTCGAACATGATATGTCATAAACATCACTATGCTTAATAAAGGTTTTAAAGGGTAAAGAAGTACCGGGGAGGACTTGTTGAACATCCTTCTATCTTACATCTCTCCTTCAATCATATTTTCTTTCTAATGAGAATATTTTCAATTATTTGAGAATAGCCAGAAATTTGCTACTGAATTGTGAGGATAAAATAACAAAAAGGTTTTGCTATATTTGAAACCTATGGATCCTCGGGCGGATCATGCCATCACAAATAAGGCAAGATTATTGTCAGAAATTCATAATGAGGCAGAAAACGAGGAATTCAGATGGGATAATATTCACGTCGACAAAACGTACTCGATGGCAGATGGATTGGATCCGAAGAAACATCAAACTGACGGCATGATACATATATTGCTGGAAAACGGAGCTCAGGCCTACGGATTATTTGTAAAGACAGTAACCGACCCTGAAGAAATGGAATATCGTTTAGAAGACGTTGAGAAACAAATGGGGAGAGCCTACGAGTTTCTTGATGAAGAATATCCAGGTTTTGCGGATGTCGGCGCTATCTTATTTACAGAAAGAAGCGGAAAAGAATATGAGGTCGTTGAATTTGAGAAATAATTTCAACCGTAGTGCTCCTCAAGATACTCAACTATATCATCGCTCTCTGGCATCACTGTGTCAGTGTTTGGATCAACCAGCACCGGTACTCCTGTCTGGCCTGAAACCTCTTCTACTTCCGGCCTATCCCCACTCGGAGAAACCTGGCGGGCGATGAAGTCTATCTGTAATTCAGTGAGCTTTTTCCTGACTTTGGAGCAGAAAGGACAGCCCTCGAACTGGTAGAGTTCAAGCATCTGGTCGAGTTGAGTCATTTTATTTCACCTGTGAGTATAATCCAATCCGACTGTTAAAACACTATCCTTCGATCTCCTCAACCGCTCTCTCAAGCAGCTCCACCTGTTCATCGTAGGTTAGAAGTGATTTAGCATCTCTCTCCCTGAAGAAGAATCCCTGTGAATGCTCTTCATGAGGATTCCCTCCCACATCTACGATTGCATTCTCATCCACTTTTACCAGAAACCCGGAATATTTTCTCTCAACTTCCTCTCCGTCATCCTCGTAGCTCCACTCAACGGCTTGATCAAGACGTCGAATACTCTCTATCTCATTCCCATCTATACCTGCCTCCTCCTTCAGCTCCTGCCTGACCGTCTCCTCCTCTGCATCTTCCAGGTGGCCCTTCGGGAGCTCCCAGCCCTCCCAGTTCTTCTGCCTCTTCAGAACTATGAAACGGGGATTCCTCTCCTGCTTGTATGCAGCAATTATGACACCTTTTTCAGTTCTCATATCAGATTATACGTGGTCCAAATTCTTTAAATCAGGTTGAAGCCGGGCAGAGGCTGAAACGGGCAAATAGTTTTTATAGCTGTGGACCGAGTTTACCATTATTAGGTGTAAACATGATTAAACGGCTGAAAGAGCTCTTCAACAATCTTTTCAGCGGTTCCGAGGATGATATCAGCATAGGTATCTACGGTCCTCCCAACGCAGGGAAGTCGACACTGGCGAACAAGATTTCGGAAGACCTGACCGGGGAGGAAATGAGTGATGTTTCGGAAGTTCCGCATGAAACCAGGGCTGTCGAGAAAAAGGAGAAAGCGACGATTGAGGCAGAGGGCAGGGAACTTGAGATAAACCTGCTGGATATGCCAGGGATTTCAACAAACGTGGACTTCAAGGATTTCACCGAACATGGATTGGAAGAGGATGAAGCGAAGGGAAGAGCCAAGGAGGCCACGAAGGGTATCGTAGAGGCTATAAAGTATCTTGATGACGTGGATGCATGCCTGGTCATCTTTGACGCGACCGAAGATCCGTATACTCAGGTGAACGTCACTATTATCGGCAACCTGGAGGCGAAGGACATACCGATACTGGTTCTTGCGAACAAGATCGATCTTGAGGACGCTGACCCTGAAAGAGTGAGAGATGCGTTCCCGCAGCACCCTGTACTCGAGATTTCCGCGAAAGAAGGCACTAACATAGACAAACTTTATCAGGAAATAGTTGAAAGGTTAGGTTAATGGGAGAGGAAGGTGTCACCATAGAGTTTCTCTCAAGAGAAAAGCTTGGAGAACACGAATTCGAGCAGAAGCTGGAGCTTATCCTGGAGAAAGTTAAGAATGACGCGGTCCTGGTACTTGAGGAATCCTGGACTCCTGACGAGAAGAGAGAACTGATTGAGAATTCCATGGAGGAGGTGGACGAGGATTTTCCGGGCGTTGAATTCATGGGATTAGACTCCGCGACCTCGAAGCTGGAGAAGGCCAGGAACTTCCTGTATGACCGGATTCTTGACGAAGAGTACAGGAGAGGAATAACTATAGTTGGAAATTCAAGGGTTATGGAAAAAATCAAGGAAGAGCGGGACTCGGTTTCATTCCTAGCAAAGATGGAAGAAGAGTAGGTGATTAAAAATTCCACACAGGTGCATGAACTGCGGCAAGACGTACGAGGACGATTCTGACGAGTTGATCGAGGGATGCGAATGCGGTTCCTCGCTATTCATATTCGAGAAAGAGCCGGGAGAAGAATTCTCAGAGGAGGAAAGGACCGAGGTGAGATCGGATATAGAGCAGATGATGGAGGAAGGCATAGAGGAAAGGGAAAACATTAAATTCAGGTTCGATCTAGACTCTATTGTAGTCGAAGAGGAAGGCGTCTATACTATCAACGTCTCAAAACTGCTTGAGGAAGTACCCCTTGTTATCAGGAAGCAGGAGGGGATGTACCACATCCACCTGCCTTCCGCCTTCGAGCCGGGTAAAACCGATATAACCGAAGAAGAGCTTGATTTAAATGACTGAAGAAGAACGCGACAGGTTTGGACTTCCGAAGATGAGTACAAATCAGGAGGTAGCTGTATCGTTTACGCTATTCACGCTGGGGACTCTTCTGGTTGTCTCGATGTTCTACTCGATTTCCAGCGTAGTAGACATAGGTCCCGCCTTAATGGGACTGATCATGATGGCTACAGGCTACGTGTTCGCTATCGAATCGATCAGGGAGTTCGAGGAGAAAGACCATTTCCTGTCCCGGAAACTGATGGAAAACTAGGAGATGCTACCATTAAAAAATAAAACCTTTTCTCCAAGTTACTAGTTATGTCGGAAGAAGTAGAACTAGATTTCAAGTTTTCGAACGAAGAACTCGCAAACTTCCTGGAAAGTTTCTCCGAAAAACTCAGAGAGGGTGAAGTGGGACTGAGCTTCAGGGGGAGAGAAGAAGTGGAGATAGAACCCAACACAGAGAACCAGGTCGAGATGGAGTTCCAGGAGGGCGAGACTCACAAGAGGCTGGAACTGGAGATAGAGCTCAACCAGGAGATGGAAAGTACTGAAGACGGAAGGAGAAAGATGAAGGTTAAAGTTGTTTAAGAACTGAAGCCTTCCAGAATTTCAATCATCCTGTCGTTCTGCTCTATTATTCGGTCAAGTTTCTCCTCAATTCCAGAAGAGTTAGCCTCTCTGTTTTTCTCCACAGGCTGCTTTATTTCCTCTTTTTCTTGCTTTGCCTTCTCTCTCGATTTCTGTTTTCCCTGACTCGCCTCTCTCTTGCTGAGACCTCCTTCCTCAAGCACTTCTATAGGCGTGTCGTTAGCCTTCTCCTCATCGCTCTTCTCCTCCTGGGCTGCTTGCTTCAGAGTATCGAAAGAGGCCGTGTTTTCATCCGAATCTCCCTGATTCTTTATATCATCCTTTACATTGTCATAATAGCTCATCCATTCCACCTCCTGCATTTTTAGAATCGTCTTTTTCGCTTCTATCTGTTACTCTGTGAGAGCTGGAGGAGCCGGAACTTCTCGAAGAACTCCTGCCTGAGTTCGAATCACCCTTTATATCCTTCAGGAGAGCTATAATCCTCTTGTTCTGGCTGTGGATATCCTCAAGTGTGATCTCGGGGGAACTCCTTGAACCAGAACTTTTTTCCTCAGAGATTCTTTCCTCCACGTCCGATTTAAGCCTTGATTCATCCTCTGAGGCGGAAATCCTTACTTCTCCCTTTTCAGTCGTATCCTTGTCAAAAAGACCCATACATGCTAATTCCATTAGCCTAAATAAAAGACTTTGTCCCCTGAAAGTGAAAATATGGAGGCCGAGGTAGATCCTGGCGGAAGAATTGAGATACTTTTGGAGAACCTTGAGAAGAGAGTTGAAAAAGTGGAGATTGAAGAAGGACGGCTGAAAGTCGAGGCTGAAGACGTTTCAGTTCTCGAAAGAACTCCAGGGGTTGAAAGCTTCACGGTGGAAGAGGAGAAGAGAAGTGGTATAGGAGGTAAACCCGTGGAAGAGATGGCCTTCACCAGGATAGAATCAAGGGAGGATGCGGTCAGGGCTTTTCTCGCTACAGTGGAAGGATACAATCTCGTGGTGCTTGAGACGGAACGGATCTGGGACCTCAGACAGCTGAGAAGATACAATCCTGACATCAAGCACCTGAAATCCAGCGACCCTGTGGAAGAGCTTGGTATAGAGAGATGCGTTGGAGAAGTAGAGGGTAAGAAAAAGATCGGGATAGAGATGCCTGATAAAAGTAAGGTAGAAAAAATCTACAGGGAGAAACTGACTTGAAAACTTGCAAAGATTTAAACCTGAACCTGTTACAACTCTTGATAGGATGAAAGAGATAGACTACGAAAAGGCGGAATACGTCACCAACAGAGAGGTGGAGAACGACGAGGGAGAGAAAACCGGCAGAGTCAAGATGTTCTCCTACGACAAAGAGATGTACCACTACCAGATAAAATGTCCCTACTGCGGAAACGAGTGGGAGGACTCGGAAGAACTGGAATCCCGACCGTGGTGGATCGAGTGTCCTGAATGCGGAAGATCGACAAACGTCAACAGGATCAAAGACGCAGCAAAAAAGGAGATAAAGAACCGAGGTCCCGATGCCGATGTTGACGAAGCAGACGTTGATGTAACTTGATCGGAAGTTCAGTACTCATCCTGTATATTCTCATAACTTTCTTTAATCGAATAAAAATCCGATCGAGCATCCTCCCCATGAAGAATACCGCT
>JBDGRK010000011.1:0-5080 GCA_042218075.1 Candidatus Nanohaloarchaea archaeon
CCCGTCTACCCCCCGTTCACACCGAAACATGGGCAATCAAGCCCGGACGCCGCAATTAATAATTCTTGGATATATCATATATCCGAGACACTCCGAAAGAAATTTATTGTATCCTCATTAATTATTCACTATGAAGACTTTGGATGGCTATGAGGTTCCGGAGGAGGTTGTCGAAGAGATACGGTACCGGATTAGGGAAATGCCGAAAGAAGAAATAGATGAATTTTACCATGATGTAGGATTTATTGTAGAGGATGCTAAGGATGACGGAAACAAGGCACTTACAGATAAGCAACTGGACTGGATTAAGGAAGGAGATAATGCAATGATAGACAATTTGATACGTGATGAAAATAGAGAGGTTTTGGAAGAAGTCGTGAATAAATTGACTCAAGAGGGAGAAAAGGAATTTAACCAAGGATAGTATTGATAAAACAAAGGCGTGAAAATACCCTCGTAATCTGATTTTTTAAGAAAAGAAAGGAAAAGGAAATTTGTGGAAGGCGAGGAGTCTATGTTTACTCTTGTGACTCCTCTTCTTGGTAGTCTCTCCAAGCACCACTTTCTTCGTTATAATGTGCGGTGCCGTCAGGATGGTGGACTGTTTGATGTTGGTCAAACACTTCTTCTGTATGGCTATTGTGTTGACCTGCCTTTAATCCCTCTGCTAGGTCGTTTACTACAGGGTCGGTTATTGTTGGGTCGCTTGCCACCCCGTGAGCGTAGTCCTGCACGCTGTCGTAGGCACCAGGTCCTGCTCTTGGGTCTTGGTCTAGTGAGTAGAGTTCGACTGTTCCAGAACCTTCGAGTACAACCGGTCCGGCTTCTAAGCCGGACGCTTCACCTTCCAGAGCTTGGTCTACTGAATCTAAGTCGGAAGTCATAGCTAAAGAGGTATTATAGAAGGAATCTTATCAGCTTTTCGGTCTCTATACATCGGAGTCAAGTTTGTTTTTCACTTCTGTAAATGATAAGTTCTCAAACCGTTCATAACCTATTTTTTGGGTTTCAGGCCTCTCTTCTAAGAAAGGTACCTCTCCGAATATTTCTTCCTCACACCGAAGTGAGAAACCTTCAAATAATTCGATGTTCTGGCGATAGACTTCATTTAATTGGTTACGAGTTTTGTTGTATTCTACGAGAATATCCTTATTGACGATATAATATTTTTCTGCCGCCTCAAGCTCTTGATTTGCTATTTCTTCTGCTTCTTCTTTTGATACTTCAATTGAATTTTCGATGTCTGCGGGCAGTGTCACTGTTTTGTCATCTAAAGACTGTCCATATATTCTTGTTTCCAGCTCCGATGTGCTTTTGTCAAGCTGGACGAGTTTTCTGCCTAATGAGAAGTTTTCGCAAAAGAGACCGTGTCCAAGTTCATGAGTATATCTTCTTTTCAGTTCATCTTCGCTATCAATGTCTCTGACAAGACCTTCTAATCTACGTGGGATATAAACTCCTTCGACTTCGGTTAATACCTCATCTGTGTTTATGTCGTCTGTGAGATAAAGTCTAGTTTCGTCTAGGCTAAGGCCTCTTTCTTCGAAATTTTTGATGACATCTTGATATATAATTTCGTCAACCACGCAGAATACTTATTATTTTAATCTTAAAACAGTAACAACAATGTGGGGGAAGATATCTGACATAGCCAAGGAAAATGACGAAACTTCTTTCATAATCTATGGTTCATACTTGGAGAAAGGCCTGGATGCCAATGATATTGACTTGTTTATCCTTGTTGATAGCAGAGAAAATGTTGAATCTGTAAGTAGAGAATTAAGTTCTGAAGAGTGGCCTTTGCCTTTAGATACAGAGTTCTTCTTTTTGGAAGAATTTTGGAGAAGAGCGGGATTTAAGGATTTCAAGTTCTCCACAGCTTTCTCCAATTATGAGGTCTTTGGAGCTCCGTTGGATGAAGAATCACTTGAAAGAGAACTTTATCAGGAAACCCCTGAAGATAATCATGTGGCATTTAATTTTTACAAATCTGTTGATGCGTGGGATAAAGCTAGAGCATTTTTGGACGATGCTAGAACCTATTCTAGAAGAGAAATGAGATTTGAAGAATTTTCGCCGGAAAAAGTTTACGAAAATGCCCTGCATGAAACTAATTCTGACATAGTTACCGATTCGCTTCTGAAAGCTTCCGCTGCACTTTCATTTAGCTCCGGTTACTTGGCCGCTTCTGAGGCCTATTCAGATAATAGCACTTCGTATAAGATGCAGGATGCTTTTGAAGACCCAATGAACCAATTTGAGCATATTTTTGAGAAGATTAGAGAGTTTCATCAGCGACAAAAAGAAGGTGAGTATGATATTTCACTTCTTGAAGATTATGTGAAGAACGTTGAGGACGAAATTGAAACATCTCCTTTTAATGACTTCTTCTAATAGCTGGAGTATTTCCATTGAGTTACGTTTAAAATTAAACGGTTCTGCAAATTAGAACATATCAATTGCATGGACTCAATATCAGGGACTTGCTTTTCGGTCAGAGAATATCCACATCTTTCTTCGCTTGAAGGGGTTCAAAACTGAGCAACTCTCACGAGTTGCGATGAGCAGAAAATCTACGATTTTCAATCCCGGACGCCGCAATTAATAATTCTCCGATATACTGTATATCTGAGAATTTGAACTATCCTGCGATATCCCATTTCACTATGTTTTCTTCTCCGTCAATTTTCGCGTCAAAGATTATCAGGTTATCAATAACTACAGGGTTAAGAGTTGCTGTTTTGAAAGGTCCAATCGACTCGTTTCCGTAGTAGTAGAAGAAGTGTGTCTTGTTCTCTCCTGTAAAGAAGGGCTTCCCCTTTATTCCCTCGACATGTGTTATTCGGAAGTATTTCTCGCCTAATTCTTCTCCCAAGAATCTGCCATACTTTTGTCCGTCATAAACTACGAAGCCAGTATTGTTAATATAGGCTGCATAGGCAAGTTTTCCGTCTACTTCGGTAGTTCTTGTAACTAAATCATATTCTTCCCCTATTCTTTCCCTGTCAAAGAGAATGAAGGTATTATTCTCTTTGTCAGCAGCTCCATAAGCCAGTTTTCCGTTAACTACTGTTGGTTGGAATATATTTCTAAATTTCACCTGAGGTGTTCCATTAACCACATAGAACATGCTTTCATTTTGTGCCGTCGAATACGCAATCGAATTATTGACATTAAGCAGATGTATTTCTACTACGGGAGTATATCTGGGTGTTATATTCCCAGACTCCGAGACTATTGTGGACTCATTTCCGTTTTCAACCAGATATGGTTTACTTTGTTTTGGTGAAGGACCGGCAGGAAAGCTTATGTCAAATGTCCTCGCCATCTTCTTCTTACTCATATCTACCTCTTTTCCGTCTATAACTGCTTTAATCTGTTCATTGTTGAATGGAGAGGCGGCATCTTCAACATTTCCTTCTTTAACCGCAAGATATCCCAAACTTCCATTTATATTTTGAAGATTTGATATGTCGCTATATTCAACTTGCTCTGTACTGTAATCCTGCTTCTGAGTTGAGTCTGAATTAGATATCCAGAACCCTCCCAACAAAAAAAGAATGGCTAAAAAACCAACTAAAGCACTTTGCTTGACATTCATAGCTTATTATTTTATCTTTTTGATTAAATATGCCTGTGGCAAGAGGATATCTGATTCGCTTTTAGGTCAAAGAATATCCATATCTTTCCTCGCTGTATAGGGTTCAAAACTGAAGAACTCGGTAGAGTTCTGAGGAGCAGAAAATCCTTTGGATTTTCAATCCCGGCCGCCGCAAATATGTTATACTTCTGTGCAGGGGTTCTAAGTATCGATTACATCTCGTCACATCTTTTCCTGAAAATGTGAAATTCTGTAGATCTAGGTTTAAGTAAGGGACTCGATTTCTTTGATATGTTCATAAAGAGCAGGAAAGACGGACGGAAAAAATTCCTGGAGCTGACCGATAAAGGTGAGAAATACGCAGACGTTTTCCTGGAATTACTCGAGCTTTTCGAAGAGGAGAAAAATGATTTTACAGATATCCTGGAAGACAAGGATTCACTGGGACAGAAAAAGTTCTCCAATTCAGGTAAAGGCAAGAATTAAATAAAAAAACTGAGATATGGCAGAAATATTGGCCAGAAGTATATTTAATAATTCCATTTTATTCAAAGAATCCGGAAATACTTCAAGAGTTTCCCTGAACACTTGTGAGACAAAGCTTGTGTCTTAATGTAAGAACACTATTTAGAAACGAGACATGAATTAAGTTTCACCGGTTTAAACACTCCAGAATTTGAACTGGTGGATTAAATATGAAAAGACCAAATTTTCGAGACTTCGAGACAGAGCTACAGGCTCTCGCGGAACAGGTAAAACAGCAAAAACCAGCTACAAAAATTGCCGAGGAAGCATCGCCTCAGTCTGTATTGGTGCTAGAGTGAAGCAGGAAAGAATCAACCCCTACCAACTTTCTTTATTCTAGTTATCTTAAGCCGGAAAAACGCCAAAGGCATCTAAAAAGGCATGGAAGCGGAATCTTACTGATCCTCTTCTTCCTCCTCAAGTTCTTCATCTGAAAAGCCGGAGCCGCAGGTCCTGCATACCCCGTCGTCTTCCCCGTCTTCATCATCCATAGTCATTCCCCACTAAACCTCTTCTCCTCTTGCCCAGGTTTTGAGTGTCTCCATGTCGGCTTCTCCACAGATCCATTCTTCGCTCTCCGTATTGTAGAAGAAAGGTACTCCTCCACACTTTCCATCGTCAAGCTCCTTCTGCTTCTTAGCGTTCTCCTTATCGTTCCATACCTCAAGCTGCTCGACCTCCACACCTTCCTCTTCTTCCAGTTTCTCGACCTTCGGCATCATCTTCTCGCAGTGAGGGCATCCATCACCGTAGAACTCGTAGAGTGTCATATTTCCAACCTTATCTTCTCTGGTTATTAAATCGGTGCTTACTTCACCGAAAGCTAGATTCGGCTGGCGTTCTCCTGTCCCCATTCAAACATCGGCATGATGACTTCTTCCAGTGATTCTCCGACCTCGGTGAGCGAGTACTCTACTTCTTTCGGCTTCTGATTTATGACTTTCTTCTGTACGA
>JBDGRK010000012.1:0-1419 GCA_042218075.1 Candidatus Nanohaloarchaea archaeon
TTGATGGATATAGATGCCGTAAACTACAGAGGATTGGCAAGATATCTCAAGGATAGTGTGGAAGAAAAGACAGGAAGGGAGGATGTGAATCTAGACTCTATAGTTGTCGCTATCAGGCGCTACGAAGATGATTTACAGTATTCAGAATTCCATTCTGAACAGATTAGAGAGGTTCTGAGGAAATCGGAGATCACCATGAAGAGCAATATTATCTATTACACTTTTCCAAGGGAAAAGAAGTACCAGGATCTAGTTCTGGAAACCTACGATAAGATAGACCGTTTAAGCGGGGATAGGATTTACTTCTTTCAGTCAGATGCTGAGATCGGGATTGTAGTGAATGAAAACAACTCTGAGCTTATAGAGCAAAAAATTAAAAGGCGAGAAGCCAAGAATATCGAGAAGAATCTTTCGATACTGGTTATGGATTCGCCCGAGGAAATTCTGGAATCACATGGCTTCCTGAACTATCTCCTGCAGCAGATAACACTGAAAGGAGTGGGGATAATCGAAATGTTCGCAACATACACTGAGACAGTTTTCCTTGTGAAAGAGGAGAACGCAACCACTGCCTACTCTGTTCTTAGAGAATTGATCGAAGGCGGTCATAAAAGCTGAATTACTGCTACTCCTCCTATTATCATTAATAGGGAAAGAGTTTTCTGGATCAGGGTTCTGGTATCAAGCTCTTCATGTATTATTCTCGGGATGGAATTTGGATATCAGTATTGAACCGAGGAAAACCAGCGCCGCATCAATTTTTACCACTACTGATGCCAGGGATACAGGTCCAAGGCTGATAGATTTGATGAATGTTAGATAGCCTACCGCGACCATGGATCCTATCAGCAGTAAATGCTCGTAGCCTTTCAGGCTTTTTCTCTCCATTCTCGAGTAGATGAATCCCGAGCCAAGAACTGAAATCATCAGCCCGCTGATTCCGATCCAGAACAGAAGCTGAAATATATCCACGCTGGAAGTTCCAAGCTTGAGTATAACATCTCTCACAGCCCAGAGAAATGCGGCAATAACTCCTACAAGGATAGCCTTTCTTGACTGGAAGATGTGTATACCTCTGCTTGGCTTCTCCATTGATATCAGTATGGCTCCTCCAACAGTCATTAAAATACCAGCGTACTCAGTCACTCCGAACTTCTCTCCAAGAATCAGAAACGATATTATAACCACGAAAACCGTGCTGATTGAAAGAGTCGGTATAAACCTTGAGACGTCTTCCTGTCCGATACCCACATAGTAGAAATATGAAGATACAATATACAGGCTTGACAGAACAGTTCCTGTAAGAAACATACGAGGTGAGAAAGCTATATCAGCCTGTATCAATCCTACAGCCGTAAACACAAGGAAATTAGGTATCTTGTTAAGATAGGCGCTAACAGATGGTCTTGAAACTTCCTG
>JBDGRK010000012.1:1519-3187 GCA_042218075.1 Candidatus Nanohaloarchaea archaeon
CAGGGAGTGGAACCCGAATAGGTCGAAGGCGGCGGCAGCGATAGAGAAGGGCGTAGATCTGGAAATGGAGAAGAGTTTTGAAGTACTCTACCTGGGTGCGGCCTCCGGAACAACTGTATCGCATTTTTCCGACATACTGATCTCAGGCTTCATCTACGCCGTAGAGTATTCAGAGACTGTGATCAGGCAACTTGTCGAACTTGCGGAGCAGAGAGAAAATATCGCTCCGCTTCTGGCAAACGCGAGGAACCCGGAAGAGTATTCCGATCTGGTCGGGAAAGTCGATATTGTCTTCCAGGACATATCCCAGAGTGACCAGGCGGAGATATTCCTCAAGAACTGTGAAGAGTATCTCAAGAAGGGTGGAAAAGGGCTTCTATCGGTGAAGGCGCAGTCCATCTCCACTTCGAGAGATCCGGAGGAGGTATTCGCGGAAGTCGGAAAAAAGCTTCTGGATTCAGATTTCAGGATTCTGAAGGAAAACAAGCTGGATCCCCACGAGACAGACCACCTGTTCATGAAGCTGGAAAGAAAATGAGAAGATTTAAGCCCGGCTTGTCGCCATCTCTCTCAGGTCTTTCTGCACCGCACCAGGATTCAAGCCTCTGGAGCTGTTCTGGTAGTGCGGCGCGCCGCAGCATTCGGCACTTTTCTCGAGTGATCTGATGCATCCCATTATGGCGTGCTTGCCGGGCAGTACGTTCTCCTCCCTTTTCTCACCACAGTTTTCACAGGTGAACTCTATCATCTCGACCCCCTTTCCGACCTCGCGACCAGTAATTATCAGTACTTCCTTTATAAAGAAGCGAGCGGTATGCCGGAAGTTCCGGTAGAAAACCTGAAAGCTTAAACCCTGCCTCGATAATCAATTTTTATGTCCGGTAAAGAGTGGGAGTGCCAGGAATGCGGCAACAGTCTTGAGACCGATCTTGAGCCTCAGAAGTGCCCATGCGGTTCCGAGAATATAGAGGCTCGGGAACAGCTAAGCATGCTTGAGCAGATGATGAAAGATTTTCTGAACAGAGAGAACGATGAAAAAGCAAAGAGTTGAAATCAGGCCTCCGCAAGCTCTTTAGCCCAGTCGTAGCCCTCATCCTCCAACCTGTGGGCAAGCTCAGGTCCTCCCGATTCCACAATCTTTCCATCAACCATCACATGGACCCTATCAGGCTCCACATAATCAAGAATCCGCCTGTAGTGCGTTATCATCAGCATACCCCTGTCCTCTTCCGCAAGTTTGCTGATTCCTCTCGCAACCACCTTCAGAGCGTCGATGTCCAGTCCTGAGTCGATCTCGTCCAGCATCGCGTAGTTCGGCTGTAGCACCGCCATCTGGAGTATCTCATTCCTCTTCTTCTCTCCTCCAGAGAAACCTTCGTTAAGGTAACGCCTCGCGTACTCTTCATCCATTTCAAGCATTTCCAGAGCGTCTCTCATCCTCTCCCTGAACTCTGAATTAGAAATAGGCTCTTTGTCTTCTTCTTCTCTCTGGGCGTTTATTGCCTCCTTCAGGAACTCTGACACTTTTATGCCGGAGACCTCTGCAGGATACTGGAAGCCGAGGAAAAGTCCGGCTCTCGCCCTCTCATCAGTCTCCTCCTCAGTCATTTCTTCTCCATCGATCAAAATTTTACCGTCATCGATCATGTATTCGGGGTTTCCCATTAC
>JBDGRK010000013.1:0-3147 GCA_042218075.1 Candidatus Nanohaloarchaea archaeon
TCATCTTTTTTTACCGGCACCGTAGGTTGTTGTGAGTTGTCATCAGGCATAAAATTTATTTATATATGGTTTGTATAAATATATTATACAAGAAAACCAGTTCTTTATCGACCCCAACAACTGCATTATTCCAAAAAACAAAGCGTGTTATTCAAACGGGCAAGCAACTAAATATTCCATTTGAAGCTGCCCGACTCCTGATCAAAATAAAACCAGTCACTTGCTTCATCTTCTCTACCTTCTTGTTTTGCTGTATTTTCAAGCACACGTCTGAAGCTGTCTATATTCCCCGGATCCAACGACTCGATTTTGCCGAACTGATCCTCTAATTCTTTTTTAATCTCCATGTCGGTCATACCTTTGTGCTTTTGTACGTTCTGCTTAGCTTGTTGAGCTTGGCTTGATTCAGCACTTTTCTGTGCTTGCTTTACTTGTGCCGCCGCAGCTTGCTGTGTTTCTGGTTCGGATTCCTTCTCAACTTCCGACCGTTCCTCACTTTCCTGTTCGGATCTTTCTTTTCTACCCTTTTCCGGTTCGTCTTTTGTATCGGTTTCTTCTCCTAAGATATCTTGTACCGATGTTGAGTCTTCTTGTGAATCTTGTTGACTGCTGTCTTCAGCTTCTCTTTGTTCTGTCTCCTCTTTTTTTGCGTCTTCTTCCATGCCTGTTCTTTTCTTTTTTGTCAGCTCATCAGATCTTCTGTTCGCCCATTCATAAAAACCGGACTTGTTTAATCTGTAAGACTGTGTCGTTGGATGGATTCGATCCTGATTTTTTATGAAAAACAAAATTTCCAAAAATCCCGTAATATAACCCCTCTGCTCCTCACCCTCAAACTCCTTCAATTGGTAGTCTTCAGAAAACAGCTGTTCACTTACTTTAGAGTAAAAATCAGCCATCTCCAGATCTTCTTTATTTTCCTTTTTAGAATAAAACTGTAATGCTTTATTTATATTCATACTATCCTCAAATGTGGGGTTAATAGGATAATCTAAGTTCTTCACTGCTTCCTTAACATCTTGAAAAAAAGATTCTCTCTCATTTTCTTCATCTAAATTGAAAGTAAAAAAGTTCATAAATTTCTCAGAAATATCTATACCAAGAGCTGTCATAGTCGGTAGCTGATGTGAAAAAGTATTCAAAAAAGTTTCTTTTTCAAAACTATAATAATTATCCCAGGTCAACTCTACATACCACTTCCAGTAAGTATCGTAGTATTGGCTTATTGTTTTTGGAGAATAGTTCTTGGAACTAAAATAATCGTGCAAAGAATCAAACATCTTTTCATTGCTTTCGAGGTCATCTCGAAGCTGTTGAAACTTTTGTTCATATGTTTGTTTCTCTTTAGCTGAAATTTGTTTTGGTTGTAGAAAATCTTTTGGTTTAGGCATATTTTTATATTTTTAAATTTAAGCCGTAGCTTCTATTTCATCCAAATCTACCCCCTCGGATAAATCAGAGGTATCCAGGTCTTTATTCTCCACTCCCAATCTACTGGAGGATTCTTCATCGGATAAATGAAAAACATTACCAGTTCCTTCTTGTCTTACTATCACATCTCCTTGATCCTCTGCGACTATTCTTACTCTACTATCATTTCCTGCTTGGGAAGTATAACCTGTGGTATCACCCGCTTTAAAGACTCTGCCATCATGAGTTAATACCGGATCATTCTCGGAAAAATCATCCCGATTATCAGGCTGCATATTCCTTATCTCTTCTCTTAAGTTCTCCACTTCGTTTTCCAAGTCTCTCAAAGCGGTTCTCAACTCCTCACTACTTCCCGCACTTCTAACATTATCTCTAGTTTCTTGGGTAGAGCCTTCTGCAGCTCCTGCCCCTTCACCACCTCCGGCTGCTCCTGCCTCAGCCTCTTCTTCCATTTCTTCTCTCTCGGTTCCTTCGGCTCCACTAGAATATTCGGAAAAGTTATATTTATCAGATTCCTCCTCTATTATGGCACTGGAAATATCAGAATCTCCAGCCATGTTCATGCTGTGAAGAGAACTGTCGTAAATGTCACCCAGATCATCTTTGAGTTCACTATTAGTTTCAGCATCTACAGCACTATAGTCCTCACCATGCTTCATTGCCAACATTGCCCGCTGCGGATCTTGTTCAAAGGCATCACTTGGAGCTGACGACTGTTCATCACTAAGAATATCACTCATTTCATCTTTCATGCCTCTATTGATGGCTTGAGGTAGTTTTTTAGCTAGTTCCTGACGTAATCTAGTGATCTTGTCTCGGTCTCTCTCACTAAGAGATTTATCTAGTTCTTCTGTTAAATCACCAAAACTATCACGAATATTACTGCTCAGCTCACTATTGCTTGCATTAGAGCTACCTAGATAATTCTCCAGTTCTTTCAGGTGTTTTTCCGTTACTTCTGCTTCTTTCATATGCATACCTCTTCTGGAAGTATCTTCCAAACCAGGTATAGCTCGACTGAAAAAGTCCTTTAGCTCATTTATACCACCCTGCCCCACATTTCCAGCAGCTTCTAGCTCCAGCTCTTCTAGATCCTCGTCATCGAAATCCTCCGTATCAGATTCAGCTGCTTGTTGGGCTTGCTCATAATTATCAAAACCTCTCTCTTGAGCTTGTCTATCTATTTCTTCTCGATATTGTGGTTCTTCAAATTCTCTTGCCTCTTCCTTTGTTTCTTCTTTTCTTTCTCTTTCTTGTCTTCGCCTGATGCTTTGCAAATTAGAAGCAGTAATTTCTTCTTTTGCTATTGATTCATAACTTGGTGCTATAGTCCCAGCTAAACCGCCGCCACCTTTGCCTGGTGCTCTTGCTTTTTCTCTAATACCTCTTTCTCTTGCTTGTTGTCTTCTCCGAACTTGTTCTACCGCTTCTTTTCTCTTCATTCTGCCAGCACTTTGACTACCTACTATCGGCAAACGGTTGAGCTTCGTCTTTTCCCCTGCCAGAGTAGCATAGTCCGAAGCTGTTTCTTTGGCTCTACCATAAGCTTTCCCGGGAAGATAAGTTGCTGCGCTTTTCATCATACCTTTTGCTTTTCCAGCAGCTTTTTTCTGGGGACCCTCCAAATCCATACTTTGGACCACATTCAAACCAACCCATAAGAAAGTCACCGCTACTATAAAACTCAAAAACTTGTCCCAGCTTGCCATTTTATTG
>JBDGRK010000014.1:0-20847 GCA_042218075.1 Candidatus Nanohaloarchaea archaeon
CAAGCGCCTCGGTGTCGCCTGAAAAGCTTAATATCACTTCATCCTCAACTTCAAGCCCTGCTTCCTTCCTCTTTTGCTGGATCTCTCTGAGAACCTCTGCCACAAAAGCTTTTTCTTCAATCTCCGGTGTCATGTGAAGATCTAAGTGGATTTCGCCTATCTCCACAGATTTACTGCCCAGATTCTCAGATGTCTCGCTGGAGATTTCCACGTGTTCATCCCTGATCTGATAGTCTCCAAGCTCCAGCTCTCCTATATTTTCTAGCTGTTCGACTTGATCACTGGAAAGCTTCTCTATCTTTTCTGCGACTTCTTCCGCGTTTTCACCGAATTCAGGTCCCAGCTCCGGATAGCTGGGCTCTGCACTTAGTTCAGATGCCACTTCTCCGAACTCCGCCTTCTCAACGTTGGCCATCTCGGATATGAGCTCTCTGAACTTCTCCAGCTTCTCCTCGTTTTCTTCACTTGTCGAGATCACTAGTCTCCTCGCAGGCCATCTCAGGTTGTAGTGGTTCTCATCCCTGATTTTCGTGGATTTCTCCACTATCTCCCTGGCGTGTTCCATCATCTGTTCCAGAGTTTCATCGATTGATTCCTCGTCTGGTTCTGGATAGCTTTCCGCGTGGACAGAAACCTTTTCACCCGAGATCTCCTGGTAAATCTTCTCAGTAATATAGGGTGTGAAAGGCGCCATCAGCAGATTTACCTTTTCCATCACTTTTTCCAGAGTCCATATCGCTGCCTGGTCTCCGTTTTTCACTCTCTTCCTTACCTTCTTTACGTACCACCTTGAGAGGTCATCCAGGATGAATCTTTCAAGTTGCCTGGTCAGTTCGTGGAAATAGCACTCATCCATCTTTCCGCTGGCCTCGGAGTTGATCGAGTTGACTCTTGAGAGAATCCATCTATCCTCTATTTCAAGTTCTCCGGGTCTCTCAACTTCCTCCCTGTACGTCTGGAGGAATTCCTTGGTATTCCAGTAGACTGAGAAAAGCCTGTAGATCTCGTTCTTGATCTCTTGCTCATCGTACTCTTTCTGCTCCCAGGGAGGAGCCAGCCTAAGCTGGTAGAACCTTGGAAGATCTGCTCCGTATTTTTCCATCTCTTCCTGCGGATCTATAGTCGTGCCGGCGGATTTCGACATTTTCTCGCCATCAGGCCTGAGCACGTATCCCTGGAACAGAACTTTCTCATACTGGCTCTGGTCGAATCCCAGTATCCCGCAGAACATCAAGTGGTAGAACCAGCCCCTTATCTGGTCCGAGGCCTCGGTTATGAAGTCCATGGGGAAAAGCTGCTCGAAAGGCTGTTCTTCGAAGGGATAGTGCAGTGATGCGAAGGGTGCGCATCCCGAGTCAAACCATACATCGAATATATCCGGTATTCTCTGGTATCTGCCCCCGCATTCACAGCCCCATGAAATCTCATCAACAACATGCTTGTGGGCATCGAAATCATCGGGGAGCTCTCCTGCGTTTTCTTTCAGCTCATCGAAGCTGCCTATAACCTGGTATTCTTCACAGCCTTCACATACCCATATCGGAATCGGGATACCCCAGTAGTTCTGCCTTGATATACACCAGTCGGGCGACTCCGACACAAAGTTGTGGAACCTCTTCCTTGCTGATTCAGGCACCCAGTGGACATCCTCGTTTTCCTCAAGCATTCTGTTTTTGACTTCCTCGTTCTCTATAAACCACTGCTCCGCCGCCCTGTAGATAAGCTCTGTCTTGCATCTCCAGCAGTGCGGATACTCGTGCGTAAACTTTTCACTGTGCAGCAGAAGGTTTTTCTCCTCGAGCATCTCGATAACTTTTGGATCAACTTCGAGTACGTTTTCTCCCTCGAGCTCACCTGCCTCTTCCGTGTAGAAGCCTTCTTCGTCAAGGGGCGAAAATACAGGCAATCCCAGCGATCTTGTCTCCTCATAGTCCTCAGGTCCGTGCCCTGTAGCCGCGTGAACCAGGCCTGTTCCCTCTTCCAGCGTCACTAGATCCTTCGAATCATGCACTCTGTGTACGCCTGATTCCTCGTCCATCTCTCTCTGTCGGGGTATTTCCTCCATGAAAGGTGTCCTGTACTTCAAGCCTTTCAGGTCAGAACCTGACAAAGTCCTCTCCACGCTGTACTCCTCTATGCCGGCCTTCTCCATTATCCTCTCAACCAGCTGTTCTGCCACTATCAGTTTCCCTCCCTCCGCCTTGACTACCGCGTAACTGAAATCCGGATGGACAAATACAGCCATGTTCGAGGGTATCGTCCAGGGGGTTGTAGTCCAGATCAGAAGCTTTTCTTCCCTGTTCTCCAGCGGAAATTTGGCGAATACAGCATAATCTTCTATCTCCTTGTACTCATCAGTCACCTCGTAGCCGGAAAGCGAGGTCTGGCACCTCGGGCACCAGTGTATTGGCTTGTAACCCTGGTAAAGAAGATCCTGGCTCTCGGTCTCCTTCAGAAGCCACCAGGCGCTTTCAATATAACTGTTGTCGTAGGTCATGTAAGGGTCTTCAAAGTCCTGCCAGATCGCAAGATCCTCCATAACATCCTGCCAGGTCTGCTTCGCGGATGTTGCCCTCTCTCTGCACTCCTCTATAAATTTCTGGGCGGAGATTGACTTGCCTATCTCGTTCTTGTCCTCTATTTCGAGTTCTTCCTCGGTAGCCAGTTCGTTCGGAAGTCCGTGGGTGTCGAATCCTGCCTCGTCCCATACATCGTATCCCTGCATCTGCTTGAAGCGCAGCATCACATCCTTGAGCACTTTACCCTGCATGTGGCCTACATGTGGCGCACCGTTCAGATATGGGGGTCCATCGATCATGAAAAACGGTTCGTTTCCCTCCGTCGACTCCCTAACTTTTCTTTTTACATCGTTTTGATCCCAGTATTCTGAAACCTCGGATTCCACCTTTTGCAGCTCGTAGTCTGTCATACTTCACAGAGAACAGCTGAAAGTTAAAAGAATTTAGTCCCTATATCTATCTACGAAATCACTTTGATAGTTTCTAATGCCATAACTTGCTCCAACTGCAAGACTGGCCGTCGCGATTATTACTTTCTCATCCTGGTTCGCCAAAAAATCTACAATCTCTTCCATATTTCCTAGAGTGTATCTGAAAATTAAAATTTTAATGAATTTTGATATTTCATGAGGAATAAAAAAATTTATAAATATTGTTACTATAAGGTTAATCATGAATCAGAATATTCAAGAGACAATTTTGTCTGAAGATTTGAAAGAAGTTGTAGATGAAAAACTAGCTGAACCTGTGGTTGCGGATAAACCTTTCAGTGTTAAAAACTCCCGTGAGCAAAATTTAGCTTCTGCAGGTTACAATGGTATACAAATTGGCCATGTATTTCCTAACCTTCAATATCGTGATGCAATTTTGGCCGGAAGGGCAGTTAACAGAAATCGAGATTATCCCGCTTTTGAAGCTATTGATGGTGAAGAAAGGGATTTTGTGCAGGGAGTTGTCACAAAATTAAGTAGTATCGAGGAAGAGGTCGAAAGATCTGCCAAAGATCACTCTGAAGGAATTGTAGGAGAGGATGATTTGGCACTTGGAGTAGAAGGTAGATGGGGTTTAGATAGAGATGAATTCGTGCCTTACGCAGCATTGATTTTTGATCATACTGAGGGATATCAAATTGCACCGATTGAAGGCAATCACTCTGACGTATATATTGAGGTTCCTTCAGAAGGAAATTCGAACGGAAGGAATATGGAAGAAGCTGTATATTGGGATGAAGATGGTGAAGCTGTAATAAGATAGAGAATAAAATCTAAACCCACTCGTAGCTATCCCCATAGTCTATTTCGGCTTCATCGCTTTCATCTGACTCTTTTCTATCTCTCTCCTCCTCACTTCCACTAGCATCTTCCTGGCCTGTATCCCCGCTTCCTGTTTTTCCTGCCTGTAGGGGTTTCTGCCCCTCCTTGAACCTCTGAGACTCTGGATGGGGCTCTTTCGTCTCCTGTTCGAAGCTCACGCTGACAGATTCCATCTCCTCCTTGATCTCTTTCAACCTTGACTCATCCTGTAGCTCCTCTATATGCTGGAAGATCGCACCTGTAGGTGTTCCAGCATTCTCATCCTCAGAGAACCTTGGAAACACTGAGATGTAGGCGTGCGGTATCATCTGGCCCGCTGCCTCTTTGATGTTCATAACTACAGAGGCTCCATCCGCTCCCAGTCCTTCCTCAGCCTTCTCGATAACCTCCCTGACAAGAGTCATCATCTCGTGGTACTCTTCTGGCGAGAACTCCATCAAGGATTCCACATGCTCTTTAGGAACTACCTGTGTATGCCCTCTGGCTCTGGCCTGCACTTCTAGCCAGGCGTAGAAGTTCTCCGTCTCTCCCACAAGCATCAGTTGATCCGGGTTGTCTATCAGCTGGCAGTAGATGCACTGGTCTCCCTGCCCTGGCATTCCTTGTTGAGGCATATTCCTATTTTCCTCGCTCTATTTTATCATTCTTCGTGAAAAAACACTGGCTCCAGATTTTTCCCAGTGATTTCTCTATATCCTTCCATTCTCCTTTTTTCATGCTCCAGCTTCCTACGTAGTCTTCTAGTTTTTTCTTGCTTTTCATGGATTAAGCTAAAACCGCACCGCTTTTTTAAAGCTCCACCCTGATTCTTCCTAATACTGTTAAGGTGTTACAATATGGCAGATAATTTCGATTCTCAGTTCGACGATGAAGATTTTGAAGACGACTTTGACGAAAACCAGGAAGACGATTTCGAGGATGACTACGGGGACGATTTTGATGATGAACCTGATCAGGATTTCGAAGATGAAGCAGGCTACGATGACTCAGGGGATCAGGGATACGACGACTCCGGTGATTCCTACGATGACTCTGACGACAACGATTACGACAAGCCCGTTGACGAGGGAGATGTAGTTGAGGTAGAGATTGAGGATCTTGGTAGCAAGGGCGATGGAATCGCAAGGGTCGATGGATTCGTAGTCTTCGTCCCTGGTGGAGAAGTCGGAGAGAACTACGAGGTAGAAGTCACTTCGGTCGGTAGAAAGTTTGCCTTCGCGGAGATAACCGACTGATCTCCACATTTTTATCATTTTCAATTCTCTTATTATTTCATGCAGAGATCCGAAATTTTCGCTCTAGTAGTTTCTGTTGCGGCGGTTTCAGGAATAATGGTTGCGTTCTACCAGGCAGAGAGTAAAGCTTCTCCGGAGGTAGAGCTCCAGAATAAAGGAGAGGTACATGAACACGCTCTATTCCATGTCATCATAAACGGTTCGGAAGTAGACTTTACCGAGGATCGCTTCCAGTTGAATTCCCGCGACGTACACCTTGAGAACAACATATCGGATATCGTTCACAGGCACGAGGAAAACGTGAGCTGGAGCGATTTTCTGGACACTTTGGAGATTAACTACTGGCGTTCAAACGAGACGGGGAATCTATGTGTAAAAATTTACAACAGGACGAGGTGCGGTGAGGGAAAGGTTTTGATTAATGGGGAGAGTCAGAATGATCAAAGGGTCATTCAGCAGGGAGATCACTTCCTGATAGTCATGGATACCCGGAATATGACCAAAGTTATCGGGGAATACATGAAACAGCAGCTTCCGCCCGACTACAAACCCCAGAGAATAAGGGGAAAAAGAATCTGATGGAGCTTGTTGTAAGGTATGGAGAGATCGGCACCAAGTCTGAGCCGGTCAGAAGCCGTATGTTGCATACATTAAGGCAGAGGGTTGAGGAAAGACTGGAATATGAGAATATAGAGTTTGAAAGAGTTTCCAGGATTCCTGGCAGGATAGTCGCAAGAAAGGTTTCCAACGATGCTGTGGACCGCGTAGGGGAGATGCCAGGTGTTTCCTCCTGTTCTCCTGCAAGAACTGTAAAACCTGAGATGGATTCGATCAAGGAAGAAGTCAGGAAAATGGAGGTGGCAGATACATTCGGTGTGAGAGTGAATACCGGGGGCGGACAGGAAATGAGCAGCCAGCAAGTTGAGGAGGAGATAGGAGATTTTTTGTCCGATGGAAGGGAGGTGGATCTGGATGATCCTGGGACATGGGTAAGAATTGATGTCAGGAAAGATGAAGCCTTCATCTTCACGGAGCAGGTGGAAGGTCCGGGAGGCTTCCCATCAGGTTCTGAAGGTTCGCTCGCTGCATTGATCAGTGGCGGGATAGATTCTCCTGTTGCAGCCTTCAGGATGATGGTCAGAGGGGCTGAAATAACACCTATCTACTTCTACAACAGGCCTGTAGCGGCTGAGGATCATCTCGCAAGATTCGAGGCGGCGGTATCTGAGCTTGAGAGATTCCATCCCTCCAGGAAATGGGAATACTTCCTGGTTGATATGGAAGAGATCAACAATAAGCTGAAGCAAGTCGGGAAGGGAAAGATGATAGTTCACAGGAGGATTATGTTCGGGATTGCAGAGAAAATCGCTGAAAGTGAAGGACTTGACGGTATAGTGACCGGGGAGTCTCTGAACCAGAAATCTTCACAGACCTCGCAGAACCTTAAAACTACCTCGGAGGCTGTCGATATTCCGGTCCACAGACCCTTGCTAGGATCAAATAAGAATCATATAACAAGAGAGGCGAGGAGAATCGGAAGCTTTCAGCACTCGAAGGTTGATTCCGCCTGTAGATCGATAGCACCTGATGATCCTTCAACCTCTATGAGCGTAGATAGTGCGGAAACGCTTGAAAAGGAGCTTGATAAGACCCATTTGGTCGATAAAGCGTTCGAATCATCGGAAAGAAGATTGTTATAAAGCTTGGGGCGACCGAAAACAATAAATACACTTGAAGTATGGTGAAACCATAATGAGCATAGAGGATAAGAAACAGGATGCTGAAGCCGTGCTGGACTCGGCGGAAATGGTTCTTGAAACTATACCCGAACCCAGGACAGGTAAGGCAAAGGATCTTGAGCTTGAGATCTCCAAGCTGGAAAAGGAAATCCAGGAGCCGGACTCGGAGGAATCTATAGAAGAACTTATACAGTCAGTCAGAGACCTGATGGAGGAAGTGCAGGACGAGGCCATGCAGGATGAGACAGTGCCGGATCAGGAGATGGGAGGTATGGGGCCAGGTGCACCTCCGGGCGAGCCTGGAGATGACGTGCCACCGTTCTGATCGGTAGCTTTAAACTCTGGACGTCCGCACTTCTAGACATGAAAAAATCAATTCTTCTAATTATATCTCTGCTGATCGTTGGTTCCGTATCAGCCTTCGAATACCAGTTCGGGGCAGAGGATCGTGTATCTTCGAAGGATGATCCCGCGGAGTTCAACCTGAAAGTCACTAACACTTACAATAACACGGACCGGTTCAGAATCAGCAGTGTAGAGGCTCCCCCGGCTGTTTCACAGTGGTTTGACTATGAATTTAGCAAACGGATTCCCCCGGGAGAAGAACGTAACTTCTCCATAAAAATACATCATCAGGAGAATGTGCTGCAGCAAAACTACGCGTTCATTCTGAATCTGAGGTCGTTCAGGCAAGGAGAACTGAAGAGAGCAAAGGAATACTTCACTGTCAGGAACCCTACAGATCTAGAGATAACATCATTCAGCACCAAAAGGAAGAATTATGATCCTGGTGAAAAAGTCAAAGTCGAGCTGGCTGTGAGAAGTACGGCCTCAGGACGGATTGAGAATCTTAGTGTTGAGGCGAGCATGATGGACCAGAAGATTAGAAAAAACGACTCAAGTCTAGGGCCGGGTGACAGTATAAGATATAACTTTGAGCTCATGGTTCCTGAAGATGCCTCTCCCGGCCCGAGAAAAATTAAAGCAGTGGCCTACAAATCAGGGGAGAGAAATGAGAATGTTTCTACAGAGATCAACGTGAATAAGGTTGAGAGGATTGAAAGAGAGGTAGAAAGATCGGATAGGTTGCTCAGGAACAGGATGAGGGTTGAGGTTGAGAACAACGGCAACACAGAAACCGGGATAGAGGTCAGGAGATCCATACCGATTTTCAGCAAGCCCTTCACATCCACTGATCCAGAAGCCTCCAGTGTTTCAACCGAGGGAGGTGAAACCGTTTACTTGTGGAAAACGAAGCTTGAACCCGGGGAAAAAGCCAGCTTTGGTTACTCAACAGATTATTCCCCATTACTTGTATTCCTGGCATTGTTTGCTGTCGGAGCTCTGGGAATCAGGAAGCTGCAGGCCGGGATCGCGGTCTCAAAGAGAGCGGAGAGGAATGAAACCGGGATAGAGGTGCTGATAGAGCTAAAAAATGATTCAGGGAGGCTTCTTGAATATATGGAGGTAAGGGATTTTGTTCCTGATATTGCGGAGGTGGGCTCTGAATTCGAGATGGCCAAACCTGTACAGACAAAGAAGAGCAACGGAACCGAGCTGAGCTGGAGTATTGAAAGACTTGAGCCGGGAGAGGAGAGGGTAATGAAGTACAGTATCAGGCCGCTGGTGAAGGTAGAGGGAGGAGCTGTGCTTCCGGGAGTTGAAGTGTTTGAAGGAGAGAAAAAGGTCAAAAACACTTCAGGCGTCGAGGTAGACTTCCATCCCGGGTAAAACCCTATTAAAGCTTCAACTTTCCAGTTTTTACTGTCGCTTCACGCCCTGGCTCAGGACGAAGATCTTTGTGATCTTCTCGAATGAGCGAGGGAATTAGACCCGCCCTAGCTCAGGCTGGCAGAGCGGTCGCCTGTAGAGCGACTTGTCCCCCGTTCAAATCGGGGGGGCGGGACTATTCTCATTTTTCCGATAGCATAAGTAAAGATTCTTTGCGATCAAATTGGACTGAAATCGCATCGAAAATATTTTGTTCCTAAATAATAACAAATTATATAAGTCTCAAAATGTAATTATTAGTTAGTCACAATGAATGTGGTTTCCGATTTGAAAGAATCAGTAAAATCGTTTGTTGGTAACGACAGCAGAGATTCTGTCGAATCAATGAGTTCTGTTTATGGCTCAGAAACGATTTATCATCAGTTTACTGATAAAGTAAGAAATTTTACTTCAAATTTAGTAAATTATACTGACGATTCTGGTAATTCGCAAGACTTAGTCCGTGAATTAGAACCTGAACCCTCATCATTAGATCAATTATCTGATTTCGTTTTGGAATCCTCTAAAACTGTTCAAACTAATTGTGAAAACTTTTATGACAATTTTCGAAGCAATGATATTCTTGAAACAGCCGTATATAATGGTAAAAAGGCTTATAACGTATGGCAAGACCCAAGAGTAAAGTCAGCAAAATTTACTGGCTGTACGGGTATTGTGGCCGGTGCAAAACTCGGTAATCACAATCAAGAATTTCATCAAACTATTGTAGATCAAAAAGATAAAACAGAATTGGAATTAGGTCCGTTGGATTTAGAGACTGATATTGAATTCGAAATTCCATTTACTGATTTTGAATTCGACTCCGGTATCAATATAAGGGACAATTTGGAGTCAGCTAACGAGTACTGGGACGAAAATATGTCGAGAGTGATCCGTGATTTTGGAGAAGTTGACAGCATTCAGGGTTTAGTTGAGGGTACAGCCGATAAATATGGCCACTTCTTTTGCAATATGTTTATGGCTGAACAGGCTGCTATGAAAGTCAATGATAGGTTAGAAGGTTATCAGCCAGGACCTATAGCAATAGCAGCCGCTTCAACTGTTCCCGCTTACTTTTTGATCAAAGAGGGATGGATAGAAGGTGGTATGGATACTCTGAACCTGTCCTTCAACCGATTGGACTTAAAAGCTGATCTTTATACAGACGCTACTGGGGCTACATATGGAACTCACAACTCCTTCAAAAAAATAATTCAATCAGAGGATGATGTAGACAAATCTGAAACTTATCTTGGAACATTAGGATATATGGAGGAAAGAATAGGAAATGCTCTAAAGGCGGGTCCTTCAGCCAAAGAATTGGGAAGAGCTTTTGGAACTGCTGAATACAGCGCTAATAATGCTATAAAGGAATTAGCAAATTATGGACGCAGTGAATCAACAGAGAATACTTCGGACTCTGTGTATATAGCAGATGGTGGAACAGAGGAATTTTCAGGGATATCTAAGGAAGATTTTGTATGGGAAGAAATTCCTGATAGTTAAAAATGAAATAGAAATAATTTTCAGAGAGCTCAATCCGATAGATGTGAATCCAAAGTAAAGCCTTGCTTTCATTTATCAATAAGAATTACTACATAAATATCAAACTCTCTACATTAATTTATGATAATTAATCGTAAAGATGTAGATCATCTTTAATTTTCTTTATCTAAAAATTCCTTTTACATGAACTTCAGGGAAAGGTATGGATCATTCTTCGATAAACTTGAAGAAGACCACTTTGATCCGGAGCGCTTCGTTCCGGCTGTAGGCCCCGAGGATGCGGTGGTGATGATGGTTGGAGAGGCGCCGGGGGCGAACGAGGTTGAAGAGGGAGAGCCGTTTGTCGGTAGGGCGGGAAGCAAGCTGGATGACATTCTCAGTGAGATAGGAGTTGAGAGATCCGAGCTATACATCACTAACCTGGTCAAGGTCAGACCCCCGGAAAATCGGGATCCGAGGAGAGACGAGATCGAGGCCTGGAGGCCTCTGCTTGATAAGGAGATAGAGGAAGTTGACCCGGATGTTATTTTGACTTTGGGTAATTTTGCATCAAGAGAACTTCTGGATACTGGTGAGGGTATCACCTCGATACACGGAGAGATGTTCGAGAGAGGTGGAAGAAAGATAATGCCGATCTACCATCCGGCCGCTACACTCTACGACAGGAGCAAGACTCCTGAGCTTGAAGAAGACCTGAGAAAGGCTTTCGGGAAAGAGGGAGAGGGCCAGCAAAAGCTCGATGAGATCTAATTCATAGCATATTTTCTAGAATTTTTTTCGAAATCCACTATATGCATTTAGAAAATTGATCGTCAGCTTAAAAACTGTCGAATCTCCTCTAGTTTCTAATGCAGAAGTACAAATCTATTGTCGATAACTGGCATAGTTTTAGAGAGGCTTGCGAGGAGCCTGCCATTTCATCGGTCAGGAGGAACGACCTCAAGGCGGGTAAAGATTTCGAGGAAAGGCTCAGAGATAATTTTGGGGAAGTTGAGCGGGCCGAGTGGAATGACAGTATTTTCCGGCTGGGAGATGAGAAGCTGCCAGGGAAAACTCTTCCTCACTGGAGAGGCGAGTACTACGTCCAGGAGGAATCCGCTGCTATTCCTGTTGAAGTCCTTGGTATGGAAAAGGGTGACAGAGTACTGGATATGTGTGCTGCTCCTGGCGGAAAGACAACACAGATGGCTGCCAAAATCGATAACGAGGGGAAGATAATCGCGAACGACAGTTCAGGAAAGAGGCTCAAGAGTCTTCACGCCAATATCTACAGGACAGGTTCGGCCTGCGTTTCGGTAACTAACTACGATGGAAGGAATTTGCCAGAGTATGAAAAGTTTGACAGTATACTGGTTGATGCTCCCTGCACAGGGGAGGGGAACAGGGCGAGAAGGGATTTCGAGCCGGCTGATAGGGATGAGATTGAGGGACTTTCAGAGCTGCAGAAACAGCTGGGTGAAAAGGCAGTTAGATTTTTGAAAGAGGGAGGAGAGATGGTGTACTCCACATGCACTGTAAATCCCTGGGAGAATGAGCGAGTGGTAAAGTATCTGATAGAGAGTACAGAGCTGTCACTGGAGCTGGTTGATATAGAAACGGAACATACCAGAGGCGTGAAAAGCTTCAAGGGTGAAAGTTTCGATGGGGGAATGGAGAAAACTGTCAGGGTTTATCCTCACCATCTGGATTCCGGGGTGATCTATGTTGCAAAGTTCAGGAAGTGAGGATGCTTGGAACTACCTGGAGGAGAGGTTTGGGGTCGGCAGCCATGATCTTGCAAACTTCAAACTCCAGAAGATTTCAGGCAGTTACTGGCTTCACACCGGGACCATGGAAATCGACCTCAAGTATGAGACTCGCGGCATAAGATTTCTGAGAGAGACCGGAAGAGGCCTGAAACCGACTACCTACGCTCTTCAGCTCCTTGGACCGAGAATTTCAAAGAATATTGTTGAGATTGATGAGTCAGAGTTGAAAAAGCTCCTTGCCAGGGAGGAAATGATTGAGAAGGAGGTGGAAGAGGAAGGATACGTCGCCATAAGGTTTGAGGGAAGAATAATTGGATGCGGGATGTACAGGGACGGAGTTGTTTCGTCCAGGATCCCCAAGGGCAGGAGTGAAGAGTTGCTGGAAATACTAGAGTAAATTTATCTCAAGCCGTGTCCACTATCGCTCTTTCTATCATGAAGGTACTCTATCAGGTTGATTACCACAAGGGCTATAGTTGCCTGGAAGGCGATCGCAAACATATCGGTAGATACGCTGAACAGAGCATCCCTGTTGAACCTGTCTACCTGGGAGTAGATAATGTAGGCATCCAGGCCAAGTACAGCGATGGTTATCAGGTCCATGCTGGGCATCTTCTCCAGCATGTCGGCTATGCTGCTATCCCCGCTCATATCAAATATATAACTGTTTCCAGTTTTAAGCCTAATCTCCTTCTCGTTTGGTTTAAAAGATTTTAGAGATATTGATTGAATACTGGCGGCCACAGCGAGGGGGCAACACCCGTACCCATTCCGAACACGGAAGTAAAGTCCCTCAGCGATCTGGCCGGTACTGCCTCGCGGCGGGAAATCCAGGACGCTGCCAGGCTACTTTTCAATATATTTTTATATCGAGATGAGAGGGAGGAACTTATTCCAGTGAATGATATTTATTTGTTACTTTTTGATAACTATTCATGTTGTCCGGGGTCTTTGTAAAAGTAGTCGAGTGGTTTGACCAAAAAATTGAATATGAAGAATCCGGGGAATTGAAAGAAGACTATACGGTTTTAGATACTTTTGAGAGTGCTACTTCTAACGAGGTAAGTCTTGTTAAAAATGAGAAAGGAGAAGAATACGTTTTGAAGGAGTTGGAAGGATTTTCAAAGTCTCAGTTGCTGGAAATGGTATCAGGACTAATATTTGTCGGGGAACTTGATTATCCGGATGTAGATCAATGCCTGGAAAACGAAGAAGGGCTGAGGAAGAAAATAGGCAGGTATCTGAATTTGGCAGAAATTATCGAGAAAGATGGAACCGCCTTTGTGATGGAAAAGGTTGACTCGATCCCCTACAAGGAATGGGCGAAAGATGCCGATACATCAGATTTCAGGTCGGTAACTAGGTCTTTCATGGAAGATTACTCCGAGCTACTTGAAGAAGGCTACTCTGTCAGGGATGCAAGACTCTCAAACCTTGCTGTAACTCCGGATCTGGATATAGATTACTGCTGGTTTGATATTGAATATGCTGAGGTCAACTCCAGTCCTGAAGCCCAGAGAATAGATAAGCTGCAGATGCTGGAGAGCGCGAAGCACCTGAGTCCGGAAATGTACCAGAACTTCCGTCAAGTATTTGATGAGGTTATAGGCGAAGTGGATGAGGAAATAGAACTGGCTTCCGATCTGGCATCGATAGGTCACTCATTTCCCTACAGTCTTTCTGATATAGAAGAACAGGCTGGATTACCTACAGGTGAAGTAGAACTCTCTGAATTTATGGAAAGATTGAGAAATGAAGCTCTGGGGTATGAGTCGGAAGAGGAATGGTATCAGAATGCTCTCCAGAACGCTGAATACTCTGACGAAGAAGCTGACGCTTTTCTTTCTCTAATGGATGAAACTCTAAAGGGATACGTGGAAAACGTTAGGGAGGGCTTCTGGCCGGTTAAGGCTTAATAGTTAAGTTTTCCACAGATTCTGGAATTTGAATTAATAATAGCTATGGATTTTTCTACTTGAAAAGTAGTTTTAAGCTTCACACTGATCGAGTAATTATGTTTACAGGTCTCGTGGAGAGAACAGGTTGGATTGTTTCAATCAGGGAAGCAGGTGAGGGGAAAAGAATCGAGATTGAGGCAGGTGAATTTTTCGCAGATGTCGATAAAGGGGAAAGTATTAGCGTAAGCGGAGCCTGCCTGACAGTGGAGGAATTTACTGATTCTGGAGCAATATTCTTTCTGGCGGAGGAGACTCTCGACCGTACATGGTTTTCGGAACTTTCGGCTGGAGACGAGTTAAACCTTGAGAAGTCTCTTACACCCGCCGATAGAATGGGAGGTCACTATGTTCAGGGTCATGTGGATGATACATCCCGGATACTTGAGGTGGAGGAGATGAAGGAGGGCTGGAACTTAAGATTCTCTATACCGGGTGAAGTTTCGGAGTATATTGTAGAGAAGGGTTTCGTAGCCATAGATGGCATCAGCCTGACGGTTTCCGATGTTGGGGAAGAGAGCTTCGAGGTCACGATAATACCGGAGACATGGGATATAACAAACCTCTCAACCAGGGAGACGGGGGATAGTGTGAATATTGAAGCGGATATAATGGCGAAGTACGCTGAGAAAGCTGCCGGAAAAAGTTAAGAGATTTTAGCGACAGTAATACTTTATGGTATCTTCAAGCGGCCTCAAAACTAACGCAAAAATCTTGGGTCTATTATCCATTCTGACAGCTGTTTTCCTCGGAACTGGATATGCAATGGGAGGTACAGGCGGCATGGTAATAGGATTGATTTTCGCTGGCTTGATGAATTTTGGCAGTTACTGGTTTTCCGACCGTATTGTTCTCAGGATTTATGGCGCTGAAAGACTGGAAGAATCCGATTATCCCGAGATTCATGAAGCAGTTAAAAGGCTCTCCGAAAAAGCCGGTATACCGGAGCCAAGAATCTACAGAAACGATATGAAGGTTCCCAACGCCTTTGCCACGGGAAGAAACCCGGAAAAGGGAGTTGTATGCGTTACCGATGGATTGATGAGGCAGCTGGAAACAGAGAAAATAGAAGGCGTTCTGGCCCACGAGATAGCGCACATCAGGAACAGGGATAGTCTGATCAATGCTGTTGTGGCGACTGTAGCTGGCGCGATTGCTGTTCTCGCGGAGATGGCTTTCTGGTCCTCCCTTTTCATGGATGAAGACGGCGGAGAAATGATATCCGCTCTGGCTTTCATGATCCTGACCCCGCTGATAGCCACGATTATTAGGATGGCGGTCTCGAGGTCTATGGAGTACAGGGCAGACTCCCACGCGGTTAGAATTCATGGCGAGAAATCCGGTCTTTCGTCGGCCCTGGAAAAGATAAACAGGGCGAATCAGGGCCAGGGAGCGGTCGGACATGTTAGCAAGGTTCAGGAGACAGGCGCCAACCTTTTCATACAAAATCCTTTCTCAGGCCAGAGGATTACCAGGTTCTTTTCCACGCATCCCCCGCTGGATAAAAGACTGGAGAATATCGAATCTACCGAGGTGTAGAGAAAATTAAAAAAATGGAAAATTTTCGAATCTACTGAGGTGTAGCCTATGTCGGTGAAAGCTGAAATACCTGTACAGGCGCCTTTGGAACAGGATTATGAAGCGGGTAATGAGCTCTATGCGGGTTCTCTTGAGGATTATCCTGATCCAGAGGCAGCTATAGGTGAGGAACTGGACAGCATAGCAGATAAGTACGATTTACCGGATTACTTCGATGAAGTAGAAGTCATGAATCTGGAAAGCCTGCCGGGCGCGAATGAGGGTGCTGTGGCTGCAACGGCCCATTTACCTTCACTATACAGTCTGGAACCGATCTACGATATCTGGGATACACCGGAGTATGATGAACTGGTTGTCGGTGAAGATGGAGAAGTTTACGGTTTGAATATCTGGGACTACGATACTGTATTTCTGGCTGATGAGCAAAAGTATCTGGATGCTGAACCAGAGGAGAGAGAAATGATTGACTTCCATGAACATCAGCACGCCATTCAGTACAATGGGGTTCAGAGATACAGCATCTACTTGAAATGGGTGATCCGGCTGAATCTTATTTCAATCAGGTAGGGGATTATGCTTCTAGAGATTTTCTTGAGGGAAACACCCAGTGGGTTACTGAAGAAGTTGTCGACGGTGGAGAGATACTGGGTAGAGATTACGAACCTCAAAAGAGAATGGCTGAGAGGGAAATGATGAGGCATAATATACTGCCGGACAGGACCGGCGGCTTGAATTCCAGAAGCTTTAAATTCTCTCAATCTCCCTTCACGGAGGCTTTACTATTCTAGATCGTGGTATGTGCTCCGATGATCGCGTCGTTCATGTCTGTGTCTTCTATACTGCAGTTCCTGTCGATTATAGAGTTCCTTATTTCCGAATCCCTGACATCGGTATTCCCGAATACTATACTGTTCTCGATCTTGACTTCCTCCAGGGAGGCTCCCTCCATCACGAAAACGTTATCTCCTACCTCTGAGTCTTCTACTTCTCCCTCTATAATGTTTTCATCAATCACCTGGCTCCAGGCATCAAGGTAACCTTTCAGGGTGCCTATATCGAACCATTCTCCATCGAAACTGAAAGCAAACATGTCAGTCTCCTCGTGAGCCCATTCAATAAGTCTTCCGGGCTCGTCCAGGTATTTCCCCTCTGGAACATCCGTGTCCTTGAAATGCTCGTCGTACTGATTGAAGAGCTCTACCTGGTCTTCCGGGAAGAAGTAGCAGGCTGTTGATGCCAGGGTTGAAGGAGGTTCCTCGGGTTTCTCCTCGAAGTCAACAATCTTTTCGTCATCAGTATCTACTATGCCAAAACTCGAGGCGATTGAGGAATCCTTCACGTCGTAAACAACGTTTACCGGTCCTCCGCTCTCCTCGCAGAACTCCAGAAGCTCGCCGAAGTCGAAGCCAAAGAAGTTATCTCCCCCGACTATCAGTAGATCGTCTTCCAGGTCTTCTGTCTCTATGAGATTTATTATCGCCCCGATAGTTCCCGGTTTTTCCTCTTCGCTGTCCTGGTTCTCTACTACAACCCTGGCATTATCGTGATCGTAATCGTCAACGAAGTCTGAGAAGTCTTCTTCAAATTTTTCGTTGGTAGAGATTATTATTTCATCAAGGTCTTCCATTCCCTGCATCAGGTACTCGATTATCGGCTTTTCTCCAAGCGGAAGAAGTGGTTTCGCACGGTTTTTCGTAACTGGCCAAAGCCTCGTAGCATGTCCCCCGGCAAGAATAATCGCTTTCATCGATACCAATAATACATGGTAATACGCAGGGACTTAAATTAGGTGTGGTTAGAGAGTATACTTACGTTCATCCCTTGTTTCAAATTTTTTAACCAGATCCTTTCTCACGTAAACCTCAACGGCTTCTCCTTCATAACCGTTCAAATATGGTATTCCGATATAACCCTTCCTCCGCATGTCGCCGAGGATTCCACTTTCTATCTGTTCCATATCTTCTTCATACAAGATGGCCATGTAATGTTTTTCACAGCCAAGAACTGTGTGTATTATGTCTCTATCTATCTCTTCTAGTATAATTTCCCAGACATCTTCCTCATCAGTTCCATTCCTCGGGTATTCAGAGGAGAAGGATAGTTTTGCGAACTCCTCGCTCGCCCCAAACCTGCTGAGCTTCATTTCCAAATCCCTTCTGAATTCGGCGCCAAATTCCTGATCCAGGGCCTTGACGTAAGGCCCAGGTTTTGTTTTATTTGGGTTCTGGGTTCCCGCCAGTAGCTTATGAAGCCTTGATTTTTGCTGAAGTTTGCTTTCTGATTGCTCCCCTATAATTTTTATCCAGCTATTGATCATCGCAGGGGAATACTGCTGGGTTTGATCGAACAAATTTTTCGCAGGTAGAAGTTTTTTCTGGTAAAATCGATCAGGATCAAATTCTTCTTCTGAAGAAGCGGATGGAAGATCTTTCACAGTTTCGCTATCGACGAATGCATATTCCTGTTCTTCAATAGGAAAATTCTCTGAACCCATATGTGATTAATTCATAACAAATAATAAATAGAGGTATTCATCTCCTGCCCTAGTAATTATCCACTTCCTCCAGTAGCTGGCATTTCCTGCAGACTTCTGAGGAGCAGGGTTCCCCGCACCTCTCGCATTCTCTTATTTCATTTTCTTCCGCCTCGTAGTCTATTTCTTCCTCTACAAGTTCCGAGATTTCTCTACCCTGCGAGACAATCGAGTGCTTTATCCCTGGCATCTCTGACTCCAGCCTGTTGAGAAAGCTCTTAACCATAGGTCTCAGCGATCCCTCTTCTACGTGAGGACAGCGATCTATAACACCCAGGTCGTGGAGCTTGGAGTAGAGCGCGATATCTTTCTCCATCAGGTCTTTCAGTGGTTTTATTCTTTGGACGAATTTTTCGTGATCCGCGGGATCGGAACCCGAAATTCTTGCCATCCTCTTCATGTCGCCCTTGATATGGTTCATCATTATCGCCTGCGCCTCGTCGTCAAGGTTGTGTCCAATCGCTATCTTGTCTGCTTCAACTTCCCTAGCGAGCCTGTTCAGCAGATCTCGCCTCATTATGCCGCAGTAGGTGCAGTTCGATTTTTCCAGTTTATCCACCACGTTCTCCATCCTGAGGTCGTAGTAGTCCTCGTACCTGCCGATCTCCAGCTCGACCCCCATTTCTTCACATAGTTCTTCCGCAGCTGAGATAGATTCGTCTCTATACGGATCAATTCCCTCGTGGACCGCCACAGCTACAATCTCTATATCCGGCCTCTGTCCGAAAATTTCTACCAGCTGCTCAAGAAGTACCGCGGAGTCTTTCCCTCCCGAGAGTCCTACCGCTACAGTGTCCCCTGATTCGATCATGTCGTCCTCTCTCATCGTCTGTTTGACCTGTTTGTTCAGGTCGATCGAGAAATGCCTTTTACATAAACCTCTGCCCTCGTACTCCCGGAATAGAACCGCTTCCGAGTCACACTTGGAACATTTTTCTTCAGTCATTATAGGCCGAATTAGATTTAGAAAGCTTTTAACTCTGAGATTCGTCCACAATTTCTTTCAGCTCTTTGAGACTTGATAGCCTGTGAGTTGGTTCGATCTCTATATCGTTGTGCCCTCTTTCCACCAGTACTGAATCGATTCTAGCGTTGTCCGCAGACTTGATATCAAACCAGTCGTCTCCTACCATAACCGGATTTTCAGATCCCATTTCCTCCATCGCCTTCTCCAGCATATGAGTCTCCGGCTTCCAGATACTGTGATAGGTTTCGATCTCTTCCAGCCTGGGCGCAATCCAGTACTCTAGGTGTCTATCTATTCCGAATTCTATCACAATCTCCTCCAGTATATCTCCGAATGCGTTACTAACGACTGCAGCAGGCAACTCGAGCTTCTCCAGAACTTGCTCTGATTCCTTGAAAAGCTCTATATCCCCGTTTCTAACCATTTCCATTTTTTTCCTGGCCGCTGCTTTTTCCATCTAAATCGCTTCGTCCCAGTCCAGTCTACTTTTCTCTACTTTCGCCTTCATTTCCTCGAATGATCGGGAGGTGAAAACAAAACCTTCAGGATAGTCGAAGTCTTCGTAACCCATTTGCTTCGCTTTCTTCCTCCTGAAGTCGTTCGCCCACTTGAATCCGTCTCCCGCAGAGTCCAGCAATACCCTATCCATGTCGAAGACTATTCCATCGTAACTCATGTTCTTGAATATTGGGGCATAAAGATTTTACAGTCAGTGGTAGTTGCCAGCGTGGCGGAGTCCGGTTGAACGCGGCAGATTCGAGCTACCGTTTTCTCAAGCGGTCCTTACCGCGAGATGACGGTTGAAGAAGCGAATACCTGCAGCTTCGAAGAAGTATCTGCTGGGACACATGCTCCCTCCCCGGTTCGAATCCGGGCGCTGGCGCTATCTTTCTCATACTGTAAAATTTAAAGGTAGATCTTTACCGGTTCAAATCCTGAAGTTCTCCGATAGGAGAACGGGGAAAGAGAAAATTCTTCGATTTTCGTTCCGGGCGCTGGCGTTCACTTCTTGAGCGCTTTCCTCATTTCTTCCGGGAATCCGTGTTCATGTCTCACAAACGCTGTTGCAAGCACTGCGTGGAAGATTCCATGTCTTTTCAGCAGAAGGTATTTGTCGTCTTTCAAGAGATGGAGCACCGAGCAGGCGAAGTTGTCGTATACCAGCTGGTTGAAGTTATGTCCCTCAAGTTTTTCTCTATCCTTCAGTATTTCTATCAGGAAGTTTACCAGTACCTTCCTCGCCTCCTCCTCGTTTCTCTCAAGGTTTTTGAGCAAAAATTTTGCCTCCTCCATCTCATCCAGTGAGTTTGCGAGAGAGTCAAACCAGAACCGGGATACTTCATCGAAATCAACGCTGTAATAGTGTACCCTGCTGTTCTTGCATTTACTTACAAAGCCTGCCTCATTCAGGTCAGTGAGGGTCCTGCATATCGATGCCTGTGACTTGTCGAGTTCGTCGGCAATATTCGCCCCGTAATCTCTATTGCCCTCGGAGACAATTTGGGCCAGAATCTGGACCGCGAGTTCGGAATTCATAATTGAGAGAACATTATTGTCGCTCGCAGTCATAAATTCGAGCTTAACCGTAGATATTAAAAGATTGATTTAACATTAGATGTTATAGGTGGAAAAAAAAATGGAATTTTCTATCAGAAGCATGAAACAACTACTCAAGCAAAACACGGAGAAAAGAGTGAGCGAGGAAGCTGCAGGAGAACTAGGAGATTTCCTCGACGACTGGGCAACCGGTGTAGGAGAAGAATCTGTGGAAGTCGCTGCAGAGGATGACAGACAGACAGTAAGGGCAGAAGACATCAGGGAAGTATTGAGAAGACGACAGGATAGGGAAGTTGAACACCAGATGGAGCTGTAAATACTACGGATTTTATTTTTACTCTATAAAAATTTCTTCCCTATTTTCACTTTTTGGTTCCGCTCTCTCAGTTGGAGTTATATTACAGCCAACCGCTTAAACACCTGCTTGAGGACTCTGCTGGTTTTTGGAGTAGAACTATTTTTGTTG
>JBDGRK010000015.1:0-6980 GCA_042218075.1 Candidatus Nanohaloarchaea archaeon
ACCAACTCAGGTGAATACTTTAAGGATAGAGCTAGAGGCTAGAATAAATCCGTGTGAGAGCCGGTCTATATCGGAAATAGCGCAAGAATCCGGAACTCTGCGAGGTGAGATACAGTGAACCCGGATTTTGATGAGGAATACAGACACCAGAATGTAGGGGCTGAATATGGCCAGGGATTTATGCTTCTGGAGGAAGTAGAGGGATGGAGTGATAACGACGCCCTCTACGAGATCAATGTAAATCAAGAAACTGTGGGATACACGAGAGTGACCAGAGAAGTTGAATGGTCGTTTCACCAACATTGTATGCCAGGAGAAGATAATCTCCAGTCAGCTCTGGAGGAAACATCCACAGGCGACCTGAACTTCAGGAGGGCAAATGATCTAGAAGAAGCACCAATCATCAACAACGGCGATCAGGAAATAGTATCAAGTGGCAATTCCTACCTCGTGGAAACTGATGAAGGAACAATTGGAGAAGCTATCCTAGCCGGTGAAGGAGAAAGATACCAGTACTGGAACGATGAAGCTAATACTGGAGAATTAGACATCCTCGACGCCTCAGATAGAGAAATAGGAAGAATAGTAATCTAGGTTTTTCTCTCTTTTATTCTTTTTTCAGCTCCTCGAATTTTTCCCTGCATTCCTCCCTCAGATCATCACCCTTGAACTTCTCGCCGTATTCATCCAGCCTCGCGGCCATCGCTGACTTGTTGGCGAGGAAGCGCGCCATCTTTCCCCTCTTATCCTCCGGAAGTGAGTTCACAAAGCTGTGCTCGAATATTATGCCGTGTTTGGGAGGAGTTCCCTCACCTCTAAGGTACCGGAAAAGTGCTTTTTCCGCCCCCAGCATCTGGATGGTGGATGCGGGTTTCTTCGCGAGCTCTTCCAGACCTCCAGCCAGTGAGACAAGCCTCGCGGTCAGTAGAGGTCCTAGCAGAGCGCTGAGGTTCTCCATCTCGTCTTCAACTATGTTTTCGATGTAGCTCTCAAGTTCATCCCTGTTGTCGATTCTCTGCTTCAGGCTGGAGTGAAGCCTCTCCAGGAGTTGCCTGTCCTCTTCTGTAAGGTCGGTTCCAGTAGAGTTCTCCGCCATTTCTGAAAACGCGTCGAGTTCCTCTCTTTCAATTCCTCTATCAAGAATGCTGATCAGCTCTCCATCATCTGTTATCTCATTCTCCAGCTCCGGAAAATGCAAAGAGTATAGGTCGCGGAATCTTTCCATCTCAGAGTTGAAGTTCCTGTTCGACTCGTCAAGAAAGTTAACAGCCTTCATCACAAAAAGGTCTCTGTCATCACCCTGCTTCAGTTTCTCCCTGGTTCTCTCCAGCGCCTCCTTCCTCTTTTCTTCTCGGCTCATCCTACCACTCTAGAATTCGACATCGAGTCCCAGCATCCTCATCTTCAGCCTCACCTTTTCCTCATCCCTTCCAAGGTCTTCGGCGATCTGTTCCGGATCCTTGTTAAGATTATTCTGTATCAGGAAGCGCTCCTCCCAGCGGTTGAATCCTCTCCACTCGTCCAGTTCTTCAAGCCTTTCCTGCACCTCGGAATCCTTCTCCAGGAACTCTTTTATCTCCCGGTTGCTCATCTTCTTTCTGTTATTCGAGAGGTGCTGTATCTCCCTGGGATCGAAATTGAACGGGATTTCGCTTTTGGCCTGCTCCTCCGCTTTCTCAATATCTTCCCTGCTCTCGTTTTCCGGAACTTCAACTTTCTCAGATTCAGTCTGCTCGTCCAGAATCTCCTTTGCTTTGTCCACGAGGTAGTCCTCGTAATCATCCTGCTCCATACATCAACTTGGCTGCGAAGCTTCAAAAAACTCAACGAAGAAAACCACTATTTAAGAAAATAAGCCGACCAGCTTCAAACATCCAAGAGCGCCTGCCTTGCAGGTGCTTTGCATGATCAAACTTGCGAAACTCCTCACAAGTTTCAGCAAGTCAAGAAACTGAGCTTCAGTTTCGAGCTTGCTAAAGTTTGGCGGCGGTGGTCCAGCGGCTAAGACTCTGGCCTTCCACCAACTGGCGATCCAGTTGGCAGATCTGTCGACCGTTGGTCGACAACCGGCAAAGCCGGTCATTACTGTCAACTGTCAATGTGGTTGGAAGCTAGCCAGCAACCCGGGTTCAAATCCCGGCCGCCGCATCTTAAATTCTCAATTTATACTGGCTTAAACCCACTCTTTAAGTATAGGCTGAATTTTAATTACCGTTTATAGCAAGATCAAAGCTCCTGATTTCATTAATAGCACTTTCATTCCTGGTTGCTCCTGTCTCAGCCCAGGATTCATCAGAATTTGATTTCGAGATCAACAACACAGAACCGGAAAAGGGCGAAATGATCGAGATGAGGGTTGAGATTCCCAGAGATGTCAACAGCTCCAACCTGAGCTATGTATTAGAGTTCGATGGAGATGAACGGGAAGTATCTGAACCGGTTCTGGAGCAGAAGATTGAGAGTGCGGGGCTTGTGGATGTCAGAGCTCAGGTTTACAACGGAAGTGAAAGCATTTACTCTGAGGGCAGGAGTCTGGAAGTAACTTACAGTGAAAATGTCAGTATCGAGCTGAGTCCTGAAAGCGTCGAGCCCGGAAACAAGCTTGAAGCCGTCGCAAAGGTTGGAGGAGAGGTCAGAGAGGATTTCATTTACAACTGGGTAGAGAGCGGTCGGTGAAAATATAAATGATGAAGGAGGTCCGAAAGTGGAGCTGAAGACATTCCCTCAGCCTCAGGAAGAGGCGGAGATACAGGTAAGGGTCAGGGATCAGGATGGTAAGGAAGTTGGAACAGCTGAAAAGCAGGTTGAATGGGATATACCGAACGTCAATATTGAAGGACTCAATATTGACTACAGCAGTGATTCTCTGACAGCCACTATTTCGGAGGAAAAAATGGAGAGAGCCCAGTTCCGTGCTGGAACTTCGATCGAGGCATGGAATGAGATAAGACTGGATGAGAGCAATGTTGTTGGTGGAGTTGAACTCAAGCTGGAGGATCTTGATACAAGTAATTACGAGGATGATAACGACCTTATTCCATACTCCGTGGTGAGGCTCTCGGGCGAAAACGTTGAAGGCCTGGAACTTGATTTGACCAGCAATATACCATATGACTGGCTTGTGGAGAACGATCTGATTGTCTCAAGGAGAGAGGCTGATGTTAGTTACTACCGTATCGAGGATGAGAATGGAAAAGGATTGGAAGTGAGCCCTACCACACGGACAGAGAGGGTTACTTCGGACTGAGTAAAGATCATTCGGACTCCGAGTCATGGGAGCTTGGAGATGAGACTTTAATAGCTATAGCCGGTGATCCAGATGGAATAGAGCACGGCAGGTACGCTTTGAGACCCGGCGGAGAATGCGAGCGACTGAGGCAGGAGGAACCTGTGCCAGCGGGATGGGAGAAGTTGGATTACAACTGTGACACCCATCAGTCAATCCAGAGGATGAATGAAAGGCTGAATAGACGTGTTGAGAGGCTGAGTAGAAACGACCGCTTTGAAGAGGAAGACTTCAATGATACCATCTCGGACATAAGAGAGCATCTGGAGGAAGATAATCCCTACATGGCGAGGATAAAGATGGAGGATCTTGACAGAAAGAGAAGTGCTGAAATGATGAGGAAACAGCTGAAAGAGTTCAGGCAGGATCTGAATAGATTCGAGGAGGAAGAAAGAAGTTCAGGAAACCTGACGGAGATCCGGGAGGAACTCAGCCGGATTGAAGACAAGATAGAAGAATTCGAGAACTCTGAAAGGGAAGCTGAGAAGATGGAAGAAGAACTGGATCAGGATATCGATGAACTCCGGGACAAACTGAGAGAGAAGAGGAGAACTCAGACAGGGAAAGGAACGAGAAGGGCGAATCCGGGTGAAGGTTCCTACAGGACAGGAGAGGATCAGCAGTCACTGCCGGAGAGAAGGCTGAGGGAGCAGCTTGAGGAAGTTAAAAGGAGGGACGAGGATCTGATCCGGGAGCTTCCGCCGGAGCTGAGCTGGCTGAACGATACTTACGAGGAGCCGGAAAACATGGAGAGCAGGATTAAAGAAGTGAAGCAGCTCATCGAGGATGAACATTACTATGAGGCAAGGAGCAAGATAGATAGCATAAGGCAGGACCAGATGGATGCAGGATTAGGAAAGATACAGACCGCTACAGACACCTACAGGAAGATTTACAACCTGAGGGACAGCGAGCAGATAGAGAAACAGCAGATTAAAAGGCTTGACGAGGCGGAGACAGTCCTTACAGAGGACAGAAATGTGACACAGGCAGAGCAGATGGTGAGTGACGTGGAAAGTGAGGTAAGAGCCGACTACCTACGCAGTATGGCGAAGAAGTTCCTCCAGGACCCCGAGATCAGAAAAGCGGTAAAAGACATACTATCCGGGCTGATTCCCGGGCTCTAGCAGAGCTTTTAACTCAAGATCCCAGACCAAATTTCTCTGCTAACTCTTCGGAATCCATTTCTTCAAGCTCTTTTTTTCTTCTCTGTCTTTCTTCCTCCGAAAGCTTCTCTGCAGACCCTTTTAGTTGTTTAAGCTCTTCTGAAATTTCGATATCCTCGATTTTCTTACCAGAATATTTCCTCAAAAACTCCTCAGGAGTAAGTATTTCCATAATTGAAACTTCACAACCAAGATTCATCTATTTTATTGGAAAAGAATAAAGGATAGACCGAGAAAAATGTCCATATGTCTTTCAAGAGACTGAAAGAGGAGTACGCAAAGTTCAAGGATCAGAGGGACTGGGAGAAGTTTCACCAGCCGAAGAATATAGCCATGTCCATCTCAATTGAGGCCTCAGAGCTAATGGAACTGTTTCAGTGGAAAGATAACGTATCTATTGAAAGAATCAAACAGGATGAAGATCTGATGGCCGGTATAAGAGAAGAACTAGCCGATGTAGTTCTGTACTCCCTGAGCATGGCCCAGCGCCTTGACATCGATATAGAAAAGGCAGTACTGGAAAAACTGGAAGAAAACAGGCAAAGATTCGACAAAGAAACAGCAGAGGAGATAAAAGAAGATCTGGAAGAGTGGACTGGTTGACATGCTGATATATGAAGATACAAAACAGGGATTCGAGGAAGATGTGCTAAATGACAGGATTGTCAAAGAGATAAAGCAAGGGCATGAAAATAAGGGGCTTGGTATCGGAAGCGAAAACGAGGTGAGATCATGGCAGAATTCATTCCAGTTCATGCATAAAGTTCTTAGCGGTAGTGATATTCCGGAGGATGCAGGAGTTGCAATTGAGTTCAAAGTTCCTCTGACTTCCAAGAGAGTGGACTTCATTATTTCCGGTTACGATGAAAACGGTGATGGAGAGGTTATAGTTGTAGAACTGAAACAGTGGGGTGGAGAGAGCACTGAAATAGTTGAAGGTGCCGATGGAGTTGTCAAAACCTATGTTGGAAATGGAGTTCGAGAAACTACACATCCGAGCTATCAGGCATGGTCGTATTCACAGTTTATCAGAGACTTCAACCTCACAGTCCAGAAAGAAAATATTAATATTGATCCGCTGGCCTATCTGCACAACTTTGACAAGGAGTACAAGGATGTGATCGAGAATGATGTATATCAGGAATATACGGAGAAAGCACCTCTTTACCTGAAAGGAGACGCGAAGAAACTCAGGTCTTATCTTGAAGAACAGATAAGCGAAGGGGATGACAGGAAGAATATTTACAAGATAAATGATGGGCAGATAAGGCCCAGCAAATCACTGCAGGATTCGCTTCTTGGAATGCTTGAATCGAAAGATGAATTCACACTTATTGATACCCAGAAAGTTGTGTTTGAGAAAGCGGTCCAGTTTGCAAAGCGATCTCAGGAAGATGATCAAAAGAGGGTAATGATAGTCGAAGGAGGACCGGGAACGGGAAAAACAGTGGTTGCTATTAATATTCTCGCGGAGTTGATTGGTGAGGACATGATGGCGCAGTACGTTTCTAAGAACAGAACGCCCAGAGAAGTCTACAAGCAGAAGCTTAAAGGGGACAAGATGGTTAAGGAAATAGAGAATCTTTTCACCGGATCCGGAGGATTCTACAATGTTGATGAGAACTCTATACCGGCTTTGATAGCAGATGAGGCTCATCGGTTGAACGAGGAGACAGGCTTTCTTGGAAAGGGAGAGAACCAGATAATGGAGATAATCAACGCAGCTAAGTTCAGCGTATTCTTCATTGATGAAAGTCAGAGAGTACACATAAACGATATCGGATCTAAGGAGGAGATACGGAAACATGCTGGAGAAGCTGGCGCGGAAATAATCAAGATGGATCTTGAATCACAGTTCAGGTGCAACGGTACAGAAGGTTATAATGCCTGGCTTGACGACGTGCTTGGAATTAGAGAAACTGCCAACAGACAGGAAATAGGGAAAGAATATGATCTGAAAGTTTTTGATAGTCCACAGAAACTTCATGATGCTATAGAACAGAAAAATGAGGAAACAAGACTTTCCAGAGTAGTCGCAGGATATTGCTGGGAATGGGACAAAGAAGGTCGAGGGGAGTCAGCCTATTACGATATAGAGATCGGCGACTACAAGAAAAGCTGGAATCGAGAAGGGGGTCAACCATGGGCAATAGAATCAGTGTCAATAGAGGAAGTAGGCTGCATCCACACATGCCAAGGCCTGGAATTCGACTATGTCGGCGTGATAATCGGACAAGACCTCAAATACAGAAATGGACAAGTTATAGTTGACCACGAAGAAAGAGCCAGCACCGACAGATCACTCTTCGGCATCAAAAAAATGTTCGATGAAAACCCGGAAAAAGCCTCAGAACTAGCCGAAGAAATAATCAAAAACACCTACAGAACCTTAATGAGCCGGGGAATGAAAGGCTGCTACATCTACTGCTGCGACGATCAACTTCAAGAATACATGAAGAACAGAATCTCCAATATGCGTCAAGACTAACAAGATTACTGTTCCGGAGGCGATGCCTTCGGTTGAAGAA
>JBDGRK010000015.1:6990-14114 GCA_042218075.1 Candidatus Nanohaloarchaea archaeon
AAAGAGAGGATAGATGTATTAATTAGTAAAAATTAAAGCGCCAGATTTAAGAAAACTTTATAAATATTAATTTATATGTGTTTAATATGACACAAAATGAACACAACTCAGATAATGAAGGGAAGAAAAGAGTTCAAGTATCTTTCACACGAGATCAATGGAAATTAATAGAACAGATGAAAGGCAATTTCGGGTCAACAGATGCTGATGCTGTAAGAAATATCGTAATCTCGTGGCTTTCAGAGAAATCTTTCATTTCCACTACTGTAAAGGAGGAAATGAAACATGAGTGAGAATATTAAAAATAGTGAAATTGAAACTGATACTGAAATCGAATATGATAAAGGAAATAATGGACTGGCTCAAAATTCGCCTAGTGTCGTAGACCTTTTTGCAGGAGCGGGTGGTTTGAGCCATGGATTCCAACAGGCAGGTTTTGATATAGTCGGTGGCTCTGATATAGAAGAGAAATTCAAGAAAACTTACGAAAAAAATCACGATGCGCCATATCTGACAGCAGATATTACGGAAATCGGCTCAAAAGAGTTAATGGATCACTTTGGAGTCGAAAAAGGAGAATTAGATATTCTGATCGGAGGTCCTCCGTGCCAAGGCTTTAGCCTGGCCAAAGCAAACAGAGATCCTGGAGATTCCAGAAATCAACTTGTATCTGAATATATCAGAAAAGTCTACGAGATACAACCTCACTGGTTCCTCATGGAAAATGTCAAAGGTCTAGCCAACATGGAAGATGGAAAAGTTCTGCAGTACGCCTTGGACATGTTCAGAGACGAATTGGGATACGAGGCGGATTACAGAGTTCTGAACTCATCACATTACGGGGTACCTCAAACCAGGGAGAGAGTAATAATTATAGGCAACAAAGAAGGAAAAGAAATTCCTTTCCCAGAGCAGGAGTACGGAGAGAAGAAGGCCCAGAAAAGTCTAGACTCAATTAATCAAGAGAAGGATCTCAAGGAAGCAAGGAACATAAAGGATGCTTTCGGAGACCTACCTTCTCTGAATCCTGGAGAAGAAAAGACCGAATACAAAACCAATCCGCAGTGCGAATATCAAAAAAAGATGAGAGAAAAATCTAGTGGATTGAAAAACCATAATGCTCCGAATCACGGTGACAAAGTTGTGGATAGAATAAGCAGAGCTGAACCCGGAGAGAAAATACCGTACGACTCTTGGACTCAAAAAAGGAGGTTGTCTTGGAATGAACCTGCTGGGACTTTATTGGCAGGGCCTAGACCAACTTACCACTTTGGCCACCCTGACGATCCGAGAGGCTTAAGCATACGAGAAAGGGCAAGAGTACAGTCATTTCCGGACCACTTCGAATTTCATGGACCAGTTGCCAAACAGAGGCAGCAAACAGGCAACGCAGTTCCTCCCATGATGGCCAAGGCCATAGCAGAGGAACTCAAGGATGTCATGTGAAGGAGTACTCAAATTCGATTTCACCATCGCTTACCTCGTAATTTAACGCCTTGGGCGATAAAATGTCCACTTGGCAGTCTATCCCGGAACCAGATCTGGAAGATCTAGAGTAGGTATCTCTACGCTTCCGGAATCCCATGAATTCAGTTTTTCTCTCGCAGAGTCGCTCAATTCAGAGCCGATCACCACAGGCTGCAACTTCAAATTCTCCACAGAAGGATTTGCGTTAGCTGTGGCGAGTTGAGAAACCCAGTAAGAATATCTGTCTATTTGGTCTATATCCTCTTTCTTGACCTTCCCCTCCTTTAATTCAATAACCGTGGCTTTGAACCTTTTGCCATCCCTTTTGTGGAGAAGAAGCACATCTGCTTTCGACCTACCGATTCCATACATTACCTCATTCCCAGACCACTCCAGTTCCGATAGAGGCCCCACAACGTCCTTCAATACGGGGATTTCCTCATCTATATTGTCCATTATCCAAGCGTGCAACCCGTGTTCGTAATCGACCTTCGGACCTTCTCCTAACTTGGGTTTCAAGCGCTCTTTCCCTGAAATGTCAGGGTAAGGTTCGAAATCAGGGACTTCTGCCTCATTCTCATTTTCCTTCTTAAGCAACCTCTCAAGTTTCTCCGCTTCCTCCGGAAGTATAGGGGATGCACTTCTTTCCGTCCCAGCACCGTAAGTTTTTCTGAAGAGCATAGTCCAAAGATAGCCAGGATCTGTCCTATCAACATATGCGGTGTTATCATCAACGCTTTCGGGGAAGAAGTTCACAGGTTCAATCTCGACCCTGTTCGGAACTATGTGACTGCCCCTTTCGATTTCAGCACCACAACTGTCTTCTTTGCATTTGTAAGGACCGTTTCTGGTCATCTTCTCTGGATGGGTTGTACCACATTCCGGACACTGTCCTAGAACAGTATGACCTTTCCAGGATATAGGTCTCTTGTCTTTGAATGGTCTGCTCTTGATCTCGTAAATTCCTCTGTAACCCCTTTGATCTGCAGGTTCGTCTATTCTCCTCTGATAGAAAAAGACAAGATCTCCCGGTCTCGTTCCGAGCATATCTGCGTAGAGCCCAGATTTTCCGCTGAAATTCCATTCCAGTCTCGGATCCTTTACACCACAGAAACCTCTAGACCTATGTACAGGGTAGGAATATTTATCGACTACAAAAACGTATGCTCTCCTGCCAATAGAGGTGCTCATGCTGAAAAATTTATCAGCCTGGTTTTTGGATGTTCTGGGAAATTCAAGAACCCTTATATTACTCTAGTGCTAATTTCGTGATATGCCCGAATTACAAGATGATAGAGAAGTTTCGGAATCCGAGGAACCGGATTTCAGTTTTCCATTCGAAAGCAATTCAGATAAAGAAGAATCAGTTGCATGCCCCGAATGCGGAATGGAGTTCAAGAATAACCGTGGGAAGAACATTCACGTGGGGCAAGCGCATCAATAGTGGAAATTAACTCTCTAAACCTCTAATTTTTCTTTTTCTTAAAGATTGATCTCTTAAATCCAGTTTTTGTTTAAGTCTTTTTCTCTTTACAGCTTAGTATCAAATTTATCTCTAAATTTTTACTCAATTTCTCTTTGAAAGAATTTATATTAATTATAAATTGTTCGTAATAACGTGAGTTCTCCAATAGAACATAAAGTCTATATAGATGCAATTCCGGAAGGAAGATGGTTCAAATCACTATCTGATGAACTTTCTGAAGCCGAACTTATCAAGATAAATTCTGACGAAGTTCCCGATTTCGTAGATGAACTGACAAGTTATGATGTTCCAGATATTATATTAGAGAAGAATGGAAAACCAGTTCTTGTTTTGGAAAAGACCGGTCACGTTCCAACAGGAAAGAATCCTCTGCAAAGAGTCGCAAGGATGGTGAAAGCTGCTGAAAACGGCATAACAGGTGTTTTCTTTGTTCCCTATGCGGCCATGAAGCACGGCAAGTATGCTGGAAAGTGCAACGCCAATTTACGATTGATAGAATCGTTGAGAAAGATAGGAGATTATCACGAAACGGAAATGCTGATACCTCCTTGGCCAACTGACTATGATTATGAACTCATTCAGGACGGTAGTGAAAACGAGCTCCTGGCAAAATTTTTAGATCAATTCCTAAAAAATGAATGTAACCCGGAAGTGCCGGCCGCAAAAGAAATAAAGCAAAAGACGGAGCAGGAAACAAAAAGGATTCTCCAGGAGCACAGTAAATATTCAGAGCCTCCAAGATCAGTCGAGATACAGTCTACCGAAGACTATTTGTCAAATCTCGATGGAAAAGCGAGTGAAGAAAAGATACAAGATTTGGGTAAGACAGAAACCGTGGTTGCAACCTTCGACATGTCTCCTTCAAGCTGCAGGAGAGTGGATCCGTATGGCGGCGCCCAGTTTGTGTATGATTATTTGTATTGCAGAGATACAAAAGAAAAGAAAATAAGGAGAAACCTGGTTCTACGAATTCCTCGTGTTGAGAAGAAAACTTGGCTGGAAAAGAATCCCTACGACGAAAAAAGAAAGAGTTCTCTTTGGTATAAGTGTGCAGATGCTCTGGAACTGAGGGATGACCTACTAATGAATTTCGAGAAGTATAAAAAAAGTAATAAGGTGGATAAAATTGAATGAAGAGGAAATCTATGTCCAGACAAAACACTTTCTTTTAAGCCATGACTGGATTCCTCTAGGTGGAGATCCGCCAAAGGGTACTGATCTTACGAGAATCGAAATCAAAATGCCAGAAGAGAAGGTTCAAAGCATCAAAAAGAACGAGAATTCTATTATTAATGATTTGGTTTTCGGCAAGGAGAGAAAGCTACTCTTAATTGAAAATAAACCTCAATTCAATAAAAATGATGTAAGTAAGTTAAACAAGCTTGTTGATAAAGAAAAATGGAGAAAATCTTTCTCGAATGCTATGAAACAGAGAAATCTTTTAGATAAATATGAGAGTATAGATAGGCGAGGCATTATTTCAGGAGAGTCTTTGGTAAAGACCCTTGCCTTCGAAGGTTACCCTCAAAAAGGATTAGAAGATTTTGTGCAGATATGTTGGGAGGAAGGCGAAAATAAGCCTCTTGTCGAAGTTGGAAATAAGGTTAAAGATCTTCCATCACCTTTTAGTTACTAAAATAATTAAAATAGGGAGTTTAGAATCAAAATAAATTATATTTAGATTAATATCCGGTAAAGTCGCCTTCTTCCGGAGGTGGTACCGGATCACGCTTGCTTTCCTGATTATCCTTCTCTTCTCCCATGTAGCTCTCTTTATTGTGGAAGATTTCGGATGAAAGTCTGGCAGCTTCTCGAGGCGTTGGATTGTAGACCTCCTCCCAGGAGTTATCGTGGTAGATTAGAGTGTGTTCATCGGTCACCAGGTAGTAGACAGTGGAGACCCCACATTTTCCATTCACAGATAATTTGATCTCGCTTTCCACCAGTGCTATACCCTTCCCGTACATTAGTGTTGTGTAACCCTCTTCCTCAGTTTGAGATTCAGTCCAGAGATGTACATTATCGTTTTCAAGATCGATTTCTCCATCCGTAAATAAATCATCTCCAGGATCAACTTCCACCCAGTTCTCATCTCCACCGTAATCCGGTAGAAACGGATTCTCCAGAGTCTTCCTCAGACTCGGAGAGGGATCTTCCAGAAATCGGAAGGGATCCACACGTTCACTCATCAAAACTATCTATCCTTCAAAGCTTTAAGAGCTTCACAGAACACGATCAGGCTGAAAATTTATTAGGGTTGACACCCCAAAGGTGTTCGTGAGGTGGAGAAAAATGAACAAAGAAGATGAGAAAGTACTCGAAATTTCGGCGAGAAGCTTTGAAGAGTTTAAAGAAGATTCTCTGGAAAAAATGGAAGAGTTTGAAGAAGGAAAAGGTGTTGCTCACTCAGTAAGCTTTGAGGACCCCACAAAGCTCAGGAAAGTTCTGACCGAGAAAAGGATGGAGTTGATACAGTTTTTGATGAGCAACCAAGTTGAAAGCATTAGCGGCCTGTCTGAAAAGCTGGACAGAGGTGTTAAAGAGGTTGGCAAAGATGTCCGGTTGTTGGAGGATTATGGCATTGTTAGGGTTGAGAAGCAAGGCAGATCGAAGAGACCTTCTGTTCCTTACCAGAGTATAGAAATTGAAATCGGCATTGGACCGGAAAATCATGAGGAGAAAGTGGAAGATCGGAGTGCAGCCTGAGCTTCCACCGGATTGTTTAAGAAAAATCTTAAACGGTTAAGGAAATACTTAAATACTTAAGTTTTTCTTCAAAAGGCGGTATTATGGCTGAAAGGTTCGTTGATTTGCTGGGTAAGGAGTATCGTGGGCAGGTGTTGGAGTTCCTGAGGGATAATCCTGACCAGATGTTCACCATCAACGAGGTGGCGGAGAAAGTAGATGGTTCCTATCCGGCGGTAAGAGACTTTCTCCGTGAACTAGAGGATCTGAACCTTTTGAGGATCAGTAAGAAAGGTAACTCCTATCTAGTTGAGTTCAATCAAGAATCCCGGTATTTCGATGCCGTTGACGCAATGTTCAAGGTTGAAACAGCTCCTCTATTTGAAGCGGCTGATAACTTTGTAATGGATCTGATCGAATCAGATGAGGACTTAGATCAGAAGATCGTGAGCGTTAACGTTTTCGGAAGCGTGGCGAGAGGTACAGCGGATTCAAACTCGGATATAGATATTTTTTTCCTTGTTGGAGACGAAACAAACACCGATGATTTCAAGAACCAGGTGGTGGAAAGAGCAAAAAACATGGATAACGAGATTGTGCCTGTTGTAGAAACAGAATCAGAGTTTATCGAAAACTATGAAGATGGAAAAAGGTTTGAGCAAAACGTTGTGAGAGACTCTAGATGGCTACATGGAGATGATTTGCGTGAAAAGGTCAGCTGAATCGATCGACGAGGCGGAGCTTTACATCAGGTCTGCAGAATCTGTACGTGAGGAACTCCTCGAAGAAGATATCGATACCTGGAACCCTGTTGTGGTGAACTGTATAATGGCGATGATAAAATGCGTGGATGCCTTAATGCTTGATAACCGGGGACATGCCAACAAAGATCACTCAACAACAGCGAATGAACTCCAGAAAATGTACGAAGAGAGGCTTATATCTCAAGATTTTAAATCAAATATTGACTCAGTGAGGAAGTGGGTGGTAGATAAGAAGACAGAAATCCAGTACAGGAATGCGAAAGTTTCAATGTCTGACTCAGATAAAGCCCTGAAAGCCTCGAAAAGACTTTTGGAGAAAACCAGGGGGGAACTGGAAAAATGAACAAGTCTTGTGATTTAATGTGAGACCGGAAGAACTTTGTGAGTTAATCCGAGAATATGATCCGGGACGGATTGAGTTGGTTCACCAACAATAATCCAGCAGCATCAGTGGCTTGATTTCAGGCTAGAACTGTACTTGATGTAGATAATCAATCAGTAGATGAACTCAAGTTCCATTCCCAACTGGAATAACATTCTATGATGTAACTGCCGGATTTTGGGACTTCAAACAGCAAAGTCTCTTTCAAGGGAAAAATTTTGATCTATATACATTCCATCCTGCCGGAGCAATTAACTTCTAAGATTACAGCACAAAACAGCATTCATGGAAGACGACATCTCCAGGCAGGAGAGGGAAAACCTGCACAAGTGGGGAAAGG
>JBDGRK010000016.1:0-3310 GCA_042218075.1 Candidatus Nanohaloarchaea archaeon
CTCCATCGATCAAAATTTTACCGTCATCGATCATGTATTCGGGGTTTCCCATTACAGCCTTGCACAGCGTCGATTTGCCAGAACCGTTCGGACCCATGACCGCGTGGATCTCGCCGGGTTTGACCTCGATGGAAACGCCCTTCACGATTTCCTCGTCCTCGACAAAAACTTCCAGATCCTTGACTTGAAGGCTCATATTCGTTCAGCCGGGCCCAAGTTTCTTAACTTGGACGTGACCTCACGTACTCAACCGGCAGTGGTGTCCCACAGCACCCGTGAACTCTTCTCGAGCCGGTCGTCCGCTCGGCCGCTGTCTCTTGGAGTTCTCCTCGTTCACGCGCGACGTACAACCTTGAAGCCTTTCTTGGCCTTGTAGCCGAGAGAGCGAGCCTTCGGAATCCTTGTCGGGTTCTCTGCCTCGACAACCGTTTCCTGCTGCCTCCACTCGACAAGCCTTTCCTGCCAGAGTTCATCCAGGTTCTCCTTCGGCTGCTCATACTGCTCCCGCGCATATTTGTAGTAGTTTATGTCCAAGAGTCGGAAAGAAAATATTATAAAAGCAAGTTTAAGGTAGAGGAACTTTTTGTGGGTATCTGGGTCCAGGGTTCTTGAAAGTCAGAATTTACCAAAGTTTGTACAGGGAGAAGGCAAGGGAATACCGGCAGCTAACGCAGCCTGGTGACAAATAAACGGCTACCCTCTCCCCCTCCCAAAACGATCGACACATGGGACTTTGACATCAAAGAGTTTCTGGAAGAATCGCAGGAGAACGAGAAACAACGGTTAGAGAACGAACTCAAACAAATCGAAGAGCAGCTGGAGCAACGTCAAGAGATTCACAAAGAAACAATAGACGAACTAGAATCGAAACTCGACTGGTACTTGGACCAGCTCGAAAAGCTATACAAACAGCACCGGGGCAAACAAGGCCGGAGAGATAAGGTAAAGACTCGGATCGAAGAGTTCTACCAAGAAATCCGGGAAGAGAAACAGAGACAGTGGCGTGCTCGACAGGATTTAGAGAGTGAAATACGACAGATTCTAAGAAACTTAGATGAGTTAGATGAGGATGTATCCGAATTGTTTTAATTCAGCTTGACGACCAAGTGTGTCCTTAGACGGTTAGATTATTGTCATATCGTCATCTTCCGATTTGTCAAAGACATTTGGACTCAGCGGGTTTTCCTCACATAGTCCCAGTATCTTACTCCGTTACTGTTGCCAGGATGTGCGTTGAATACGACTGTTTGGCCGGAGTGGTCACTGTCGGATGCACTAACTTGTCCTAACTGGGTTCCAGAGGCATTCCATAAAGTGAACGTGAGATCGCTGGAGGTGCTTTCAACACGACCATGTAACCACTCATTCTCTGGAGTACCTCCACTGATATTTACTGAGGCAATATTACTACTACTACCACTCGACCATTTCTGGATCAGCATATCTGAGCCGCCGCCTGAACCTTCGTAGAAATAATATCCGCTTGCACCAGTGTCATGGGAGCCACCTGTGAAAAAGAAACCGGGCGGCGCCTGATCGTTCCCACCCGATTTCCGTACTTGCCACTCTATAGTATCACCACGCTGAGGATAGTAGTTAAGTCCGTCTCCAGGAGAAGAATAAATCGAATTATTACGGCTGGTGTCATTAAGTGCATAAGAGCCATCATATGCCGTCGAAGTCTGCACTTCGAAGGCCCCTGTATCCTCATTATATTCATTAAGATTTCCGTCCTCAAAATTATCAATGATAGTAAATGCAGTATCGTAAGCCCCGCTCGTGACCGCGAGCCAGTCGCTTCCGTTGTAATAGGATACTCCTTCTCCGTCAGTGTCGTACCAGAGTGTGCCGGTTGCGGGGCTTGAGGGTACGCTGCTCTGTGCCACGAAGTGGTGGCTGTCGACTTGGTCGGCGTTTGCTGAGGATTGGTCGTTGCCGGTGTGCAATGCGGTGTTGCCCCCGATCGTGGTGCCGGAGGTGAGTGAGGCGGCGAGTCCTGAGGATGCGAGTGCTGTCCCCGCGGTTCCTAGGCCGAGCAGTTTGAGGAACCGGCGTCTTGAAATCGATTCTTTCAGGCGTTCCACCAGTCTTTCCTGCCGCCTCCTGTCACGTTTCCTGACGTTTTCCACGATCTCGTCGGCTATCTCGTCCCGTTCACCGGAAACCTCGTTCTCGTCGATCTTGTCTTCGACTGCCTCCAGGACGCTCTGCCTCAGCACTTCCTCGAACTCCCGGTCGTCGGAAAACTTCACGCTATCTGCACCCAGGAAGATCCGTTGTAGTAGTAGATTCCCTCCCCGTCAGTGTCGTGGAAGCACTCTCCTGTTGAGGGGCTTCCAGGTTTTGAGCTGCCGGATGAGAAGTCGTGGCCGTTGACCTGGTCGACGTTGAATCCTGATCCGGAACCGTCGTTCCCGGTGTGCCAGGCGGTGTTGCCGTTGATGGTTGTACCCGACAGGAGTGAGGCGGCCGAGGTCAGTGAGGAGAAGAGAACGGCTGAGAGGACAGCTAACAGGGATTTGATGAAGCTTCGCCGGGAATCTGAGGTTTCCAACCTATACACCTCTAGCTCGCGAACCTGGAACTCTCCTGCTCCGTGTTTTGGAAAATATCTTTGGCGAGTTCTTCCCGGACCTTTTCCTCGATCACTTCTTCCTGCTTCTTCCGGACCAGTTTCTCGATCGTGTCTTCCATTTCTGCAAGCCGTTTGTCAACCCGGTCACGGATCTCGTCCTCCGTGTCTTTATCTGTCAATGTATCACCCAGTTTGTCATATGATTCATATTACATATCATATGAATCACAGCACTTAAACTTTTTTTCATGGAGTTGCTTTCTGAGAAAGTTAAGAAGCTCAATCCCCGGAGTAACGGCATCGGAGTCTACGTGACGGCGGAAGCCAAGAAATTCGGCGGGGAAACAGGGGATCATGTGAAGGTTTCAGCCGTAAGGGATGAAGAGGGGAAAGAAGATAGTAATCGAAAAACTGGATTTCTGATCAAACCCTAGATTATGCTATTTCTGGAGTCCTCGATAGATCTATGCCCTCGGCAGCATCATTCCTCTTGCTGAAATGCATTATTGTTATCCCTATCCGCTCGCCGGTTTCGGCGTCTCTCTCGACAAGTATTTCGTCTCCGATTTCCTCGCTGATTACATTTTCAGTTTCTTCCGGTTTCTCAGACCAGAGGTACAGAATGTCGGCTTCCCGGTCGTATCTTATCTCTTCCGCTTCCATACAGTCTCACCTTCCTATTACAGTATCGGTTGTGTAGCTGCCGTTTTAACTCCTAGTCCTCCCCAATAGCTT
>JBDGRK010000017.1:0-1612 GCA_042218075.1 Candidatus Nanohaloarchaea archaeon
TGGGATCCACAACGAACTCTTTATCACCTGGGCTTCCCTTCAGCCTGTAGAATACTTTTCGATCCGATACATCACCGTTTCCATCTTCACTATCCAAAGAAATCGTGCAAAACCTATTGACTTTTACCCAGTATCCTTTGAACGAGGATATCTCAGAAGCAGATACATATCGAGCCTGAGATGGATTCCAGCTCCATATGTCTTTCTCCAAACCACATTTATCCCTTATTTTTTGTCTAGGGATAGGATTTGATCTTACCGTTGATACTATATTCCATCCTGCCTGGAATGTTATATCGGAAATTTTACTTTCTGTCTGTATATTTACCTCACATTGGCCATCGGTCCTCAGCCAGTATCCCTTGTTTGCGTGCATGTAGGCAGTTTTTACGTAATCGCCTTTCCTTGCACTGAACGTATAAGGGCCATCGAGAACAATGCAGGAGGACTTTAGATCTGAAACACTCAATTTCCCTTCAGGTATCGAAACCATACCCCATGATCCCTCCGTTCCTATGCTGTATGAACTTCCCAATGTGGTCAAAATAAGTGTTAAAACAGCTAACAAGATTAATTTCCTCAAAGCTTCCCACCTAACTAGGCGGTTCTGGCGGACCACCTGAACTACTACCACCGTTTCCACCGTTTGAACCTCCCCCGTCGTTTGTACTTCCTCCCGTGTCTCTACCCTTGACCGTTACCGAGGTCGAGGTCTCTTTCGTGTATCCATATATCGCTTCCAGCACTACAGGTACTTCTTCCTGCGGACCTACTCCTTCACCCCAGCCATCGACCTTGATCTGGAAGCAGCTTATACCTCTGTTACCGAAAAGCTCTACCCTGGCAGTATTCGTTCCTACCTTGGAGTCGCTCGGCGGTTTGAAATCGATCCTTCCCTGGTCCTGTATCCTGAGCTTGACGCTGTTTGAAATATCCTCACTCACATCGTAACTGCCGCCTGAAAGTGCCTTCTGGTGTAGGAATGGTGTTCCCTGGCCTTCATTTCTTACAATTACGCACATCTCGGTGTTCCTCTGTGACCCCGAGTCCTCGTAGAAAACTATGGGAGAACGGGTTCTAACCTCCATCTGTATCGGTCCTGCAGAGTTTTGTAGCGTTGGTCTAGAGGCGCCCGACCCTTTGTCTCTATATCTTTCCTGGCTGATGAGCGTTATGCTTGTGGTTCCGCTGGTCTTGTAGCCGTAGTAAATTTTTGAAATAAACTGGTAAGGTATTGTAACTCCATTATCTAGCTCAGGTGCGTTCATGCTCCAGGACTGGGTTGAAGGTCTCGCCGGAAGGTTTTTCTCCGGATTGGCTGGTTCAAGACTTCCAAAGTCAACGCTCCTGGATCCTGCCAGCTTCCAGTTGTTGGCTCCAGAGAACGGGACGTTGAATAGCCTGGCCCTAACATTTTTCGCGGTAGCCTCCCCCTCGTTCTTCAGCGTCATCTGTAGCCTTACCTGCTGGCCATTAAATACCTGTCCGGGGAACGCGGAGAAGTTCTGGATTGAAACGCTGGAGGTTGGACCTGTTGCTCCAGTTGTAGCGGTATGCGAGCATCCCGACGCCAAAACGACAAGAGAAAGCAGCACCAGAATATTCTTGTCCT
>JBDGRK010000018.1:0-114223 GCA_042218075.1 Candidatus Nanohaloarchaea archaeon
GAAGTTACATCCGCAAGCTCCGTGAGAGGCCTTCTCGCGCCGATCCTTTCGATCAGGTCGCTGAAGCTTTCATTCTCTCTTTTCCTGGAATTAAGTATTTCATACGCACTTTCCTTGATCGTTATAGACTTGGTCGCCATACTACAAGTAAGTACACGTAAACTTATAAAATTTCGTAACGATAAACCATAATATAACACCGTTATAACCGATATCAGTTCTGAAAATAACTGCTTCAATATCCCTCCTTTGGATCAATCGGATCAAGATCGATTAACTTGAAAAATAACAACTTTGAATAATATGATAAGACGTGATCTCTACTGAGAGGAAGAAAGATTGACCGCAGAGTTCTTCGAAGGCTGGCAGGACTACTACCTAGAGGTGGAGCCAGAAACCACTACCTGTGGAACATGATGGACATTACAATTGATGGAACGAGTATCAATAATGTAACGATTGATGGAACGCAGGTGCAGGAAGTTACGATTGATGGTAATACGGTCTGGACGAATACCGGTGTTGTGGAGGATTTCCCTTCTGGGTCCCTAAGTAAGTATACTCACCATGGGGAAAGAGGTAGTTCATATGTGGAATTAACCAATTCATCTTATCATGGTACATATGCATGCTTATTTAAACTACCTGGAAATGAGAATGGAAATACCATATTTATGCTGACCACAGACGTATCAGTTTCAAATGGAAAAACTTATGAATATTATGCGTATGTGAGTGGTGGTGAAGGCCATGTAAGGCTTGTTTTTGGAGTTCAAAGTGAATCTAGCTTTTACTCAGGCTATGATATTGGTATGGTCCATGAAAGTGGAAATCCAAATAAAGCTGAGATAAGGAAAGATGGAGGCGATCTATTAAGAAAGTTTGACCCAGGGGTAGTTGTAGACGAGTGGTCCAGACATCGATTGGATTGGGGTTCGAACGGGTCTATTAGATACAGGTGTTATGACTCCAACGACAATCTAGCATATGATATCTCACAAACCGACAATTCGTATTCGAGCGGCGGGATAGGATGGGTAGCCCAGAATAATGAAACATCTGATAATATAAGGACCGACTACCTTAGATCAATATAAGGATGTCTAGCCACTTTTTACAAATCCTCGGAGAATTTATCTTTAATTTATCAAAAAACCTCTGTGAAATCGTTTTCCGTACACTGTCTTCTGAATACGAGTTGCATAGTTCCTGGTATCGCTGATAGATGGCTCCGGTGTTGACAGGCAGAACTTCTTCTTAAGTTCCTGGATGGTTTGGATCAGCAGGTTGTGGTGCTCGGTGAAGGATTGGTTTGGTAAACTGTGGAGAGGTTTATCAATATTTCAGTTTAAGTATCCTGTCTTAACCCATCCAGCTGTGGGCTTTTACTACTTCTATCCCGTCTATCTTTTCTTCCTGGTCCAGGGTGACTATCTTTGTTTCTTCAGGATTGAATTCTTCTTTCACTTCTTTTATGCCGTCTATCTCTCTCTGCTTGTTTCTCTCGTTTAATCTGTAGCAGCTCTGGAACGCCTTGACTATCTCTCCGTCTTCTCTGACGAGGAAGTCGCATTCGTTTTCACCCTGGTAGTAGTATATTTCGTTGTGCTGTCTTCTAAGGTGTAGAAATACTGCGTTCTCCAGTAGTCTTCCCCTGTCGGGGGAGGATGTGAGGGAGTGGGCTTTTGAAAGTCCTGTGTCTATGGAGTAGACTTTTTTCGGGTTGACCATCTGTTTTTTTGGGGAGTGGTGGAACTGTGGGATGGTGAAGAGCAGGTATGATTCTTTGAAGTGGGATATGTAGGAGCTTACGGTGTTCGTGGATCCCAGGTCGAAGTAGTCTCTCAGGCTGTTGTGTGTTATCTCGTTCCCTATGTTGGTCATCAGGTAGACCGCCATCTTTCTCAGTGTTTCTGTGTCGCGGATGTTGTGTCTTACTGCTATGTCTCTTATGAGTATGTCCTGCATCAGCTCCTGTAAGATTTGCTGGTTTTCGTATTTCAGGTATTCGGGGAAGCATCCTTTCTCAAGGTAGTGTTTGAAACTTTCCTTGGAAGCTTCTCTATCTTTTAGTTCAAGCATCTCTCTGTAGGAGAATGGGAAGATCTCATAGGTGAGGTGTCGGCCTGTCAGCCTTGTCCCCAGTTCTTTTGAGAGCATTGAGGCGTTCGAACCTGTAATAAAGAATTTCTTTCCCTTCTCCTGCTGTTGCCTGACGTATTTCTCCCACTCTTCTACGTTCTGGATCTCATCAAGGAATACTGTTTCATGATCTTTAAACTCTTCCTCGAAGATTTCCTGCAGCTTCTTGAAGTCTCTGAGTTCAAAGTCCGCCAGTCTCGTGTCCTCGAAGTTCAGGTAGGTATTAGTTTCGTCCATCAACTGCTTCAGCAAAGTGCTTTTTCCTGCTCTCCTGACTCCGGAGATAATTACAGCATGGGGAGATTCGGTATCCAGCTCTGCCTCTATTTCCCGTTCAATCAGTTCTTCTTTCCGCCCCATGTTCTCTCTCTGCGATTTTACCGCTGCTCTAAGGTTGTCCTTCAGCATCATCTTTACATTCTAAGGTGTGCACTGATATTATAAAAAAGTGTGTATTCCTAATGCATAAAAGTTTGCATTTTTTTTGCAAACTTTAATAAGGGTAGATAATCTCCGGGCACAACTCCTCGGACGACTCACTCGACCTTGACTCAGCTGACCGCGACTTCGTGAGAGAAGACTGAAACACCGCTTCTAAACCTCCTGTCCAGAAACCACCTGATTTCCCGCGATCCTGGAACAAGTCCAAAACCTCTCCTAACCACCATTAACCTGCCTTCTAAGCCTTGAAAACCGTTTTCAGGAACCAGGTGATAGAGAATCACACATATCCGGAACAGCATTCCTTCATATGACACCGTCAACTTCTACTCTTGCCAGAACCGCCTGACAGTTGAAACGTCAAAACCGCATGATATCCACAGAACCTGGAACAGGATATAACAGTGTTATATCAGATCTATATTTGATTCATTACTAATTTATTTCTTGTTCTTTTAGTTGTGTATTATGAATCTGAAAACAGGTGATGATGTTGCCGGGTTGTTCGAGAAGCAGAATGATAACCTGGTGAGGGATCTAGTTTACTCCCGGATCAGCAGCGGTTCAATCTCGCCGGAGTTACTGAATATTATGCTGGAAGACGGAAAGAAGCTTGAAAACGAAAAGGAAGTAGCTGAATCACTAAGGGAAAAGTCAGGGGAAAGACTGGAATGATTCTGGATACCAGTAAGGCTATAGAAAGATACAATTCAGAAGATTCTATAGAACAGAACATCACGATAGTTACAGTAATAGAGTTCACACCCGTAGTTCAATATGAAAAATTCAGTGGGGAAATATATACAGTCAAGCCAGAAGACCAGATAAAAGCAATCCAGATACAGCAGAAACTCAGAGAAAAAGGAGAACCAGCACCATTCCCTGACCTACTGGTAGCAGCAATAGCAATCAACAGGAACGAAACACTGGAAACAGCAGATGAAGACTTCAAACCAATCGAAAAAGCAACAGAACTAGAGCTAGAATAATTCAGAGGTATCGAGGTCTTTTGACATGCCAGATAGAACTGTCAGGGACATGGTAAGAGAAGACTGAAACACCGCCTCACTCCCATACCGTCCGAAATGCGGATGAAATCAACTGCTTTCTGAACAAAACTCCAGGACCTGAAAACATATAATGATCACCAAAAAACCTCCCGAGAACCTATTCCGCATACCAAAGCTCCAGAAACAGTCATCCGGAAATCGAACAGCCTATACAGGAAGCGAATAACCTCAAAAAGCGTTCAAAAACCGGAGGACAGAATGAATCCGAAAAATGGATGATCTGGAAAGTATAACAGTGTTATATCTGATCCAAATTTATGAGGTGTCTTGGCATATCTTCGAGCTGAGAAAAAATTGAGTTAAGTTCTGTATATGGAAAGATTTTAGTATCTTAAAACCGATTTCTGCAACATGACAACTTCTCTGGCACTGGAAAGACTTGATGATCTGAGAGAAGAGATAGGTAGTTTGAGGAAAAGTATTGAAGAGGAATCGGAAATAGTAGAGCTCGGAGGACTGTGGGAAGGTATCGAGATAGAAGATGAGGATATAGAGGATGCGAAAGACTCTCTTTTCGAAGAGGCGCGGTAGACTTGTTTATAGTCGACACTCATTCGCTGATCTGGTACCTGACGGGAAATGAAAAGCTAAGCGATACTGCAGAGACATTGTTGAAACAGGCCGACAGCGGTGAAATAGATGCTGTAATTCCTACAATAGTACTGGCTGAAGCGCTTTTCATCTCCGAAAAGACAGGTGCTGAATTCAACTCTCTACTGGAGAAAGTCGAATCAGGCAGCAACTATCAAGTATACCCTCTCAACATCAGGATCATAAAAAAGATGAAAGATATTGAAGAAGACTACTCAATCCACGACAAAGTGATAGCAGCAACATCCAAAATACTGGAAGCCGAAATCATAACGGGAGACGAAGAACTGAGAGAAGGAAAAGCAAATACAATATGGTAAAGAAAAAAATTAATGAAGCGTTCAGGTCGAGTAAAGATTAGATACAGGAAGCGAACAACCATGAAAAGCGTTCAAGAACCGGATGACGGATCAAAATCCAGGAAATGGATGATCAAAAGCTTGAATAACAGTGTTATATTTAGCTGATCGTTTTGAAGTTGATATAGTTTTTCTATAATTCTGTTTCTTTTATCTGTTTCATTTTTTCTATGAACTGTTCTGCTTTATTCAGGTACTGTTCTAGATCTTTTCTTTCTATGTCGAGGTCTACCTGGTAGTCTGCTTTTTCTCTGTATGTCTGTTGCTGGGAGTAGAACCGGCCCCATTCCTTATCTAATTGGTCTTTGAGTACTATTTCTTCCCCGATTTTTACTTTGATGCCTGAGTGTGTGTTTACATCTATTCCTTTTGAGACAAGAGCTGCTCCCCCAGATTAGTAAATTGAATAGTATATCCTGTTCTGTATTGTAGATACAAGCATTTCCTGTTCATAGGCTTTCCTGGCATCATTTAACGTGGCTTCGGCTTTTTCCAGCAGTTTCTCTGATTCATGCATACTTTATACCTTCTTTCTGAATGTTTCTTAGGAATGAGCTTCCCTAGAAGCCATTGAATTCTTCTTTAACTGTACCCTGGACAGAGATTGAGACTCCATTCTCGAGAACTCCTATACTGTATGCCAGATCTCTTAATTTTTCCAGGTCTTGCCTGTTTTCTACTACGGCAAATACATCGACATCGCTGTGCTTTTCTTCTTCCTCTCGTGCAACGCTTCCGTAGAGAACAAGTTCTTTTATTGAATCATCCAGTTCCTTTCTCGCCTTCTCGGCAAACTTTTCAAATACTTCTCTATGTTTTGATCCTTTCATAGGTTAAGTAATATTCTAGAAATTTAAGAAAATAATTTTTCATCGAGTTCATATAATTTCCATATCACAGGTAAACTTCATGCTTGAAGTTAAAATAGAGATATATATTTGAATAGAAATCTATGAATTTGAAACTAGGATTATCAAAGAAAAGTATATCAGTGTTATATTTTACAGATAGAATCCTAGGCGACTGATTTATTTCTTGTTCTTCAAACGATATGTTATGAATTTGAAAACAGGCGATGATGTTGCCGGACTGTTAGAGATGCAGAATGAGGACTTGCTGAGAGATCTAGTTTACTACCGGACCAGCAGCGGCTCAATATCGCCGGAATTACTGAATGTAATGCGGGAAAACGGGAAGAAACTTGAAAACGAGAAGGAAGTAGCTGAATCACTAGGGGAAAGGTCAAGAGAAAGACTTGATGATCTAAGAGAGGAGATAGGTAATTTGAAGAAAAGTATTGAAAAGGATGCGAAGACGGTGGAGCTTGGAGGTTTGTGGAAAGTTTTGGGAATTGGGAAGTATTGAGAGATGATTTTGCTGACCGGCTGCTCGAAGAGTTTGAGAGGTAGTTCTTATGGTAAGTTCGGATCGGATTGAGATTTTCTTTGATGCGGAAGGAGTAACTGAATTAATTCCAGAGAAAGTTTTAAATATATTTTTTCCCTAATTTCTATTAAAATGTCGGAGATTAAAAGGAAAAATTACAAATCGCTCTCAAAATCGGAGTACAAACTGGTAGAGTTCGTGTTAGAAAACGAGCTGAAGGTTTTTACCAGGGCCGATATGGAGAAAAACCTCGGTTTTGACACTGAAAATTGCTACAGGATTATCTCCGGCCTCAGGAAAAAAGATATGCTGGAATCTCCCATCAGAGGTTACTACGTTCTTGACATACCCAACTACAATGTCTCACTATATCAAGTGGCTACAAGGATCTACTGGCCATCCTACATTTCTTTCTGGACCGCACTCTCATATCACAGTCTAACCGACCAGCTTCCCCGAACTGTCTATGTGGTCAATGCAGAAAATTCATCAGAGATAGAGTTCAGGGATCACAGAATAGACTTCGTCAGGTTCAAACCGGAGTACATCTTCGGATACGAAGACTCCAACGGCTTTATAGCCGACCCGGAAAAAGCCGTGATCGATTCCCTGCATCTTCCGCGCTACTCGGGAGGCATAACCGAAGTTGAAAAAGCACTTGAAAGAGATCTAAATATACAGAAACTAGAGGAATACGCCGAAAATATGGGTATATCCGCTGTAAAGAAGAGGCTTAAGTACCTGATGCAGCGAAAAGCTATAGATAACAGTCTTGAAGTCTCAGGAAGCTATGTAAAGCTCGATCCATCAAAGGGAGATGGAAAACGTATCAAAAACTGCCTTATCGAAGACAACGTCTACAAGGGTAGAGAATGATAACCGAGAGAAAACTGAAACAGATAGCTGACCAGAATAAAATAAATCCTTACTACCAGGAAAAAGACTACCTCCAGAACATCCTGCTGAGAGAAATATCCGGCGAAGACATGGTTTTCAAGGGAGGTACATGCCTCAAAATCTGCTACAACCTTCCCAGATTCTCCGAAGACCTGGACTTCAATACTGAAAAAGCTCCCGAGGAGATCGAAGAGATTATCAGGAACGGTGTAAAAGCATTTGGGAGGATGGGAATAGATACAGAGTTCGAAAGATCCGAGAAATTCGAACAAAATTCCTCCTACACCGCACACATCAGATTTGAAGGTCCTCTCTACAGAGGTAATCGAAGTTCGACAAACACTGTACAGGTCGACGCAGGCAAAAGAACAGGAACAATACTAGAAACAGATGTAAAACAGGTTACAAGTCCTTACCCCGATATACCATCCTACTTCCTCACCACAATACAACTAGAAGAAATACTCGCGGAAAAGATAGCAGCGATGGATGAAAGATCAAAAGGCAGAGACCTCTTCGACATCTGGTTCCTCATCGATAAAACAGGGATAAACGAAGATCTAATCGATCAGAAGACTTCAGGCAGCATTAGCGTAAGTTTTCCATCTGAGGAAGATTACAGGAGAGACCTGTCCGATCTTCTGCCCAACGTACCACCCTACGAAAAGGTAAGCAAGAGTGTAAAACAGAATCTAGAGAAAGAGGGATTAAAAGTAAATCTAAAACTCTAAACACTAAAAATGAACTCCAAACTTACTCGAAAACTTTGCCGGGTTGAAGATTTCCAGAACCCGAAGGTTTCCCGGTAACGGTACATGACACCTCCAGAGCTCGTAACTGACAGCGACTTCGTGAGAGAGGGTTGAAAGACCAGCCTACTCCGGTACCGTCCTAAATGTGGATGGAATCACCTAATTCCTGAACCATAACTCACAGTCCTTCACCACAAGTGTTTGGTGATTGGAAAGATTCATGAAAAAGAACCTGAAAACCCTCTCGGAAGAATACAATTTTAAACAGTGGAGAGCTTAAAGACTGTATGTGGAGCGGGTCGATGAGCGTTAGAGTCAAGACGTTACTCATCCTTCTTGGTATGACTGTACTCTACTCTGTCTCGGTATCGGCGGAACCCCAGGTCGTGAGGCCGAACACGGAGGGAACATCGGAGATCGACGCGGACACTGTCGACGGTCAAGATGCCTCCCAGCTCGGGGGAAACCAGAACCTTTCCGAGGTTCTTGGCGAGGCGAACAAGGCAGGTACTCACGATATCAACCTGACCGGCAACGCAATTAGAGACGTCAGCGCTCTTTACGATGACTCGAATACGCAGTGCGGATCCGACGAGTTCCTCAACGGCCAGGGATCATGTACCACAGACTCTTTCGCAACCGACACCGACAACCAGAATCTGGAGGATGTGCTCGCACAGTACAACGATGCCGGAGCCTACAACATCAACCTCTCCGGAAGCGAAATACAGGACACCGACGGAGCAATAACCCTCGGAGGAGGAAACGTAGAAATACCCGACGGAAAACTAAAAATCTCAAACTGGAACAACGCCTCCGGACTCAACGCAACAGGAGCACCAAACGACTTCTCCAACGCAGGAGACCTCGGAAGCAGCGGAGACATAACAGATGGAAACGTGGAGAACGCAGAGCTAAACAATAATGATGTCTCAATCGCAGGAAACACAGTCAACCTCGGAGGAAGCGTAACCTGCAGCAGCATAACAGGAAGCAGCGGACTATGCGACAGCACTGACAATGTAGACGACTCCGTAAGCGACTCCAACCTCGAAGGAGCATTCTCAAGCAACGGATTTCTCAAAAGAACAAGCTCAAACACATACTCAACAGACAGCACCATAGACATCTCCGGAGAAACCAACCTCGGATCAGGAAACGCAATCAGCATCAGTGGAGATAACGTTGCTGTAAGTGAATCAGGAATAGGCCACGACAACATAGGAGGAGTATCCACGCATGATCACATTAGCGAGAATGGTATAGAAGCTGATATTTTTGACACAGGCGACAACAGCCCCCAAAAAAACCTCGGGATGAACAACGATGATCTGGCAAACGCAAATAGTCTGGAAACAAACAACATCTACGACAACGACGACAACAAGATCAAGGTAAAAGACAACATCTCACTCGCTACATCAGGAGGAAGCGAAGTGAGCGAAATACACACGTACAACAGCGGAGAAAGCGGAGTCGACATCGGACTCCAAGGCGGAAAAAACCACATAGAATTCGAACACTACAACACACCATCAACAGACTTCCTCACAATAGACTATAATGGAGGAAGCGGAAGAATCGGCGCGGGAGCAAACCTAGACATGAACAACAACGATGTTGACGCAGCCAACCAGATCAACTTTAACGGAGGCGCCTACATAGACGAGGGAGCGGCAAGTTACGGCAGTATCAGGGTCAGCGGTAGCTGTGATAACGGGTATTGCGGTGTCAATATCCAGGACAACGAGGACTATGTTTTCATGACAAGTGGAGACACGGTGGGTATATACGATGATAGTGATAACAACTGGGTGTGGGATAGGGATGACAGCCAGAACGTTCTCCGCGTGCATCACAATCTTGAGGTCACAGGATCAATAGATGAAACCGCTGACGTTGCCGAGGTAATGAGGCAGAAGGATAAAGAGGAAGAGATAGAGGCGGGTGATGTCGTCGCCATCAAGGAAGGCAAGGTAACCAAGAATACTACAGACTCCAGCCTGAACATGGTGGTATCAGCCAAGCCGGGTATCCGGCTTGGAGGTCAGGTAGCGCACAATATTTCGGAAGACACCAGAGAAATGCTGGAGGAGAAAAGACTTGATATTGCTTTCACAGGTAGGGTACCCGTCAAGGTTAGGGGAGAAGCGGAAAGCGGGGACTACCTCCTTCCCTCGGGAGAAAATGATGGTACGGCGGTAGCAGTTGATGAGAAAGAGATAAGCTTCCAGCAATACAGGAGGGCGATAGGTGTTGTTCTACAGCCATTTGAAGTCCCAGAACACATGTCCAAGAATAACACAGAGGAGTATAGGGAAGTCCTCGAAGAGGCTGAGAAAAAGCCTTACACCATCTACAATGTTGCGGTAGGAGTGAAGTGATCCACAAGAGATTTAATTCTTGGGTTAGAGATATTCTCTATGTCTGAGGTTGCGGAATCTGATTACAGCTGGCTTGTGAAGACAAGAGTAAAGGACCGTTCCCGTATCAAGAGAGCTATGGATAAGCAGGATGAGATAAGGGGTGAAACAGTTGAGGGAGATTTAAGCAGTGAGATCAGGAAGTGGCGTGACCGGAGATGAGGATTGTTCTTGATTCTTCTGTTGTAGTAAAGTGGTTTAAGCAGGAGGAAGATAGCAATAAGGCTCTGAAGATCAGAGAGTCTTATTTCAAGGGCGATCTGGAGATTGCGATACCTGACCTTGTTTTCTACGAGATTTCAAATGTGATGAAATACGATGATGAATTCGATGTTAATCAGATTAAAGATTCGATGGAGTCTTTAAGAGACATGGATTTTGAAGTTGTAGCTCCTTACACGGATCTTCTTGATAAAGCCATTGAACTGGCTGAGCAGAACAGTATCACGATCTATGATGCGAGCTTTTTGGCCTTGGCCGAGCTTCTTGATGCCAGACTGGTTACAACGGATCAGGAGCTCTACAGGAAGACAGAGGAGTTGGGGAACACTAAGAAACTCGAGAGTTACGTCGAGGAGCTGGACACTGAAGAAGAGAGTCAGGAGGATGAATGACTGAGTTTTCTCTAGGTAACTTAATGTGAAACGCTGTCGGAAGTTCCGGTAAACTTCAACGAGCGGACATAGAAAAAGTACAGAGAACTCCTAAAGAAAGCTGAGGTTGAAGATTGCCAGATCTACAACGTGGCGGTAGGAGTGAAGTAGTGTTTGGCAACAGTTATCTTTATGAGTTTGTATGAACTGTGTTTAGTTATGGGAGATAAAGAAATTGCCTCTCCTGAAGACTTCGCTGACGAGGTTAAGAAGAAGTGGAGTGAAAAGGAGAGAGAGTTACGTGAGAAGGTTGAGGAAACTATTGAGCGTAGAGCAAGGGAGAGAGCTGCTGAGATACTTGATAGAGAGTCCAGAGAACTTAGAGAAGCTTCAACTGCTTAGTTCTTCCGGAGATTTTATCTCTATTTCTGTCAACTCTTGTTCTTTCAGGAACTTATTAAGCTCTTTCTGCCGGTTCAAGAGATGCTTTTTGTCGAAGGTGATCAAGTGGCCCAGTTTCAATCCGCTGACATAAAGGACTAGGTTCAGGTCTGATTCATTCATATTTTCTAGTCGATCCATTCCTTCTTCGATTATTTCTGATACAAGTTTGCCGGTTTCTGACTCGATCGAGTTTTCGAGTTCTCTCACATCTATAAGTTCCTTCGAATGCTTGAACTGGAACTCAGCTATTCTCGTCGCCAGATCACCGTGTTTCCATTCGTGAATTTGTTGAAATAGGAGTAGAGGAATGTGAAGTTCAATTTCTCCGTTCTCGATTTTCTTTAATACCTCTTCGGCATGCTCTTTCCTGTCGTCTTGCTTATCCCAGAGAGCTATCGTGAAAACGTCTATATCCACGACTGCTTTCATAGAAAAAATCGCGGATTTATATTTAATTAGTTTGACTGAAATTCGATTTGACAATTTAAAAGAAGAAAGCATCACTTTCGACTAGTACAGAAAGCGATTGGAGTAGTACTGGAAGAGTTCGAAGTCACTGGAAACGTGAACGAGAAGACAGCCATGAAGTACAGACAACTGATGGAAGAAGCAGAAGATGAAAACTACAGTATATACAACGTAGCAGTCGGAGTGAAGTAGTTTTTATATAGTTTCTCTGATAATAGAACTTTATGCCCGAGACAATTAAGAGCGGTGAGAAGGATTTGGACGAACTTGAGGAGGAGTTTAGAGAGTCTTTGAAAGATGCCGCTGAGGGTAGAATTTCCAATGATGTGGATGCTATTCGAGAACGGATCGAGCGTAAGCGAGAGCGTTCTGAATGCGACCGGTAAGCTTCTTTGAGTCCTTCTTCGTCATTACTTTAAGGGCATATATTTTACCGTCTTCCAGTGTTTCAAGATATTCTCCTTCTAGAAACCAGGCTCTGAAGTCTCTGCCTAGGTTCATCTGGAGAAAAGGATGCATATTACCCGACATTCTCTTGTTGAACGTTTGCTGGGGTGAAGCGTTTAGTTCGAGGTTTCTATCAGCTGCTGTAGCTTTGCTAAAGAAAGTTTCCTCAACCTTTGGAGGCAATTCAACCAGATCGTTTTCTGCTGTCTCTGTTATCTCTATATGTTTGAGTTTATCAACCATGTACTCTGGTTTACCGTCTCGAAATATAAATTCTAGTTTGAGAGTCAAAAGTTTTCACTGTTCACGTTTCGGTCAAAGTTAGAGGAGCCGCTTCCGAAGGAGATTATCTACTGCCTTCAGGAGAGAATGATGGTACAGCAGTGGCTGTTCCGGAAAACGAGATCAGCTTCCAACAGTACAGAAACGCGATCAGAGTTGTGCTCGAAAAGTTCGAGATCCCGGAAAACGTGAACAACAAGACAGCCAGGAAGTACACACAACTGATGGAAGAAGCGGAAGATGAAGACTACAGCATCTACAACGTGGCGGTAGGTGTGAAGTAAGAGAGAAATAGTTATTAACCGGTTTGAGATTAATTTTTCTATGGAAATTGTAGTAACTGAGAACGCAGTTAGAGATATTGCCGAACTTCCTGGCGAAGTTGAAGATACTTTTTTCAGTGCGAAAAAGACGGCTGAGAAGAACCTAAATTTAGGTGCATCTCCTGATCAGGCACTGGAGAAGTATCTTTCCGGTGGTATGCATCCGATTCTTCAGGAAACTTTAGGAGCTGATTACAGGGCCTGGTTTATAGAGGGAGGTAGGGCAAATAAAATGCTTGGAAGAAATGAATTTGATGAAGACAAACTTTACTGTTTCCGTGTCTTGACCGCTAAAGAGGCTCACAAGATAGAAGATGGCTCTAGGAACGCTCGCGCAATTCTTCAATTCGAAAATCACAGATTTTCTTCTCTTAGAAACTGCTACGCAGTTTCCTAATCCGCTCTCGGATAGCGGACTCTTTGCTGTAAACTTCGCTCTCTGCAGCCTGTTTGATTGATTCCTCTGTTCTCTCAATCAACTTTTTCAGGCTTAAATTTCGTTTTTCTATAGCTTCAGTCATATTTGTTAAGGATCGACTCAGTCTTTTAACCTTTACTCTTTCCTATTTAGGGATGTTACAGGGCGATCGCCTTCACCGGTCAGGTTCCTGTGAAGGTGAGAGGTGACGCGGATGCCGGAGACTACCTCATGCCAAGCGGAAGGAATGATGGAACTGCTATAGCGGTCAGTGAGGAAAACATAACCTTCGACCAGTACAGGGATGCAATCGAAGTGGTCCTGCAAGAATTCGAGAGACCTGATGGAGAAGGCCGAAAACAAAGATTACAGCATCTAAAATGTAGCAGTAGGAGTGAATTAGTTACTGTCTCTCTTCCAGTTTCCGTATTGCCTGTTCTAGTATTTGGTCTGTTGTGAAAAGCGCTGATTCTTTCTGCAGCTGCCGCATTTTTTCGACTGCTTTCTCTAGAGTTAGTTTTCCTTTCTGCTGGTTGATCGCTATTATACCTATTGATCCGTGTGTTTCAATTCCGAGTTCTCTGGATTTCTGTCTTGCTTCGAGGTCGTCGGTGATGAAGATAGCTTCCTCCTTTTTTGCTGTTTCCAGTGCGGTTGATTCTCCGGGATCGAGATTGTACTTATTTTGATCTGCATTCTTCTTCTGGTAGTTCATCTCTTCGAGGTCTTGAGGTATCTTGTATTCGGCTAGTTCGTCCAGAACGGTTTCAGTTATGAGAACTTCTTCGAATATTTCGAGCAGGTGTAGAGAATTTATCTGGTTTAGATGTATGATAGGTCCTGTGTCTAGGGCAGCTTGCTTTAGGCTGTCGCCCATTCTATATCTTCCTCTACTGCTTCAACTTCCTTCTCCGCTCTCCTTATTTTTCCAGCGCCCAGTAGCTCCACTGCCTTTTCTCTGCTTACCTCGTCTTTCAGGTACTTGTCCAGAATATTTTTTTCCCAGAGCTGTTTCACGCCTTCTTCCAGTGCTTTCTCCATTACCTCTGATTCTGTGATCCCGCGTTCGTGTGCTAGTTCACTTATCTGTTCTGTCAGGCCCGACATATTATTATCTTGTCTTTGAATTAATTTAAGCCTTGTTATTTGCGGAAATTATCTATTACCTGGTGAGGAGATGGTCTGTTGTGGCAGAAAGCAAAGATCGGTTTCGGTGACTACCATAGAGCGATCGGAGTTGTGCCTGAAAAGGTGAAATTCTTGGAAACGTAAAAGAGAAGACAGCGGAGAAATAGAGGCAACTCCCTGAAGAAGCGAAGGACAAGCCCTACAAGATCTACAACGTGGTGGTAGGAGTGAAGTAGCCAAAGAGATTTAACCCTGCGGGTTAAGATTGAGGATGTGGTCTGTCATGACTGTTGATACTGCTGATGCCGTTGATTCAGCTATAAGGAAGGATCTGAATGAAGGCGAGTACATGCTGGAGAGATTCAGGAAGAGGTTGGAAGAGTTTGAGGAAGAATATGATATGAGTTCAGAGGAGTTTATGGAGAAGTTTGAATCCGGAGAGCTTGGTGATGATGAAGACTTCTTTGAGTGGTATGCTGTATATGAGAGCATGAAGTACTGGGAGGAGAAGACAGGTAAACTCATGGAAGCCTTATGATCCGAGGCTATTTCGCAGATAGGAAGCAGGAAATTCTGGATAACCCTTCTAAAGTTGATCTATCTTTTGATTCAACTGCCACAGATGAAGACAGAGGCTTCTGGAAAGCCAGAATTACTTTCAGAGATGGTTCTAGACTTCACCTTTTTTAATTTTTACTAATCAATGAGAGTCTTGAAGTAGATAAGTACAGCTTCGACCAGTACAGGCAAGCAATCGGAGCGGTCCTGCAAGAATTCGAGAGACCTGAAAACCTGAACGATAAGACAGCAAGAGAATAAAGGGAACTGCTTGAAGATGCAGAATATGAAGACTACCAAATTTACAATGTAGCAGTCGGAGCGAAATAAGCTTGTTCCACATGTAAACAATAAGAATTTTAAAGTTTGGTTTGTATACATTTGTCATGGATGAAGTGGTTCCGGATACTAACACTTTGATTTACTTGGCCAAGTCGGGGATGCTACCCATACTGGACAGATACGAAGTATATATTACCAGAGAAGTTTTTGATGAAGCTGTTAAGAGCGGGAAGAAAGAAGATAAATCGGACGCTTTCCTGCTTGAGAGACATATAGAAGAGAACTGGAATAATGAGAAAGTTGATAAGGAAAAATTGGAAGAAGAGTTAGACTATTTCGGGGCTAGAGGAGAGACAAGTGTATACATGCTGGCAGATAAAAAAGATATTCCAGCTTTGACATCAGATAAAGTAGCTAGAAATAAAATGAGGAAAAAACAGGTTGATGTAATAAGGACAGACATGTTACTGTTGAAACAATTCCGCAATAATCAACTGGAAAAGTCCGAGTTGAGAGAAAAGCTTAACAGACTAAACTCAGTAAATGGAACAACAGGTCAGAGGATTAATTTCCTGATGAAAAAAGCTGAAGAACATGCAAGAGGTGAAGAAGAATGACTAAAGCTGTATCAACAAGAATATCGGAAGAAACAGTCGAAAAACTGGATGAAATAGCAGAAGAAGAACACCTAGACAGAGCTACACTGCTTAGGAAAATGCTGGAAGAGGATGTAGAAGAATACCTGAAAAGAAAAGCTGCAGAATCATATAGCAGAGGCGAGAAAAGTATAGAGGCTGCGGCAGCTCGGGCCGACGTTTCGGTATGGCAGATGATTCAATACACACAGAAACATAACATTGAATCGCCGTCAGATGATGTCGAAGGACTTGAACAAGAATATCGAGAATCCGAGGAAGTATGAGATCTACAGCTAGGAATGAAGTAGAGATTTAAACCGGGAACGACAATTTTGAATCAATGAAGAAAGCAGTTTTCCTGACATCAGTTCTTTTCCTGGTGACTTTCGTGTCCGGATACCAGATAGACTCCACCAGTGATAATCTTGGTCATGAGTTCAATATCGATGGAGAAAACAATAAGACAATAGTCTATGGTGATGGGACAGCGAGGTACGGAAGAGTGCCGATGAACATCGAAGTGGAGAATGGATCTGGATTCGAGGTCTGTGCATCAGGCGGAAAACAGGAATACTCCTTCCGGCTGAAGTCGAACGGTACCGTGCTTGAATCGGGATGGAGCGAGAGCTCATGCAGGTCCTGGAATCTGAACCACAGCTTCATGGGCGATAAGATGCACGTCCTCGTATGGTCGAGGAACAGCGACAGCAACTACACCCACAGCTCAGCCACGAGAAGCGACTCCTTCCTTCAGCTGAGGTACGAGAACGTGACAGTGGTGGAAGCGGAGGACAATCGGAGAGAAAGATCGGAAACCGGAGATCAAGGAAATAAAGGATTTCTGGCTGAACTCTTCAGGGCTATCTCAAATCTTCTTTGAGAAAATCATTAAAACACAGGAGATAAAAACTAACTATTGGTCGCAAATGGACGAGGAAAAGATCGAAGAGTTAGTTGAGCAGGAGGTTGAGGAAGTCATAGAGGAGAAGACTAATGATGCAGTAGAAACTCAAGGGAAGGGTCTTGAGAGAATAATAGAGGAGAAGATTGAAGAGAAGTATCGTAAAGCAGGAGGAAGCTTGGTAAACCTGGATGAAAAAAAGATATCGAGGCGGGGATTTCTGAAAGCTCTCGGTCTGGGAACGGGCGGTCTGGCTCTTTCATCAATAGCGTCAAGTGCAAGCCTACTGTCTGGAACCACTATAAATGGCAACACTGCATGACATACAGGAAACGACGGCTCCGGTTCAGGCTTGAATGCCGACCAGCTTGACGGACATGATTTGAGCGTGGGAAGTTCCAGGCCTAGCTCGCCCTCCTCAAGCCACCTCTTCTTCGACACAGATAGTTCGGTGGTGGAATATTACAATAGAAGCAGCTGGGTCACTATTATTTCTAGTAAGGTTACTGCTGGGCTCATATCCTGGTACAAATTAGAATCTGGGAGCGGAAGCACGGCTACAGATAGTTATGGAAGTAATAATGGTTCAATAAATGGAGCTTCATGGACATCAGGGAAGGTTGGAGATTACGCCTTAAGTTTCGATGGAAATGTGAATGCGGGTAATAATGCCTGGGGATTCAGTAATGATGATGCCTTTACCTTTGCGGCATGGGTATACTTTGACGGAAATGATGGACATGTCGTCTCAATTACTAATGAACGTGCCACTATGAGTATAGGTACGCTCAGTGTCAATTCCGGTCAGCTAGGATGTCGAATGGACGACGGTAGTAACGGTTCTGCGGTAAGTTCCGGCACTTCATTCCCGACAAGTTCATGGACACATGCAGCCGTCACTTTTGACGGATTAACCGTACGTGTATACCAGGACGCAAGTGAGAAGAATAGCGGTAGCGATAGCTACGCCACAGTCAGCGCCGACTCCGGATTTGGAGCCGATCCTCACAGCCCTAACCGTTCTATATCGGCAGATATTGACGATGTTCGAGTCTACAATCGAGCACTAAGTTCGGGCGAGATAGACACAATTTATAACCGCTATTCCTTTTGATTCATCTCCCTGACCCGTAAAGCGAGCCCTTTTATGTTGAGCTGGAGATCTTTTTTAATATCAGTCACGGAAAGCTGCGGAGCACTAAAAGTAGAACCGCTAAAGAAGTTCGTTGAAGACCACAACTATGATACATTAATCACCGGTATTAGGGGAAGCGACATGATAGCACAGGAAAACGGAGAAACAGAGATAGAACTTATTGAACAGAAAAAAGAACCAGCAAAATACACAAGAGTAAACCCACTGAAAAACTGGGATGAAGCCAACGTCTGGGCATACCTCAAAGCAGAAACAGTATCATACCCGGAACTCTACGACCAGGGATACAGGCACACCGACTCCAAATGCTGCACATCCAAAGAAGATCGGGAAGGAGCACAGGAATACGGAGAAGGCGGAATAGATGCGGAAAAACAGGCAGCCAAGGAAGATCTCCAGGACATGGGATATGTGTGATCTTTTCAGGATGTAAGGAAAAGAATACCAGATCTAAATGCAGTGATGTAACTCAGTAGAATCTTTTGAGTCTTACAACTGTTGCTTCCAGATCTCCCTTACTCATATTTTTGACTACCTGTTCGATCGCAGAAACTATTTCATCCGGGTTTCTGTGATGCATTCTGGGGTCGAAAAGTATTCCAAAATGATTTTTACCATCTCTGTGTTTATTTTCAAAGTCCCAGTCCCTAGTTAGAATGGGCGCTTCCTTATTTTCCGAGAGTTCGATTATTCCTTCGTCTGTTTCGGATATTTCAGGTCTTAGAGTCTCTATCCCAAGCTCTTTTTGAATTTTTTCTCCGATTACAGGATTTACCATTTCATCGCAGATGATTGTAGAGATGTTCAGAAAGTATCACGCTGCGGCTGAGCGGCTCTGTCTCTCAACTATCTGTTTCGTTAGTTCCGATGTTGCCTGTTGTCTTATCTCATCAGGATGTAACCGAGCGTATCTTATCGCCTGTCTTACTGCTTCTCTATCCAGTGCTTCGTACTTTTCAGCTATCTCTTCAACAGTCTCGCCGTTTAATACATTCATCTCATATACCTGGATGACCGAGATACGCGAATTTTTAATCCTCGGGTTCTCTCTCAATTTCTCATCAAATCTAAGTTTGTCTATAGCTGACATATTACCACATATACCAATTCATGGCTGAATCTAATTAATCTTTCGTTTACAGATAGCACTTCAAGGGAAGATGGAGTCGATGAAGAAAAACAGGCAGCCAAGGAAGAACTACAAGACATGGGATACGTATAATCTCCTGATATACGACCTTGGTGAAAAACTTCTTGACCTGGATTAAACTAGAATAGCAAAGAAGACTGGTTTCACACCGACTACGAAGGTTATGTAGGGATGAAGTAATCACCGGTCATATTTTTTGATCTGTGCTGGCCTGGTATCTGTTGAGGTGACCGGTTCTGTTTACCTCAATTAGATCTTCGTCTTCTAGTTTCCGCAGTTTGTTGTAGATCTGATGGTCGGGAAAGTCCAGTTCTTTGCGCAGGTCTTCTATTGTCTTCGGCTGTTCAAGGTAGACAAGTAATGCTTTCTCCAGGCAGTATGAGATCAGTTTCTGATGGATTGGCGGATCGATACTTTCTCGCTGTTTCAGAATATCGATTGTGTCCAAGACTGCGAATGAGAAGAGCTGGCCTGTTAAGCTATCTTGCCGTTTGGTTTCTTCCAGGAGATCGTCCCATTTGATACCGGTTTGCCGGATGATCAGTGCTGCATCCTCCAGGTCTCCTTCCCGCTCAGTAATCGATTTAAAAAGAAAGATGTCGGATAGAGAGATGAGATGAAGTTCGAGGTTTCCATAGTTGAAAGACCGGTCGACACGCTGTTTCATCGATTCTGTTAGTTCGAGTTTACCAGCAACCGCCTGTAAGAAGATATCATAACGTGGTGAACCCTCTTTCTCGAATACAACTGCCGGATCAAGCTCTTCGTACGCATCCTCCAAATCACTCCGTTCACTGTAACCAATGCTACGGAGTGCTTCACTCAGACTCTGAAAATCCTGTTCGCTGTCGACAACGATATCAAGATCCTTGGTCGAGTCCTTCAATTCTCGAAGAATCAAATTCCCGCCACCCAGAAGATAAGCGTCAACACTCTTATCGAGTGATTCTCCTAACTCTCTGAGACCGTTCCGCAGGCTTTTCTCGGGATGGTGGCCACGGAGGAATACATCATAGTCCTGGGCCAGCGACGTAAATTCATCCCGGGGCAGGAAGCGGTCTTCTCGTTTCGGATCACGTTGATCGCTATAGGCCAGGGTATCAGCCCATTCCTCAACACACCCCCATTTGTTCGCAAGTTTCCACAGCTTCGAGGACTCCAGGATCGACCGATGCTTCAAGTAGAAAATAGCCGTCATCGAAGCCTGCTTCCTGTTATCGGCAGTCTTCACTGCGTGAATCAGTACGTTCTCAATACCCGGTTCCTGGTTGCCAGGGTAAAACTGCTGTTTGACCGGATAGTAATCGATTCCATATCTTTGGAAGGCTGAGAACCCTGTAAGAACGCCTTCAACGTCTTCGCCTCCATCGGTGACGACGATCTGTTCTCCATCTGCCTCATAGACATTACCGGTATCTGAAGAGGTAGACGCAGTTAGGAAATCTTCCAGTGTCTGGTCTGCGATCCTATAACTGTCATCCTCAACTTTCTCTACCGCTCCGACTGTCTGGAGATCACTGAGCGCGGTATATGCAGTAGAGGCCGGGAATCCTTGTTTTTCAAGTTCAGAAACAGTTTTAGGTTGTTGATGAAGGCTTCGCAGGATTTCTTCTTTCTTCCCTGAGAGCAGTTGCCTGGCATCGTATTTCCTGAAGAGCTGGCCTAGCAAACGTGCCTCGAACGTATCCGCGTACTTGATCGACTGGTTTTTTTCCACGAGATTTACTTCAGAGAGCTCTTTGACGACCTCTGATATCCAGCCCTGATTCTTGTCCAACCTATCGGCTAATTCTGACACTGTACATGACCTGTGCTGGAGTTCTTCCAGTAGATCTAACTCCACACGCCTCATATATTACAACTATACCAATAACACTTAAATATTTATTGCCATAGCTGAAATAAAACCCGAATTCAGCCAAAAACCCTCCTTACCATCCTTCTTCAGTAACAAACTTGAATCAGAGTTTGAAAACCAGCCTAAAAAGGTCAAAACCACACCAACCTAGAGCCACAGCCGCAACATTCCACACCAAGAGAGGAGTGTCAGCCTACTCCCTTAATGGCAGTAATCGGGCTTGAGCGAAATACATACAGCCAGAAAATACATTCAGTCAAGTGAAGAAGCCGCAGCAAGGGAATCAGGAGCAAGCACCAATAATAGGCCAGCCAAACAAGTTTCCTGAAATGTCAAATATTTAAGAATTTTCCCATGAAGAAGCGGGAAGCGACATGATTAGAGAGGATTTAAACACCGGAAATGCAGTTCCTGTCCAACAATTTAAATATTTCGTTGTACTTAGTGATTAATGTGGGAGCCCTGTTGGCGAGCCCCGGATAGCAGGGTGCAACCACAGGTATCGGCCCCTAAATACTACCGGGGCTTCCCACATTCTACATTTCCAATTAACCATAAAATTATTTCGCCCAGTATCCCACCCGTGGTATAGTTGGGCATACAAACTGCCGGAATTGATCAATCTGGAAAGGTAAATAAGTCCGAGCACGACACAGCTATCGTGTACTGTCCTCTTGACTCCAAGAAACCAAAATGTTCGGTTTTTATTCCAAAAGAGGTAACTATTAAGGTAGAGGACAGACTGAAGAAACCGTTCAAAAGAAACTACAGAGTATCCTGGTTCGGCCCCAAAATGTTCTCAATAGGCTTGTATTTCCTGTTGAGAGATGTTATAGAAGATATAAATCAAATACATATGGAAGACGAGTATCCAGGCAACATGGATGCAATCCTAGATACATTGTCAAACTGGTTCCGGGACGACAGAATTGAGTTTGATCGAGATATGATTACCTGTCCTCCGGCCCAGAACAACTTTAGAGCCCATGAACTTGCAAATGAGATCAGGAAGAATCCAGATAAATCAGGAATACAACTGGACTATTACCATTTCAAAAGAAAACTTCTTTAATAACCAAAAAGTCCTTCTTGTAAGCTAACAAGGAGAAAACACTTTACTAATCATAAGTTGAAGAGACTAAGATTCGTGGGAGGTGAGGGAAAAATCTGTTATCATATCCAGATTAGTCATATCTAAATTAGTCATTTTTAAATAAGTTAAATTTCTACGTGTTTTCATGGAGTTTTTGAACCGGGAGGCCGAGCTTGAAACTTTGAACAGTATCTATGAAAAAGGAGGTTTTTTACCGATATATGGCAGGAGAAGGATTGGAAAGACGCGTCTGATACAGGAGTTCTTCAGTGATAAGAAGGGTGTCTACTATCTCGCAGCCCAGGAACCTGAGGGTCAGCAGGTAGAGGAATTCAAGAATTTGATGGCTGAGCATCTTGAAGATGATTTTCTTGAAGAGTCGGACATAAGTGACTGGAAGCAGCTTTTCAACTACCTGGAGCAGAATATGGACACTGAAAATAAGAGAAGTATCATTATAGACGAGGTCACCTACATTATCAAGAGGAGTGAATCTTTCCCTTCGTATCTCCAGAAGTTCTGGGACGGCTTCCTGAAAGATTCGGATACGAGCTTGATCCTTTCCGGTTCGCTTATCGGTTTGATGAAGGAGAGTATTCTAAATCGTTCATCTCCCGTCTACGGCAGAAGGTCGGCCCAGATCAACTTGAGGCCTCTGGAAATTAATCACCTACAGCATCTTTTCGATGGTTTTGAGAAAACGATTAAAGTATACTCAGTTCTCGGGGGTGTTCCCAAATATTACGAGGAAGCCAATTACAGCTACGATTTCTCCGAAATGATCAACGAAATGCTGGAGCCAGACAGCTTCTTCTTTGAGGAAGGCTTTTTCCTGTTAAGCCAGGAGTTCAAGGAACTGGGACAGTACAATGCCATACTCCGTTCCATATCACAGGGACAGCATGAAGCACCTGAGATAGCCAACGATATAGGTATGGATAATCGGCAAATATACAACTACCTGGACAAGCTCTACGAGATAGGTCTGGTTGAAAGGCAAAAACCTGTCACGAAAGAAGGCAGTGGACGGGGACAGAGGTACTATGTAAAAGACCATTTTACACGTTTCTGGTTCAAGACCATCTTCCCGGAGAGAAGTCGTATACAGTCCAGAAAAACCGGCTTCAGGCATGTGAAGAAAAAGGTCAAGCACCTGACCGGCCAGACGTTTGAAGAGTTAAGCAGGGAAGCCACAGCGAAACAGGGCGAGTACCAGAAAACAGGTCGATGGTGGTACAGGGAAGATGAAATAGATGTGGTGGCGCTGAACGAGGAAAGTGAGAGAATACTGTTTGGAGAAGCCAAATGGACAAATCAAAAAGTAGGTATGAAAATGTTAACTGACCTTGAGGAGAAAAGCCAAAAGGTTAGATGGCATGATCAAGAGTCTCGGAACGAAGAGTATGCACTTTTCTCCAAAAACGGGTTCAGAGATGATCTAAAACGAGAAGCCGAGCAGCGGGAAGACCTGGCTTTATACAATCTGGATGAGATATTTGATGTTTTGGCTGGAGCGAGGTAGTTTACTGTAATTCTTCTGGCCTGTGAACTTCTAGTTCCTCGATCTTCTGGAAATCACAGTCTTGGGTAAATATAGAACATCCGTGACTGACAGCTATCCTTCTCTCTCTTCAAGTATTTCCTCTTTAACCTCTTCTATCCCAGGGTAGCGCCTTCAAGCTCGGTAATGTTCTCTATCTCGACTTTCTATGGAACCCTGCCGTACCTCGCTGTTCCATCACCATAGAAACGATTATGTATTATATAATTCTTGTTCTTTAGACTCCGGGCCAGAAACCGGGTTGAAACAGTTGGATGAATGAGTATCAAAATCTACTTTTCCAAAACCGTCTTCTGCTGTCCGGACCAGTCTTCATCAGGATTGTCTCTGACGTACTCAGCCCATCTCTTTACAAAGTCGAGCCTCTGCTTCCTGTTCTTCCTCTTTTTCTCCTCAAGTTTCTCCAAGTCTTTCGAGTTCTCCATGTACACTCATTTCTCCTGCAATCTTTTCTAATTTTCCCTCATCTATATCCTCCCTGAAAACTGTAAAAAGATGGAGAGCATCTTCGAAATCTTTTTGCGATCCAAGGTAAAGCTTGTAGGCTATCTGCAATTCAATGGGGCTAATATACAGTACCTCTTCTCCCATCTCAACCCTGACTCTCTGCTCAATACAGTCTCTATCCCAGGAAGTAGACGGATAGAAAATCTCAAAATTAGGTACTGTCTCTCCATCCTCCGCCAACCGAATCGACAGATCATCTTCAAGCCTGTCCTCTGCTTCTTCCCTTTTTGTGGCATCTACACTCCAGTAACCAGAGTCAATTAACTTCCCAAACTTACTATTATCGAAAGTTGCCGGGTCCAGAAGTAAATCTACGTCTTCAGTACCTCTGCTTCTACCAGTGAGGATCGCAACATAACCGCTCACTACCACATACTTCACATCCAAACTTTCCAGCTTCTCTGTAAAATCAAGCACCTTCTGATCCAGATCAGTTAACTTCTTTCCCAGCACCAGTTTTTCGCCTTCAAGTTTCATGAAACAACAATTAAGAACCAGTCTAATTAACATTACGTCAATTTCTATTCTCAGGATTTTGCTCTGGAAAATTGATTTAATGATCAAGCATACCTGAACATTCATGGAACTAGACAAACACACTCACAGGGAAGCCTTCGAATCACTGGCCTCTGAGCTTACAGAATACCCAAGTGTGGAAAAGGTAAAGCTGTTCGGTTCAGTCGCAAGAGGAGAACACGGAGTAAACTCGGATGTAGATATACTGGTAGAAATATCGGATCACTCAGATACAGAAAAAATCGAGGAAAAAGCCTTCCAGAAATCCTCCGAATTCGGAGTCTCGATCACACCCATCATAGTAGAAAAAGGCGAGAAAACACCGGTAACAGAAAAGGCAGAGAAAGAGGGGATAGAGTATGTCCCAGGTTGAAAAAGAACTCGAACTGTCAGAGGAGGCACTCGCGGACCTCGAATCCATGGAGGAGGTGTCGCTAAGAAGAAGGTACTCGACGCTTTACTACGCAGTCTACCACGGAGCGAGAGCCGCTCTTCTGTCAATAAAATACTCTCCGGAAACTCATGCCGGTCTCGACAGCCTGATCCACAATATAATGGTTAAAGAAAATGAAATACTGGAGGAAAACGAAGCATCAACTTTCTCAAAGATCAAGACCAGAAGAGAACAGGCAGACTACGAAACAGGATTCCTCGGAGATGAAGAAGAATTCAAGGAACTGAAGAATGATGCAAAAGAACTTGTAGAAAAATTCGAGAGGATAGCCAGGAAAAATACAGGATAGAAGCAAAAATCACTTGAAATTCTAAAACAGATATGAAAGTATGAGACAGCTACAAAACGGGAAAAGGATAAAAGAAAGATTCAGGGAGAATAGAAATGAAATAGTGGAAGTATTTGAAGAGACAGAGGGAGTTGAACTGGCCTATGTTTTCGGTTCCATGGTTGAAGGAGAGGTAGGAAGACTGAGCGACATCGACTTCGGTATCTATCTAAGAGAGGAGGAAAACTTTATAGAGAAAAAACTTGAACTCAGGAGGAAACTTTCAGTCTTAGTGGGAGAAGACATGGACATAGTGGTAATGAATACATCTAACCGGCTTTTGAACTACAATATAATTTCAGGAGGCGAACTCCTCTATGAGAAGTTACAGCAGAAAAAGGTGGAAGTCGAAACCGATATTATGAGAAAATACCTGGACAGGAGATACCACGACAAAAGGCACACTGAGAAAAGACTGGAGAGATTCGTGGAGAAGGGATTGAAATGAAGGAAGAACTCGAACAAAAACTTGAAGAGCTGGATGAAAGGGTTTCAAGATTGAGAGATCACTCGGATATAGGACTTGAGTAACTGGAAGAGGACGTAATGCTGCAGAACGCTCTGGAGAGAAACTTCCAGGTTGCTCTGGAGATAGTTCTCGATATATGCTCCATGATAATCTCACACGAGGAGATGGAGAAGCCGGGAGAATACAGAGAAATGATCAAGAAGCTTGGAGAAACAGAAATTCTTCCTGAAGACTTCGCCGAGAGATTCCAGAATGCAGCAGGGTTCAGGAACGTACTCGTACACCAGTACACAGAAATTCAGGTAGAAAGACTGCATGAGTACCTGACGGATAACCTGGAAGACTTTGACACCTTCACCAAGAACATAGCAGAATACGCGAGAAAGCAGGAATGATAAAGAGGTTGAAGATCTTAAAAAATTCTCACCTCTAACTCACAACGCTCTCTTTAAATGGGAGCGGCGGGAAATCAGTTACATGAAGAGCGTACTGTGGTTCGGCGAAATCGACGCTGACGACACTTCCAGAGTCGGAGGAAAAAGCGCAAACCTTGGAGAGCTGAAAAACGAGGTGGAAGTGCCGGTACTTCCTGGCTTCGCCACCACGAGCGACGCATACGACAAGTTCATACACGACACGGAGCTCAGGGACAAGATTGAGAGGCTCCTCAATGGGCTTGACACGGACGATGTGACAGAGCTGCAGAACCGGGGAGAAAAGATAAGAGCGCATATCAAGGAGGCGGAGATGCCGAAAGAGCTGAGGGAAGACTTCATCGAGGCATACGAGGGGCTGGAGGAAAGACTAGGGGTGGAAAACCCTAACGTTGCTGTCAGAAGTTCAGCAACAGCCGAGGACTTGCCTGGAGCGTCATTCGCAGGGCAGCAGGATACCTACCTCAACGTCTCAGGTAAAAAGGATCTGATCAAGAGGATAAAGGACTGCTTCGCCTCCCTGTTCACCAACCGCGCTATATCCTATCGAGAGGACAAGGGATTCTCCCACTTTGACGTGAAGCTGAGCGCAGTGGTTCAAAAAATGGGAAGATCTGATATTGGAGCGGCGGGAGTCATGTTCACGCTGGATCCGGACTCAGGTTTTGACGATGTGGTCACCATCAACGGGAGCTACGGACTCGGAGATATGGTGGTCGCGGGAGAGGTCAATCCCGACGAGTTCACTGTCTACAAGCGCAACCTCGGCATAATCGAGAAAAAGCTCGGAGACAAGGAAGTCAAGCTGGTAAAAAACGAGGACCACCAGCAGGAGGATGGAATGGAAAACAAGGAGGTAAAAGTTCCAAAAGATGAGAGGGAAAAGTTCTGCATCACCGACAACCAGGTGAAAGAACTCGCGAGATACGGCATACAGATAGAAGATCATTATGGAAAGCCGATGGACATCGAGTGGGTGTATGATGGTCAGACAAAGGAGATGTACATCGTCCAGGCGAGACCTGAAACAGTCCAAGCGGAGAAAGACGAGAATATAATCGAAGAGTACGAGCTTGAGGAGGAATCAGAGGTGATCCTGGAGGGAGAGGCAATAGGATCGAAGATCGGCAAGGGAAAAGCCCACGTCCTGAACTCGCCGAAGCAGATCGACCAGTTCGAGGAAGGCGAAGTGTTAGTTACAGATATGACAGACCCGGACTGGGAGCCGATCATGAAGAAAGCGGGCGCAATTATTACAAACAAGGGAGGAAGAACATGCTTCACTGGCGACACCAAAATCCTGACCTCGGAAGGATTCATGACCATGGCGGAAGCCCATCAAAGATTCCAGGATGGAGAAGATTTCAAACTGCTTTCCTACGACTATGAAAGTAAAGAACCAGCCTGGAAAGAGATTAAGGAGTCAAGCGTTACAGAGCTGGAGGCGATTGAAATATCCTGCTCACAGACAGGCAGAGCGACGAAAAACACAATAGGATTGACAAAAGACCACAGGATGTACACATACGACGGTAGAGAACTGGTGAAGAAAGAGATACAGGATATACTTGAGGAAGATGAACATGTAAGTCTCATAGATAATCTTCCGGAAGGCAGTAAGAAAGCTGAAGATTTAGCCTATCTGGCTGGCGTAGTGATATCAGATGGACATACATTCTCGAACGAGAGAAGGGGCGGAGTAACTATCACGCAGAAAAAGACAGATCATAAAAGCCAATTCATCGAGACTGTGAAATCAAAGTTTGAGGATTTATTCAGCTACACCCTGAAAGAACAGGAAAAAATTTCTTCCGGACGATTCAAGTCCGAACAGAGAACGGTAGAAGGAGTGGCGACAGACTTCAGGTGCCACAGGCGAGATATAGCTGATATATTCATAGAGATAGAGGAGAGCCTAGATGAATGGGTGACAGAACTCGACAGGGAAAGTTCGAAGGAATTCCTGACCGGACTGCTCGATGGCGACGGTTCAATAAACGAAAACAGGCTCCATATATATATTGAGAAAGACCATATACTGAGAGGTGCGGTTCTTGCTTGCCTCAAACTTGGAATAGTCCCACAGGTCACCACAAACAGGGAAATCTGGAACCTGCAGATAGTGGAGAAACAAGAGGAACTGGTAGAGGCATGCGAGAGGATAGATGGAGAGACTGGCGAGAAAAAGCTCTCTCCGAAGCTTTTCTCTGCAAATCAGCTACTTGGAGATGTAGTGAATCAGGTTAACCACGAAGGGAAGATAAAACCATATGTCCAGAAAAACTTGCTGCTTGGAGAAGACAAGATCAGGAAGCGTGTTCTTCCACTGGCATCAGAAGAATTAGAGGAGAAGCTTGAAACCGTTCTGAATTCCAACATTAGAATGTACAGGGTTTCAAAACAGGAGGAACTCGGTGAAAAAAAGGTATACAACTTCGAGGTGGATGAGGAAGAAGAAATGGAGAAGAACTACATCGTATTCACGTCACACTATACTCCGCTACTTGTCTCCAACAGTCACGCAGCGATCGTGTCAAGAGAGATTGGCGTTCCAGCTGTGATCGGCACAGAGAACGCTACATCCAGATTAAAAGATGGACAGGAAGTCACTGTGGATTGTTCAAGCTCCACCGGAAAGATCTGGAAGGGCGAGCTGGAATACAATGTAGATGAACACCAACTCGATTCCATACCCGATACCGAGACAGACGTGCAGGTGAACATCGGGGAGCCCAGCGAGGTGTTCCACGTTGCGCAGCTCCCTGTCGACGGCGTGGGACTCGCGAGAGAGGAGTTTATCATTTCATCGCACGTCGGAGAGCATCCACTCCACCTTATAGAGGAGGATAGAGAGGAAGAGTACGTACAGGCATTGAGGGATGGACTGGGGAAAATCGGAGCAGCATTCTACCCCGACCAGGTTGTCGTAAGGTTAAGTGACTTCAAATCGGACGAGTACGCCCAGCTGGAGGGTGGAGAAGAATACGAGCCTGAAGAGGCGAACCCCATGCTCGGCTTCAGGGGCGCATCCAGATACTACGACAAAGTTTTCTCCAGGGCGTTCGAACTGGAGTGCAAAGCTCTCAGGAAGGCTATAGACGAGCTGGAGCTCGACAACCTGACGATCATGGTGCCCTTCTGCCGGACAGTCGAGGAGGGAAAGAACGTGAGAGCCAAGATGAAGGAGTACGGCCTCGACGAGGGCGACATCGATGTCTACGTCATGGCGGAAATACCCGCGAACATAATAAGGGCGGAAGAATTTGCAGAAGTCTTCGACGGCTTTTCAATCGGGACAAACGACCTCACCCAACTGACGCTCGGGGTCGACCGCAACTCTGATAAGTTGAAAGAATTATTCGATGAGAGAGACTCTGCGGTAAAAGAATCCATCCGGAAGCTGATCCAGCGAGCCCACTCGAAAGATAGACACGTCGGTATCTGCGGCGACGCACCCTCCACGCATGAAGGATACGCCGAGTTCCTGGTGGACAACAGGATCGACGCAATCTCAGTCTCTCCCGACGTCGCTCTCGAAACAATAATCAAAGTGAGTGAAGCAGAGGAGCAGAGAGAGGAATCTCCGAAGTTCGAGTTCGAGGTGGAAGGTATGATCGGAAAGTCCGCGGGCAAAGTCTACGAGGCGCTGGAGTCGCATGGAAAGACCACCGCGGAGAAGCTGAAGGATTACACACCTAAGACTGTCGATTCCGACGCATTGAACCAGGCTCTTGGATGGCTGGCAAAGGAGGACAAAGTGAAGATTGAAAACGAGGAAGGACAGGTCAAGTTTACACTGAACAAGTAAGTTCTATGTTTATTTAGAAACTGTATATCTTAAAGTTTCTCAAGATTCTGCTTGAGGTTTTCCATGTTAGAGGATATCTTCTCAACATCTTCCTTCAGGTTCTTCTTCTCCTGCCTCAACTCGGATATATCCTTCTTCAATCCCTTCTTTCTCTCCTTCAAGCTCGTTGTTTTCTCATCAAGCTTCTGGACCTTCGACTTGATCTTCTTTCCCTTCTTCTTCAGTTCCTGGATATCCTCTTCCTTACTTTCCTTTCTTTCTTCAAGTTCCTCGATCTCTTCCTTTACCTGCTTCTTCTGCTCTCTCAGGTCTTCAAGCTCGTCTTCAGCTCTCTTCGCCTTCTCCTTTGCCTTGACAGCCTTGGCAATCTTCTCGTCCATCTCGTTTACTTTTTCAAGCAGATCTCCTATTTCCTCACTTTCACCGGCTGCACCTTTTTCTTCCTCCTCTGCATCATCCAGCTCAAGATCGATATCTTCCTGACCATCATCCTGCTCTTCAACATCTTCCTCAGAATCTTCCACATCAATTTCATCGTCTTCATCAAAGCTTATGTCGTCCCAATCCTCTTCTTCATCGAGATTATCTCCGGAGTCGGCTTCCCCGCTTTCCTCCTCTTCTTCAGCCTCAATGCTCGAGTCAACTTCTCCTCTCCCAGATTCTCCAGCCTCATCATCTTCATCCTGTTCTTCGTCAGGTTCCTCACCCGCATCTTCTCCATTATCTTCATCATCCCTGTCTTCATCTTCCGATTCTCCATCTTCAGTCCCGGAGCCTTCAGCCTCCGCTTCACCGGCTTCAGAATCATCTTCACTCTCCTCATCAACATCTTTATCTTCATTATCTTCCTTGACGTCTTCTTTCTCATCCTTCTCATCCCCGGATTCCTCATCGGATTGATCTGATTCTTCCTCACCAGCTTCATCCGCGGTACTCCCTTCCGTAGTTTGCTCCTCGTTAGTTTCCTCTTCATTTTCTTCATCCTGCTTTCTCTCTGCCTCCTCCACCTCTTCCTCGGTATGCTCTTTCTCCTCGTGGAGTTCTAGCCCCTTCTTGCTGCTCATCTTTTCATCGCAGACAGGACAGATATAGGCCATAAAGAATTATTGCTGACTCCGTTAAAAAAGGTTTCAATCCTCGTATTCCTCTTCCAGCGTCTCGAGAAGGAAAGGTTCCTGCTGTTCAAGAGTATCCCTGTGCTGCTTCAATTTATGCCTTAGAAGGCTCTTATGGAGCGCGAACTTCTCCTCGCAGTAATCACATTGCTCGAGCTCACCTGAGTGAACATCCTTTTTGTGCTCCTGCAGAGCCCTGGAAGATCTGAACCTCTGCATGCACATGTCGCAGCGGTACACCCTTATATCATCAGGTTCTATCTCCCTCTTCTCGAACAGCTCCATCAGCTCGGCCGGATCAAAATCGCTATTTCTGGCCGATTCCAGGACTTCTGCCGCATCCTGATCAAGAATTCTCCGCTTCTCCTTTTCTACTTCATCATGGACCTCTGCCTGGTGAACATGTAGACCTCTCTCAGTGTCAAAACTGTCTCCACAAAAGCTACACTGCATGCAAACCTATTTTTTTGTCTTCAATATAAATATAATTAAAGAATACAGAATGATATCCGGTATTTCTTATATCAATCTATCCTCACGATACTGGTGTGCACCTGCTTCCCGTCATGTGCCAGTTCAACAAGATATCTTCCGGGGTCAATCCTGGCGGTCTCCGCATCGTAAACCGCTACTGACCGGCAGTTGTCGAAAAAGTCGGTTAAACTGCTCTCATTCCTGGCGACTACATCCAGATTAATCCTTCCATCGCTAAGCTGGTAGCGGTAGGACAGTTCTGTCTCGGGGTTCTCCACCGGGAAATGACCTTCGAAACTCAGTTTCCTGTTCTCCAGTTCGACACTTGACCCGGATTGCCTTTCATACTGGCATTCAGTCTCGAGATCCGTAAACTCTATCCTTTCACTAGAAGTTCCCAGGTTAAGAATAATACCTACCATCAGCAAGAAGCTGACAAAAATCCAAAATTTATTCATATTGTCCCTAATGGGTAATTAAAGTTAAATACCTGGTTTAATTTCTTGCAAGAAATTATCGAGAAACTACTGAGCAGGAGTTATAATAACATCTCATGGGCTGGTAAGGAAATTTGACAGTCAACCAACTGTGCGTTCTACCTCCGGACCATACATCTGATTACACTTCTTGTAACTCAGCGAGTTCGGTTTCAATACTACTTCCAGCAGCCCGGTATCGGATTGATAAAGATTCTTGCACACGAATTCCTTATGGCTGTAAAACTCTGGATGGTTTTCGAAGCTTTAGGACCGACCAAAGAAGCAGTTGAGGAATCCATGGCGGATCATGTGGAAACGCTTGGAGAGGACGAAGGTGTGAAAGTTGTGGAGAGGGAAGAGGGTCAGACGGAAGAGATGGAGGACCCGCATCCAAACATGGAGAAGGGATACTCGAAGGTTGTGGAGCTGAAGGCGGAGTTCGACTCTTTCTCGCTGGCGATAGATACAGTTATCAACTACGGTCCCACCTATGTGCAGTTCGAGCAGCCGGAAACTTACAATCTTGATCTAAAGGAGGCGCAGGAGACCCTCCAGTCGGTGGCAAACATGATGCACAAGTACGCCCAGATGGGAGCCGGCGGCGTGGTGGTTTCCAGAGAGACTGATGAGAGCCCTTAAGCATATAATTCTGTAGAAAATGATGATTTCCATGAGGAAGATTCTGCCGGTTTTTCTGGCGATTTTACTGATCTATGGGGCTGCCGCCACGAGTATAGAGTCCGAGAAAATGGTCATGGACCTTGAGGACTCAAAGGCGAGTGTGAGGGTGGAAATCTCGGAACTTACCTCCTCCAACTTCCACTACATCACCGGCGCAGACGTGAAATCGGTGAAGTCTTCAAATCCCGGGATGTCCTGCAGGGTGGAGTCACAGTCGATAGGAGATGAGATAATCTGCGAGACAGACAGGAAGAGAAATTTCAGCGTGGAGCTCTCCTTTAAGTTCGAGGATATAGTCGATAAAAATGGAGAAAAAAACGTATTCAAGTATACGCATCCGATCTACAGGCCTACCGATAGGTTCAGGCTGAAGGTGATACTGCCTGAGGGCTCCGGCCTGATGAACGATGAGAACATCTCGAGATCCATATCTCCGGCAAAGGGAAATATAGGTAGCACGGGGAGGAGGATATTTGTGGAATGGGATCAGAAGCCGAGAATCGGAGAAACACTGAGCTACGAGGTCAGGTACGAGGAGTTCAAGACCAGGGGTAACGGGCTGAGAATCCTGGCCGCACTGTTACTCGTCCTGATTATCGCGCCACTAGTCTATCTTTACTGGAAGAGGCTTAATAGGGAGGAGATCGAGAAACTCTACTCAGAGCTTTCAGATGACCAGATGAAGATAGTGGAGATGCTGAGGGAAAACGATGGAGAGATGCTCCAGAAGGAAGTGGTTTCGGAATCAGATTACTCGAAGGCGAAGATATCGGGCCTGGTATCCGATCTTGTCGAAGAGGATATCGTGATAAAGGAGAAAGATGGAAGGAGCAACAAGCTGAAGATTTCAAGCAGCTTCAGCTACTGATCCGATACCGTGACCGGATACAGCGTGCTTCCACTCTCGTCAATCTTCCTGCAGACACATCTCAGTCTGGAGGATTCGTTAACTTTTTCTGAAAGATTGACCTCAAGAACTCCAGGCGGATAACAACCGATAGATCCGTTAAACTTCTGCTGCTGTCTCGCCTCATCCTCGATCGAGCTGCAGTAGGAGGATCCTGAACTAACCAGATTTTGACCCAAGAAACCTGCCCCGAAACCGATAAAGGCCAGAGCAGCCAGAGCAACTTGTTTCTTCATTCTATCACACTCCTGAGCCTCTTTAGTGAGACATATTCCCTGAAAGTCCTGTTTCCATTCACAACTACTGTAGGTCCATCAGTTACGTTGAAATCCTGCTTCAGTATCTCCATCACGGTGGAGTTTTTCGTATCCAGGTTGTAGCTGAAAATGTAGGTTTCATTGTCTACCTCTTCCCTGTACTCCGTGAGAACCGTTCCCTGCCTCTGTGACTGGATTGATTCGTCGAAGAAGAAAAATATCGTGGTGGTGCTTGCGTTGCACCTTTTGTTGTACCCCTGTATTGTATTGTATAGCCTCAGCTGGTTCACATAGTATTCCTCCTTCAGCAGCTTGTATCTCGCCCTGTTGCTGACGCTCTTGCTCGAGAAAGACTGTAGATCCCGCCCTATCTGTGCGTTTTTCTCCGCGATGTCGGGGATCTGCCTCGACACAACCTCGCAGTAGTTTTTGCTGGATTCGGAGAGATATTTTTCCGTCACCACGAAGGTCTGGGATCTGAGGCTTGATTCCTCAAGCTGCTGCTGTATGAAATCAGTTCTCATGTCGTCTGCCTGTAGCCCGGCCAGCAGACCAACCAGTAGTATGAGCAGGGTTATACTTCCTGCCTTCAGCATCGATTTCTTGACTAGTTCCATACTCGTTTACTTCGAAGCATCTCTTTTATAATCGCTGATAGAGTGAAGAAACCCTGGATCGCGAAGAACCAGAGGAAGTAAACCATTACCGCCAGCGGATTTCTAACTTTCTTTCCTCCCGCCCTGTAAGCAGTCCTGATCATTACAGCCGAGATCACCATCCCGATCAGGAGAGGAACGTATATCTTGAACTGGAGTCCCAGTAAAATCCTGGATAGACTCATTGCCTCCAGGCTGGGAAGCTGAAACCCGACAGCGGAATAGCTTACAGCCATATTGAAGATGGATTCACCGAACCCGAATATTACAAGAACTAGTGAGGCTGAGGCCAGAAGGGGTGAGATAACGTGTACAGGTAGCTGCCACCTGCCGAACCATCCATAATCTGAGTCCAGGAACATCTCCCTGTGCTTTATCGAGTTAACTATAGATCCTCTCTTCCATCGGACTCTCTGCCTGTAAAGGTCTCGAAAGCTCTCCGGGAACTCCGTCCTGGACTCGGCAGAGTACACCATTTCAAGGTTCCTGCCAAGTTTCCTGAGCCTCCATGCCATCTCGAGGTCTTCAGTAGGATTGCCCTCGTCGAAGCCTCCAACCTTTTCAAGGTCGGAGGTCCTGTAGAGGGAGAAAGCGCCGGGTGTAACGTCCAGTGTCTCGATCGAGGACATCAGGTTCCTGTAGAAGTTGGTCATCTGGTACTGGACTCTCTGTAGCTTCCTGACGAAGGTATCGGATTCAAAGTTCTGTATCGCTCCTATAACCGCTCCGAGCTCCGGATCGTGCTGGAATTTCCTCAACCCTTTTCTCAGAAGATTGGAATGGATCACAGTATCCGCGTCCTGCACAACCGCGTACTCAGAGTCTATCTCTTCAAGTCCCCTGTTCAGTGCCTGCGCCTTTCCTTCATTTTTCTCCTTCTCGATTATCTCAAGTCTTTCACTCTCCTCGAAGCTTCTAGCCTTTTCAAGAGTTGAGTCAGTCGATCCATCATCTATCATTAACACTTTAAGCGGCGAGTAATCGATTTCCAGTGCGCTCTCCAGCGCATCCTCGATAGTCTTCTCCTCGTTGTAAGCCGGTATAAGTATTGAAACTGATGGATATGAATCCAGTTCCGGTAAACTCCCCTGCTGCCTGTTCATGAAAATATTCAGGTAGAAAAGCGCAAGGAAAGTTGCCCCGCCTATCAGCAGCCATGCAAGAAGAAAGAACATTTTTTTGCACCACTGGAAAATCTTTGATCCCTCTATTTTTTATCATGTTGGTACAGTAGAGCGCATGATGTGAACTAGATCAGCTGTTCTTCATAATCTCTCTAAGGAAAACCGTGGCGTAGGCTCCCTTCGGAAGATCGAACTTTACGGTCATCATGTTCTTGTTCATGTTGAGATTGTCGTCTCCGATGTCAAGTACCTCAAAGTTCCGGAAGTCTGCGAACGCCCTCCTGTAACTCCCCTCCGACCTCAGTTCCGGGAAGTCCTGAAGCCTGAAATCTTCCTGGTCGACCCCCTCCTCCTCAAGCACTTCTTCTATCAGGTTCTCCGGCTTCTCATCCTTCAGCTCAGTCTTGTAACCTACGAGAGGGATCTCGTACTTTGGATCAAACCAATCTTCTTCGATCAGCTGCGAAAGCACCCGGTTGTAGACCCATGCCTGGTATGCGTGGATGAAAAGCTGCTGGAGGCCGTCCGGAAGTCTCTTCAGAGCACCCCTGTAGTCTTCTTCATTCTTTGTCAGGTGGTACAGCAGTGCTTTCTCATACCTGTACTGCTTCGGAAACTTCTCAGCCGCGTCTTCTACTTCCCTGGTGTCCCAGAGCTCCTGCCTTATCTTCCTTATGCTCTTGTACTCCTGGTCGTATGGCTTCGCGATGTAGGTCCAGACCGCTTCCTCGAACTCTCCCCTCAGAATGTGTCTTCCGACCTGGTGGGTTATCGGTCGCGAGGAACCGAACCTCTGCCGCCCGAAGTAATTTGGAAACTTTCCCTCAAGCTCATCCACGATTTTCAGTGTCCTGTCCCTGAGGTCCTCTATAGGCAGAGCCAGCTGCCTGACATTTATCTCGAACCTGTTCGCGTTCAGGTTGCCAAGTCCGATGTAACCGTTCCTGCCGACGACTTCAAGCTCAAACTCGTCTGTAAAAATCTGGTTGACATCCTCTTGGGAAACTCCCTGTATCGAGATGTACTGCTCCGTCACCGCTCTCTTATCCTTGTTGCCGGCGTAGCCGATCCTGTCCTTCGAGATGTGTAGCATGTTGGAGAGCTTGTCTATCCCCTCCATCGTGGTCATGTTCTGCTTCCTCAGTTTCACTATCAGGTGATCGCCTTCTTCGTCCGTCTGATGTGAAGCCAGTTCTGTGACTATGAAGTCGTTTACCTGTTCCTTTATCTCTCCCTTAATTCCCGGGAGTTCAGTGTAATAGTTCCAGTCCATTATCCTGTTTTCCATCGTTCCACCCTGAAATATTGCAACCCAACTTTTGAAACACCCCGGGTCACTCCAGTAGCTGGAGTTCACCGGTGATTTGATCTATTTTTCCCGATTTTGCCGGCCCTATCGCCACCGCCGTTTTACTTCCCTCGTCGATTTCCGTCCTGCCCGCGTCCCTGACCTTATGAGCGGATAAATTGTTTCTCTCGGCCTCGGCATATAAATCTTCCATATCTCTGCCACCCGAAGAGAGTACTACTTTCGGAGAACCCTTTACCTCCCACTCCGATTTCACATCTTCGGAAACTTTTTCAACAGCCTTGAGGGAAGCATGGGCTACCTGAGCTGCAGTCTTCCCTCTTGACATGTTCAGCCGGGAATTCACCACAATAACCTGTTTGATATCTGACATTTATCTGCCCTATTACATAATAACTCATGAAGTTTTTAATACTTATTGGTGACAACGGAAATTAACCTTTTTCTGAAATGGGTTCGCCCGGATTCGAACCGGGGATCTTCGCCTTGTAAGGGCGACGTCATGATCCGGATCAGAACTCGTCTCTTAGACTGATACCCGGATAACCAACTAGACCACGAACCCAAAGTTTGGTATACTAAAGTCGTCTTCTACTGAATTTTTAATGATTTCCGACCCCGCTGCTGGTAACCTATCATTTTCCATGTAGAAGATATACCTTTTAATATTACGAGAATTACTGCTTCCTATTTCTCGATAGAAATCTCGTATATTTTCATAACCATAAGCCTGAAACTTATTATTTGAGAGTTTTAATGGTAAATCCAATATTTTAATTGCTTCAATCAAGAATTCACGGATCGAAGAATTCATTGATGTTATATCAGCCATAATTTCTGAGTTAGGATGCGAGTATATTCCTCCATCGGTATCAAACAACCCTCTAACAACACTGCCAACCAGCCCGCTATTATAAAGAACTTCAGGTATTCTAAATTCGGCCTCCTTCTTTTCACCCTTTACAAATCCGGAATTAATCAAAAATTCTGCAACTTTACGGCTATTAATTATAAGTCTAACCACATTTTCACCTTCACTAAAATAGAATTTAGGCTCGATATCAAAAATTGAGCGGCATAGATCGGCTAAATACCCTAAATATTCTTCATCCAGGTCTGAATTACCCGAAATACAGACTGTATTCATATCGGAATATATACAACCATCCCCTAAAAGAGCACCATAGAACTCCGCCAATTCTGGACTCCATGTTTCAGGTATCTCTCCTCTTCTATTTGATATTTTCCCTCCCTTTCTCTGCCCATGCCAAGTTTGTTTGAACTCTTTTTCTACATTTTCCCCAGTTATTTTTTCTAATCTTCTAACAATAGATAGCGGTAAAGAATCAGATTCTTTCCTCCAAGTTCTCCTTACTGTATATTCGGATACACCAAATTCTTCTCCAAACTCTTTCCAAGTACATTCTTTTGCTTTCTTGGCTTCATTAATTAGACTTCTAATTTGTTTTTGGTTATCAAAAAAGACTCTTTGTTCTCTAAAACGGCCATCAGTCGTTCTATTCGCTTTTACATCATTCATAAAGTAAACTAATGTTTAAAAATATTATATTTCTTGCTAGATCTCTTCTCCCAGGATAGGGTCGAAAACCTTCTCTCCCCTCGAATAATAGGGATAGTATACAATCCTTTCCGGCTCGATTCCCAGATCCTCCGGTTGCATCTCGATCTCTATCATTTTATCTTTCTCAACTTTCTCAGAATCTATACTCCTGTCAAATACCGTTTCAACCGGTTCGTTATCCTCGTCGATCCTCTGCTTCTGCTTCAGCGAATCAAAAACTGACGTCACCTTAGAAATATTTAAGTCGAGCTCATCCATCACTCCGCTCTTATCTCTTCCTTCCGATAATAATTCCAGTACCTGTTGCTCCGTTCCCTCCGCTCTTTCGACCTCCGCCTTTTTCCCTCCCTTTACCGCATCGTAGAGAATTCTCTTTTTACCTCCATCAACCTCGTAAAGTGGATAATAGGCTTGATCGTATTTCTCACCCTTCCTTGATTCCAGCTCCTCCAGCGATATCCCGGGTTCGAACACGAACACATCCTTCCTCTCAGAGTAGTTCTCCGCTGTCTGTGTCTCACCTCCATGTTTCGACCTCCTGATTCTAACGTCGGTCATTACAGGGTACTCGTTGCCTAGAAGAAAACAGACTCCGGGAGGCAGGGACTTGATCATTGATTCAACCTCGGATGTCACGCCCTCGAAAGATTTGGAAATCGCCTTAAGGTCGTTCGGGTTGGTAACGCGGAGTATAAACTGGGTGTTGCACTGGCTGAGCACGTTTTTATCAATTCTCGCCGGCCTCTGGGAGATGACTCCAAGGCCGAGGCCGAACTTCCTTCCCTCCGAGGCAATCTTCCTCAGTATCTTGTTGCTCAGTGCCTGTTCAAAACCTTTCTCAGGCGCAAAGTTGTGGGCTTCCTCAATCACCATCAAGAAGGGGGGTATCCTATCTTTCTTCCTCAGCTCAAACATCCTCTTCGCCAGGAGGAACATCGCCATCTCCGCGGTTTCCGGCTCCACCGCCTTCAGGTTTACGACCGTGGCCTCCCCCGGCTCCAGCAGATCCTGAAGTTCGATCGCATCTTCGGAGAAAAGCCCGGAGTTCTCCATCTGCTCCATCGAATTAAGCAGGTTCCACTTGGCCGTCGATTCTTCATGGGAAACCGCCTCCATGATATCCTTCAGGCTGTAATCCTCATCCTTCTCTCTCAACCTCTTCAGCGAGTTGTATAGAACCCCCATCTGTGAATTCGTCAGGGATTCCGGTATTACTTCCAGGAGCTCCTTTTTCCCCATGTTCTTGGAAGAAAAAGACAGTTTCAGAGCCTCTCTATTGATATCAGTGTTTGGCGAGTACTCTGTGATTTCATATCCCTTCGGATCCTCGCTATCCGGGTTAGGTTCCCTCAGCGATGAATACTCTCCATGCGGATCGATCACCATCACCGGGAGATCCTTCTCCAGCATTTCTTCGATCAAGACCCCTGTGAGATACGATTTCCCGGCTCCGGTCTGTGCCAGCACTGCAAAGTGCTTGTAGAAATCCTCCCTGTTGACATGTATGTCAATTTCTCCGTTGGTCTCCAGGTGTCCGATCCTCAGGCCTTCATCTTCCAGCCCAAGCGTATCTGAAATCAGTTCCTGGTCAGCCGCGTAGACTATCGATCCCGGCTCAATTACTCGCCTCGGAGCCTTTGTCAGTCCCTTGTCCCTATAACCGATTATATTGGCATCCGCGAGGGTTTCGCCGTCCGGCTTCTTGGTCACCTGCTCGACCTGGGCCAGTATCCAGTTATCGTCGCTCTTCACCGAGACAAAGTCGAACTTCTTCACCTCTTCAGTCGCCCTGAAGGAGAAACTCGACGTATCTACATCTCCCTCAATCGTTCCCAGCTGCATAGGCAAAGATTTCCGGTGGAAGATTCATAAATTAAGCTGCAGGATTGCGATAATTTAAGAAGGTGAAGCACGACAGGAACTTCATGGAGGCGGAAATCAGCGAGGGTCTGAGGCACAACCTGATCTATCTGGGTATAATTCTGGTAATGATAGCAGGATTCGCCGCTACCAAGAACCTTGTAACTCCGGAAGAACCGGTGAAGGTCGGTTACACTGAAGTCCACACTGACTGTGTAGGGATGGATGCGGGCTTCTGCCTGGGGATGCAGAAGAGGGATCACGTAACCTACAACTACGATAATTATACAGAAGTTAAGCCAGGGACTGAAAACTTTTACAGGCGGGTAGAGTCGGAACTGATGATCAGAGCCTACAATACCTGCGATCACTCCATGTCGGGAATGGAATGGACCTCGGAAGTAAGCTACAGGAACAGGACAGCATCAGAGTGGATGCAGAGCCCTAATGTGCAGCTGCTTCCATGCGAGAAGACTTTCTACAGGAATCTGACAGCCTCGAGATGATTTCTTTAAAAATTTTCCTGCTTCATAAGCTTTCAAGGTGCAAAAAATGAACGAGGGAGAATACGTGGAGAGAACATTTGTCGCTATCAAACCGGACGCTGTGAAGAGAGGATTGATTGGAGAAATCGTATCAGTGTTAGAGGACGCCGGCTTCAAGATAATGGGTATGAAGATGGTCCAGGCTACAGACCAACTTCTGGAGCAGCACTACGCTGAACACGTTGACAAGCCTTTCTACGAGGGACTCGCTGAATACATGAAACAGGGGCCGATAGTTGCGATGGTTCTTGAAGGCGTTCACGCACAGGAGAACCTCAGGAAGATCGTGGGAGATACTTCCAACCGGGAGGCGCATCCCGCCACCATCAGGGGAAGGTTCGCCCACATGTCGATGGAGCACGCTGACGCGGAGGGGAAGAAATACAAGAATATTATACACGCTGCTGAATCTGGAGAAGCGGAGCGCGAGATAGAGATCTGGTTCGAGGAAGAAGAACTACACGACTACCAAACGGTTCACGAGACAGAAGTACAGTAAATAAAAAGCGACGGATGATGAGCCCTGCGGGCAACTGCAGCGGCAGTTGGCAGCGCTGACCGGCCATGCCGGTCATATGTGAACTGGCAGCAGTTCTTTGAGTGCTGACGTCGCTTAAAATCTGTCTTCTTAATCCCGATCTATCTCCTTACCCACTATTTCTTCCTCAAGATCAATCGCTGTCTGTATGAGATAGTCTCCAAGTTCACGTCCTCTTCCCTCCGGTAAATCTCTCTCGCTGAAGAGACGTTCAAACTCCTCTTTAACCTCTTCCTCCCTTTCCCTATCGATAATATCCATGTCGTTCTGATGCTTGTACTCCGCTACTTTGACCACCAGCTCCATCTTTCATCCACGATATCGACGATTTCTTCGTTAAGTTCGTCAAGATCCTCCCTTATCTGATCCAGGTCTAAACTCATTTTTCTCCTCCTCTAGTCTTTCTTTTCGGTTTTCAGATAATTCTCCAATTTATACACATTTAGTTCGAATCCGGAAACCGGCTGTTCAAGTTCCCAGTCTTCAAGCACTTCCCCGGATAATTCACCTATTATACCTATCCTCTCTCCTCTACATCTGATCTCGCCCTGTCTTCCCTGCCTGAAACAGTCTTTCCCAACATCTCTTACCTCCAGCTGAATACCTAAATCCCTTTCCAGAACCTGTAGAACTTCTCTAGCGTCTGTGAAATCTGCATCTCCATGAGATTCGACGTAGGCAAGTTTCCTACAGTTTCTCACACCGGTGTATGATGATTCTGAGGGTATTGAGACATCATCAACCTCAAAGAACTTCTGCGGGTAACTTCTATGCTTATTTCTCTTCAGCACATTCATCATGCTTGGTAACAGCCAGTTCCTCACAACAGTGTAATCCTCGGTTAATGCATTGCTCATCTCGGCAACCTCTTTTTCTTCGACATTCATTCTCTTGAAAAGTTTCTCTTTGTTCGAGAGTATGTAAGTATTTGTCTCAAGTGCACCTGTTCCCTGAAGTACATCCCTCAAAATATTGCTGAAATCGCTTAATTGGTTTTCTTCAGCAGTCTGATCAACCTCAGGCAGTTCAGGCTGAATATTATCATACCTGTGCGCGATAACTATATCCTCTATCAGGTCATACTGATGCATTATGTCGGTCCTGTAAGCCGGTACCTCAACCTTTATCTCATCACCCGCTTCCGCACCGAACTTCATCTGCTTCAGTCTATCCATCATCTCCGATCTGGAAAGTTCAAGCCCTGAAATTCTATTGGCATATTCGGGATCGATCTTCCATTCCCCTGGGGAAAGCTCCGGCATTTTTTCACCATCTAATTCAACTGACTCGATAACTCCTCCCCGCTCTTCCAGAGCAGTGACCAGAATGTTAAGCGCCTTTACAACCGATTTCCTATCATTCCCGGTAACATCTATGAAAATCTCACTCGTCCCTGTATCTACTTCGGTCAGCTGGTTGTTTATTATGGGGGGAAAACTAAGCACCTTGCCCTCCGAATCCTCGATAATTGGATATCTATCATTATCCTCCAGTATCCAGGAGTACTTTATCCCTTTCTCGTGCTCGCTCAGGATTTCACCCAGCTGCATATGGCTGTCGTATTCCAGCGGTTTGAAGCTGACCTTTTCGGGCTCGACCGCCCTGTAGGTGAAAGGAGGTTCTAAAACTGAGAGATCGTGAAGCCCAATAGCGAGTTTCTCCCTTCTTCTTCCTATCGTCTCGTGCAGCTTTTCCTGCATCTGGATGAGTCCGTTTATCATCCTGTCTGAAAGTTCTAAATTCCTGACAACAGCCCCGGCTATAACCGGCCTTACTTCATCTACCGATTCATGGATATCTACAGATATATCGCCTCTTTTCACATTGTAACCCTCTATACCTGTATCAACGCCAAAGAATCCTCTGTAGGCTCTTGCCAGACCTTCAACCGATAGAAGATCTGGCCTGTTTGGATATACTTCTACATCCCATTTTTCACCTTCTACATGGTTCCAGTGGACTCCCAGAAAAGAAGCCTCCTCGTCCAGTCGCTGTTCCTCTATTTTTTGTCCAACCAGTTCATCGAATTCTCTCTTGTTGATCTTGATGTGCGCCATTCACAATCACCTCAGAGATTCGGCCTCCAGACCGACGTGTTTTCCAGTAGTTCGATATCATTCCTGTAGAGTTCCCTGACATCTTCAAGACCGGCTGATCTCATCGCAATCCTTGGAATTCCAAGTCCCCAAGCCAATACCGTAGCCTCGAATCCTAACATGGGTTTTACCACCTCAGGCCGGAACATGCCTGATCCGCCGAGACCTATCCATTCCTTTTCCTGGGAATCCCAGACCTGGACTTCCACGCTCATCTCGGTGTAGGGGTAATAGCTGGGGATAAGCCTGAATTGATCGTATCCCATCTTTTCAAAGAACTGGCTCAAATAGGCCTTAAGATTCACGAAGTTTAGATCTTCTCCCACCACAATACCATCCGACTGGTAGAACTCAGCATTATGATAACGATCAATAGTTTCATTCCTGAAAACTCTTGAAGTAGTGAAGAACTTGGCCGGAAGATCTTTCTTCTCAAGTTCCGCAAGTTTCTGCGCCGAGACACCTGTAGTATGAGTCCTTAAAACATTTCTTGAAGCCTCCTTCTCCGACCAATCATATTCCCATCCAGAGCTTCCGGTCTCCCAGCCGTTCTCATGAGTTTGCTTTACTCTTTCAACGTAGTCTCCCTGCTCTGACAGATCTGATTTCTCAGGCTTTTTCATAAAGAATGTGTCCTGCAACTCTCTTGCCGGGTGATCCTGCGGTATGTAGAGCGAATCAAAGCACCAGAAGCCCGGCTGAATGAAGGATCCTTCCATTTCTTTGAATCCCATTTCCCTCCATGTTTTGTTTGCATATTCTATTATCTGCTTGTAGAAGTGCTTCTTTCCCGTCCTGGGCGTCTTAGTCCTCGCCTCAACGTTGAAATCTTCTTCTATCTCATCCGGTTCTATCTCGTCTCCTCTCTCCGAAAGCAGAAGCTCTCTCCTGGTGGCTTTCTCAACCTCAACTAGCCCTCTTTCCTGAATCTCTTCATCAAATTCTCCTTCCTCCAGCCTCTGCCGGGTAACATCTTCAGCATCTTCACCTGGTTCAGTCAGGTAAACTTCTCCTTGGTCGACTTCCACCCAATTCTTCTCACGGGCCTTCCCGAGCGCAACGTCCAGTTCGAGATTTTCAAGCTCCGAGAGTTGTTTCTCGCCTCTGCTGACCCTCTCCACCAGCCTGTACTCCGGCGACCCTTCTTCAACTATCTCCTCTCCCTCACCTGTTAGTTCGTAGCCGATAACCTCTTCTTCCTCGACTTCTACAAGATCTTTCTCCTCCAGTTCTAAAGCCGCCCTGTTAACCATGCTCTGGTCGTATCCCATTGCTTCAAGGTCCTCTACCGTAAGTTCGGAGTGATCCTTGAGCTCTTCCAGGATCTGGATGGCCTGGGAGGAAAGCCTCATGCGTGCACACCTCCGGAGTGAAGCTTTAATAACCCGGCCTGTATCCAAAAATCTATAGCTGAGTCCGAATAGAAATTTTCAATACTCGAAAAAACGTCCACCCTTCAAAGACAGACTCATGAAATACTTATGAAAACAAAAACTTAAGTAGATTGGCTCTATGCAGTCTCGATTACCGCCGCAAGTAGTATAAGGCCTAGACCCAGGGACACCAGCTTTAGATAGTCGATCCAGGTGTCTCTCTCGAAGTGCTTTCTGTAGACCGCTGCGGAGATCAGAGATCCTGAAACACCCGCAACTATGAACCCTAACATCTCAAGTGTAGCATGTGGGATATAAACCACGGAATGGGCTGCAGACAGTTTCTTGGCTAAGAATCCCATGAATGTTCCTAGAACCGATGCGTTCCATACAAGTATGAAGGCTCCTGAAGAGCTTATTACGGCTGAAACAACGAGGATTATTCCAAAGACCAGTAAATTATTGATCAAAACCGATAGAAAAGCTGAAGGCGATGCTGCAGACCCGGTCACGACTGCCTGGATACTTGAACCTCCAATAGTAGAAACTCCTAGCGACTCTAACTGGGCTGCATACTGTGAGACCTGTATTGAAAGGTTCTCCGGCGAAACCAGTATCGCTAGAAGGAAGAAAGCCGCTACCTCACCCAGGAACAGCGAGCCGTATATCCTGATCTCCTCAAAATGAGGTCTGCCATCCTCCCTTTCATCCTCCAGGAAAGTTCTGGTGAGGGGATAAAGGAGAGGAATAGATGCGAAAACTACAGCGAGAATCGATACATCCGAGGGAAAAGCAACGGTCGCGGCAATGTATCCCAACAGTCCGGATGAAAGTCCGAGCAGTGCCAGCAAAATGTAATTGTCCTGCTTTCCCTCCCTGTAGATCAGCTCCGGAAGCATGTACAGGTTATAAATTGCTAATTTAAAGGAGTTCAGACCAGAGTATTTTTATGTTTTAAATCCAATACATTATAACACGTGATCGGAATGGGAAGCACTCTCACCGCCAGAGTATCGGACGAGTTGAACGAAGCCCTCGACAAGATCAGCGAAAAGGAAAAACTTGAGAAGAGCGCTGTAGCCAGGAGATTTCTGGAGAAGGCGGTTAAAGATTACCGTATGGATAGAGCACTTGAAGAGTACAGTGGAGGAGAAGCAACACTTAGAAAGGCGGCTGATACAGCTGGCGTCAGCCTGTGGGAGTTCATGGAGAGAGTGAAGCAGGAGGGAATCAAGCTTAACTACACGGAAAGAGACCTGGAAGAAGACTTGCAGGCTGTAAAGAATGAATAAAGCTGTAGCCGATGCCACGGTGCTGATCTACCTCGCGAAGTTGGACAGGCTAGAAGTTCTGCTGGACGAATTTGAGAGAATACTTGTGCCGGAAAAGGTGGAGGAAGAAGTTATTGATGGAGGCAGAAAGGCAGGGAGGGAAGACTACCTGAAGATAGACAGCTTCATGGAAAATGACGAAGTGGAGCTAAATGAAGCAGAAATACCTGAAAAGGCGGAAAGACTTGGTATGGAGCCGGGAGAGAGATCTGTCCTGTCTCTGGCCCTGAATATGGATGTGAATGTCGTACTCGTTGATGAAAGCAGTGTCAGGGAGGCGGCTAAAAGTCTTGATCTAGAGCCCAGGGGCACCCTATACCTTCTGCTGAAACTGGTTAGAAGAGGAGAGATAGATTTCGAGGGTTTCCTGGATATCATGGACAGGCTAACCGAATCAGGTTTTTACCTGGATGAAAGAGTTTACTCGAAAGCAGTGAGAGAAGCCAGCAAACTGGACTCTACAACATGATTTAAACCGAAAACTCCAGCTCTTCCTCCACGTACTGCTCGACTCTCGGCGCTTTTTCTTCTCTTTTCTGCTGGTGTTCATTCAGGAACTCCTCCATTTTCTGCCTGGCGATCTGCTTGAGTTCACCGGAAAGCATTTTCCCGCTCGAGTACTCCTGCTTGATTCTCTGGAGCTCTGAATCATCCTCTACCAGGTGGAATGTCAGAAGCTCGAAAACCATATCTTCAGATAGATCGGCTCCCTTTTTCCTGTGTTCTTCAACGGAATCCTGTCCCCCGGTCTTTGCTTCATCGATCTTCTGCTTCGCCTCCTCGATCGAATCCGTGAGCGCGATATAGCTCTTTGGGTCGCTGCTCGACATCTTGCCTCCCTGAAGGCCTCTCATGAACTTGTTGTAGGTGGAGGAAGGCTTCACGAAATCCTGCCTTCTGTACTTCGATGCGACCTCCCTTGTCAGCCTGATATGCGGATCCTGGTCCAGACCGACCGGAACAACTGTAGGTTTCGGACCTCCGTTCTCCGGGAACTGTGGCCTCAGGATGTCAGCATACTGCGTGAGGGCCGAGGCTATCTTGCCGGGTTCCGCGTTTCCGTATGTTGCCTCCATTTCATTCTGCGTCAGGTGCTTGGCAAACATTTTGGATCTCGCAAGGTGGTCGTTTCCAGCCTGGCTCTGGAAGTAGAAATCCACGCTCTCAATATCAATCCCCAGAGCCGCATAATTCTTCAGGTACTGCTCCACCACCATCTCTCTCGCCTCTTCAAACGATATGTCTCGAGTATTATAGGATTCAATGTCCGCCGCCGCGATCGTGACCTCTGCACCCATCTGCTGGTACATCTTGATCTGGTCGACCACGCACTTGTGGCCGAAGTGGAAGATTCCGGAGGGCATTATACCGGTGATCATCGCAAAGTCCTCTCCATCCTCTTTCGCATCGAGAAGCACATCCAGGTCCCGGTGGCCGAAGACAATATTCCTCCTGATGAACCTGTGGTCCGGCATCCGGTCCTCTACTTCCTCTATAGGCTCGATACCAAACTTCTCCATCTTCTCTCGATAGTTTCCAATCTCAACATCTCCCCAAGGATCGATCTCAGGCATTTTGTCAACCTCTTACTTCGATTTTCTTCTCTGTAAACTTTTCAAGCTTCTTATGATTGATTTTTGACTCAAATTCTGGATTTGAAGGTATCTCGATATGGCCATTCTTCATCTCTGGCTTATCCATAATAGTTTCTCTGAAGTATCTCGACTGCGGAGCTATATCCGAAGGATGTGCAACCTGGCTCATGCTTGCAGCAGCTAATTGGTACATGGCGCCGATACCTGATTCAACCAAGCCCCCTATCCATAGATCAATATCTTTCTCTTCGCATATGGAGTTTATCTCCTTCGAGGCTTGAATGCCTCCTACTCTCTGAGGCTTCAGATTGATTATACTACAGGCATCAAGCTTAGAAGCTCTTCTTACATCCTCAGGACTTCTTATACTTTCATCCAGACAGATAGGAGTATCTAAATCCTGAGAAAGAATGGAGTGATTCACGATATCTCTGTGGCCGAGAGGCTGTTCAATCATCTGAAGATTAAACTCGTCAAATTTCTGAATCCTCTCTCTATCTTCAAGATTGTAGTTCGAGTTCGCATCCACCATCAGATCATAGTCAGGAAATTCGTCCCTCACAGCTTTGACATACTTGACATCGTTACCAGACCTGATTTTTATTTTAGCCCTAGAATACCCCTTTTTCCTGTATTTTCGAACCTTATCAACGAGTTGTTCAGGATTTTCCTGTATTCCTATACTTACACCACATTCAGCTCTTTCTTCCTCTCCTTCAAACAGTTCAGAGAGATTTTTCTCTTCCTCGATCATTTTCCTGTTATGAAGAAGCATTTCACCTGCAGACTTAGCCATCAGATTGCCTTTATACCCGGAAATTGATTCTCGATATTCCTCTATAGATTCAGCATTTCTTATAGCAGGTATAGCGAATCTTTCCATAAACTCAATTACAGCTTCCGTATATTCATGGTTATAGAGAGGAGCGAACTGAGCAGAAGCCTCACCATAGTAAAATCTCTCATCGTCAAAACACATCAAAATCACTACTTCTCTGTTCCTAATCTCTCCAAAACCAGTCTCAAAAGGATTCTTCAAGGGAAGCTGGACCTTTCTAATCTCGAATTTCTCAAAATCCATCAGAGACCTCCTCCAAGAAGGTTTGCAAGATTTTACAGTACTGTTCCATACTCTCTATCTCAACGTATTCATTCTCGCCGTGGAGATCGTATCCTTCAGGGCCGAAACAGACCGCAGGTATTCCTCTCTCCGTGAAGAACCTCATGTCACTGGCAAAGTTTTCTCTTCTGAAACCTGCTTGACCTGAAACCTCTTCAGCAGAGCTCCTCAGACCCTGTACAAAGACATTATCTTCATCCGCCTCCATCATCGGAGCTTCTTTCAGGATCTCTGTATCAATTCCTTCTATACCTTCAATGTCCTCCAATACCTGATCTCTCGGATATTGATTTGAGAAACGTATATCGAGCTGTACAGACGCCTTATTCGGAATTTTGTTTACAGGACCTTCTGAAGAAATTTTTCCAAGGTTGATAGTGGTTGAAAAATTTTTTTCGTGGTCGAAGTTTTCCCTGATTTCCTGGTATTTTTCCAAAAGTTTTTCTGCCGCGTTTTCACCTTTCTCCGGTTTTGATGAGTGCGCTGATTTTCCTTCAGTCGAGATTTCCAGCTGTAGCACTCCCTTCTGCCTGGTTACTATGGAGGGAAAGCTTCCTGAATCATCAGGCTCACCGGATACAACGAACTCGGGCTCGAGATCGGCCTCATCGATCACATAGCCTGTGCCGTTAAATCCTCCTCTCTCCTCATCTGAGGTCAAGAGAAGTGCGACATCTTCATCCTCTAACCCCTCCAAAACTTTCATCATGCAGGCCACGCCCGACTTCATGTCAGCAGCACCTCTCCCATAGATTCTGCCGTTTTCTACCTCTGGTTCGAAAATTTCGTCTTCTGCTCCGATCACATCAAGGTGGCCATGAAGAAGTATCCGGGGGTTTTCACCCCTTGAGATCAGAACAGATTTCTCATCATTTTTCTCGAATCGCTGAAAATCTAGCCCGGAATCAAGCTGTCCTTCTATGTAGTTCAGACAGTTTCCGAGTTCCTGAGCGTTTCCTTCAACGGTTTTGAACCGGATAAGATCTTTCGTGGTTTCCTCAACGGTTTTCATGCTACTCTCTCACCGTTTTCCCGGAACTCGTAGTCTGAGGCTCGGGCTGCTTTTGCTAGGCTTTGTGCAGCATCTACTTCGGAAACTTCTCCTGCCACTACTATTGCATCTCCATCTTCGAAGGACATATCTAGGCCTTCTTCTCCATACATGAATTCTTCAAATTTATCGTTGGGAGGAACTTCCGAGTACATACCTCCGTCGTATATATCCGCGTAGGCTTCCCTCATTACTGCTCCATCCATTTCCTTGCTTGGATTAATCTCATTTCCCAAAGCCTGAATTTCCTCCATAATTTCATCGTCTTCTCTTTCAGGATGCGGGTAAAACTCGAAACAGTTGTCGGCGCACTGGACCATATCGGGATTCTGAGTCCTGTAACCTACCAATTCCTCTCCATCAGCCAACTCCATTACTCCCCTACTCAGCAGTGTGCTTCCTACACATCTGCCCTGTAAATGATCACTTACGGCTAGTCCCTCCTCATAGATCGCATCAGCCTTCTTGGAGACACCTGAAAAGGCCACATACTCGCCGCTCTCATCCTTCGCAGTGATTAAGAGAGGAACACGCAGATGAGCCTCGGCATCCTCTTCAGTAGGAACACCTTCCTTGGAGAAAGCATCCTGCGCCACATCAACAAGCTGGGACTCAGCCTCAGGATTCTCATCCAGAAAACTTTCAGGATTTTGATAAACCTCTATCTCAAGGCTGTTTCCAAAAGCGTCCACCCTTCGGGGCTTCCGCTGTACCGTAGTCTTCTTGTGCTTTCATAATCAAATCACGTAACCAAACATAGTCACAAAAACCTTAAAAAGGTTCTCAGATGGTAAAAGAAAAATTGGTTATAGCTGAGTCTATTTCAGCGTAAATTAAAAGTTTAGATTCAGTCTTGGATCCAGAAAAATCTTGAGAACTAAATACCATGAGAAATTCTTGATGGAAGAAATTCGGACGTAACTACGACTGATTAAATCAATAGATACAGCGGGTCCAAAAACATCCACCTTTCAGCCGCATATTAAATATTCCAAGAGAAAGCTTAAAAATTCACTCCCATTCCATCTTCTTGGCCTTGTGACCCAGCATGCCATCGTAGCCTGAAGTCGACATCAGGACAGGATAGAATTCCTTCTCAGCTCTCATCTCTTCACTCTCTCCTCTCGCGAAAACTTCTCCTTTATCGACCTTCTCAAAGTTCTCCGCTACAAACTCCCAGTCGCCCATCACTGTTCCTATCCTCTTGAAATGTTCTGGAGAGGAAGTCTCGAACTCCTGTTCTATCACACCCTCGGATGCTAGAAAGTTCTTCATCACCCTATAGGCGTTCTCCGCAGCTTTTCCGGTTCCCTGCTCACCGGCTTCAAGAGTAACTCCATCTACTTGCTCATTCAAAGCTCCTACACTCACAGGAAAATGGCACGAATAATCAACCCCTGTCGATTCAATAAGCGATCTGACCTCAGTATTCTTCCTGCTGTGGTTTGCAAACGGTCTATCAAACGATTTTGTCGAATGGACGTCGAGAACCTTCGTGCCTTTGACTTTTTCTAGTATTTTCGCCGCGAGCCTCTCCTCGTAATTTTCAGAATCTAAATTGCCGGGAAAAGACCTGTTAAGATCCACTTCAGTGAACCTCTCTCCCTTTTCTAGAGCTCTTTGATTCGCTACCAGGAACTGGACGGGTTTCCTGAACTCCCACTCCTTGTCGAGGAATCTTTCAATCGCCTCCTTGCCGCAGGGCTCGTCACCATGTATGCATCCCGATACCGTGTACTCTGGATTTTCTTCTCCCCTTCTTTCTACTCTCACAGCTTAAGAATACTAAGACGGCATTTAAGAATTCTTCTCGAGTGCCTGGATCGCTGGAAGATCCTCTCCGCTCATGAATCTCACGAAAGCTCCACCCGCAATCGAAACGTGTGAGAACTCGTCCAGTTCGTGATCGAAGCGGTGCACAAGCGAGGAAGTGTGGCCGCCTCCCAGCACGGTGAAGCAATCTGTCTCCGCTATGGCTTCAACTATTTTCCTCGTTCCTTCAGGGTGTTCCTCGAATGCTCCCATCGGACCCTTCATCAGGATATCATCCGCCTCTCTTATCTCTGATACAAATTTTTTTGTAGTTCCCTCGCCGATGTCCCAGGTCATCTCTCCCCCGGGCACTTCCCCAACCTCGTAATCGCCAGAATCAGTCCTTACATCTGCGGGAAGAACAATCTTCTCGCCATGTTTATCCAGTATCTGTCTCAACTCTTCCTCCCTTGAGGAAAAGCTCTGCTCCTCTATCCACTCGCTCTTCTCACCCAGATCGTGCCCCTTGATCTTCAGCGCCAGTTCTCCGGGGATCCCGCCCAGAAGCACCTTATCCACGTCTTCAATCATTTCGTTCATAATCCCTATCAGATCTGAAGGTTTTTCTCCCCCTAAAACCATCAATCCGTCGTGGAATTCCTCACTGACTCTGGAGCAGTTCTCATACTCCTTCTGCATTATGGGTCCGGCACAGGATTCCAGCCTTTCCGTAAACCCGACCATCGAGCCGTGGGATCTATGTGCGGCGGAGAAGGCATCATCGACATAGATATCGAAGTACTGGGATATCTTCTCAACAAAAAAGTCGTGAGCGTGGACCTGTGCGGGAGCGTTCTGGAGCTCTTCGGACAGGAACCGTATGTTCTCCAGCATCGCCACCTCACCATTATCCATCCTCGCAACTTTCTCCCCGAGTTCGGGACCGAAGAAACTTGGTACGAACTCAACTTCTCTTTCCATGGATTCTTCGAGTATTTCCGAATGTTTCTCCAAGGACAGGAAATCCTTCCTTGCCGGCCTCCCCTGGTGCGCGACTATCACCACTTTCGCATCTTTTCCACTCAGTTCCTCGATAGTTTCCAGGTATCTCTCGAACCTCACAGTCTTCCTGGGTTCGCCATCCTCTATAGGAAGGTTCAGGTCCGTCCTGAGAAGTACTCTCCTTCCCTCTAACTCCACATCTTCAAAAGTCCGCATCAGTATTACGTTGTATTACCTCGATCGTTTTTAAGGCTTAACCGGGAAAAAACCAGATATGACAGAAGAACTGAAAATCAGGGTAGAGGACGAAAGTCGGGCCAAAAACAGGATTAAAGAGGTTGGAGCCGATCTAGAGAAAAAAGTTTCGGTGAAAGACACTTACTTCCAGGGACAGGGAGAAGACGAACTCAAAATAACGGAAACTGGTGAAGGAGAGTTTCTAAGGAAGTATGAGAAAAAAGATTCCGGCTTTCAGCAGGTAAAAAATGATGAAGTTGAAAATCCTGATGAAAAGAAACAGCAACTGGAGCAGCAATTCGGCATAAAGACAGTACAGCAGAAAGAGATAAGCTACTATTCACTGGGAGACAAGACCATAATTCTGAACAGGATACGGAATACAGGAGTCTTCCTAATTCAGGGAGAAAACGTTAGGAAAGAGTTTCTGGAAGAAGAACTTGGTTTTGAGAACTCTGAGTATATTGAAGCACCGTTCAGCGATCTTGAATGACTATGCCTCAACTTTCCTAGAATTCTCAATCTCCTCATCCATAATTTTGCCAAGATAGTTCACGATCTCTGAATCCGGGTTCAGCCTGTAGAGGGTTGTTCCAACGTACTTCTTTTTCTCCATAACTATGCGGTTTTGTTCCAGTTTATCCCATATTTTGTAAAGTGTGGAGCGTGAAATCTCTGCTTTATCCGCCAGTTCTGTTTTGGAGTATCCTACGTTCGGATGATCGAGTAAAACATCCAAAACTTTTTCTATCCTGTCATCAATCAGAGTCATATAAGGTAGGAAGAATCAAGATATATAATTGTTTTGATTTTCCAACACTGAACGTCCAGAAATATACACACAAGGGAAAATATGGACTCAGAGGAAAAGAAAATAGCCATTCTGGCGAAACTTGCGAGGAAGAAAAAGTTAGGCATGAACTACATCCCTAAAGAAAAGGCTTTCAGCAAGATTCCATCTCACGACCGCGGAAATCTTGACAGTATTCTCAAAGAAATGCGTAGAAACGGACTGATCGAATTTCACAAGAACCGGAAATGTATTTCCATCAATCCCGGAGCAGTGCCTGAAGTTATCGAACCAATTGGCGAGGAAGTTCCTGATTATATCATCGAGAGACTGGAGAGCTAGTCAAACCATATTTAACTTCTTCCTCGTAAAACTTCAACACTAATGAAAGGTGAATATTTTGGATTGTCGCAGGTTCCATCTGGAAGCTGCGTTGAGAAGCAGAATTCCTGCTTCGAATCGGCGATCAAGTAAAGTTTCTATAAAACCAGCTGTAGCTATAAAAACTTCTTCTCCGAGTGATTCTGCATGAGGCTAGGCGAGAAAGTCACCGAGCTTTCGAAGAGAAGAGGCTTCTATTTCCATACCTCCGGGGCTTATGGTGGAGTCGGAGGCTTCCAGACTTTCGGTCCAGAGGGAGCAGAACTGAAGAGAAATATTGAAGACTCCTGGAGAGATAAGTTCTCGCGCGAGCTTGGAAACAGGGAGATTGAAGCTCCGACAATCATGCAGGAAGACGTTTTCCGGGCTTCTGGCCACCTGGAGACTTTCGATGATATGATCATCGAGTGCCCGGAATGCGGAGAGTCCATCAGGGCAGACCACCTGGTCGAAGACAACACCGGTATAGAGGAAGCGGAGAGCCTTTCGACGGAGAGAATAGAAGAGCTGATCTCCGGGCACGACATCAAGTGCGGCTCATGCGGCAATGAACTCTCGGAAATCGAGGTGGAAGACTTCAACCTGATGTTCGAGACTTCTATCGGTCCGGGAGATTCACAGCCCGGATACCTGAGGCCAGAGACAGCGCAGGGCATCTTCGTTGAGTTTCCGCAGCTGAAAGAATACGAGAGAAACCAGCTCCCGTTTGGTATAACCCAGATAGGTAAGGCGTACAGGAACGAGATATCTCCGAGGAAAGGGCTTGTCAGGGTCAGGGAGCTGACTCAGGCAGAACTGGAAAAGTTCATCGATCCGGTGGAGGATGAACCGCCGCTTGAGGAGGTAGATGACGTGGAGCTTAAGCTCTATCCGCGTGAAAGACAGGGAGAAGGAGAACAGGATTACCTCAGGCTCACCGTTAGAGAGGCAGTCGAAGAGGAAGTTGTTGAGTCTGAGTGGATAGCCTACTACCTCGCTCACGCCAAGCTCTGGTTCGAGTCGATTGGAGTCGACATGGAAAGGTTCAGGTTCCGCCAGCACCTGGAGGACGAGCTCTCCCACTACTCGACGGACTGCTGGGACGCTGAATCACAGGTGGATGGAGACTGGATAGAGATCGCGGGATTCTCATACAGGGGGTGCTACGACCTTTCAAAGCACGAAAAGTATTCCCAAGATGACTTCAAAGTCTTCAAAGAATATGAAGAGCCGAGGGTCGAGAAAAGAGCGAAGGTGGATCCCGACATGGGCTGGCTTGGTCCAACTTACGGAGACCACGCTTCAGAGATAAGTGAAGAGCTAGAGAGGATGGTGGAGGAAGAGCCAGAAGTCTTCGAGAGGAATGAAGAGCTGAGGCTGGAGATTGACGGAAAGATGTTTGAAGTTCCGGTTGAGAAGACAGGCTTCAAGATAGAAGAAGTTAAGAAGAACGGCGAGCACATTCTGCCACACGTCGCGGAGCCTTCCTTCGGCATCGACAGGGCAGTCTACACTGTGCTTGGCCACGCCTACGACGAGGACGAGGTTGATGGAGAAGAACGGAAGGTGCTCAGGATGTCGAATGATGTTGTGCCGACGCAAGTAGCTGTCTTTCCACTAATGGACAAGCCGGAGCTGAGTGAAAAAGCCAGAGAGGTCGAGCAAAAGCTGAGGAATGCTGGATTCTCTGTGAAGTACGATGAGTCGGGAAGCATCGGAAAGCGCTACAGGAGGCAGGACGAGATCGGGACTCCTTTCTGCATCACCGTTGACTACGAAACCCTTGAAGAGGAGCCGGAGACAGTCACTGTAAGGTACAGGGATTCGACAGAGCAGGAAAGAATAGACATCAGTAAACTCAAAGAATACCTGGAGTAAAGGCTCTGAATACTTTTTCCCTTTCTTATGAAGCCAGAAAACATCGCTCCCTTCTTGAAGGAAATCCTGAGATCGGGACGTGAACTTGAAGGAGGCCTGTATTCGAACCCAGAACTCTACGATGCAGTATATACTCTGGATGCGGATTACCCGATCCTGGAAAGTAAAGTCAGGCAGAATATTGAGAAGGGTTCTTCTATTCTTTACATCGGCTGTGGTACGGGAAACCTGATAAGGAGGCTGGAGAACGACTACGAGATATTAGGAATTGACAGGAGCAGTCAGATGACAGATTACGCTTCAGAGAAAGTTGACTCTGAGATCAGAAATAAGAGTTCTTTCGAGATGGATTTTCATGAAGAATTCGACGCTGTGATACAGTTCGGTCTTTCTCTCAACTATATACTTTCGGAAAGAGAGATGGAGAGTCACTTCAGAAAGATAGGGGAGGCACTGAAGGAAGGAGGAGTATATCTGGCGGATTTCTGGACTTTGCTTGATAAGGGATCAGGATGGAAGACAGAATACGAGCTGGAAGGAGTTGATCTAGTTGTAGGATACAGCTTTGAAGAACTTGAGCATTGCATGGAGATGGAGATCAAGTTCAGGATTTCCTCCGATTTAGGTTCAGAGAAATTTAACAACACCCACAGGATAAGGAGCTGGGAGGTCGCGGAAATCAAGCAAATTCTGGAGCTTGGTGGGCTTGAGGCCGTTGGTTCCGAAAAACTGTACGATCACCATAACTTCAGACTCGTAGAGGCAACCAGAGATAAAACAGGTTGATAAAGAAGGGAGTCGTAGATTCTGGTATGGCTGAATGCTCAAAATGCGGGAAGGAATCGATGAGCTTCACCTGCAAGTACTGCGGTGAAAAATACTGCTCGGAGCACCGTCTTCCCGAGAAGCATGATTGCGATGGGCTGGAGGAAAAGCTGGAGGAGGAAAAAGAAAAAGAGGAAGACCAGTGGTTCCAGGAGAATAAGGTGAAGAATCCCGCTCCCTCCCGGACGGAAAGAGAGTTCAGGAAGCCCTCTATCAAGCGTGATCTCAAGGAAATAATCACGAGTAATGTAACACTGTCTATAATCGGCTTCACTACTCTTGTTTTCGCGGTCCAGTCGATAATAAGCTCTTCACCGGGTTCACAGGCCTACAGTGCATTCTACAGTCTGCTGATTCTTGACCCGGCACTTTCGAGTGTCCTCGCGAAACCATGGACGCTTCTGACTGTAATGATACTCCACGGAGGGCTCTTCCACCTCTTCGCCAACATGGTAACATTCTACTTCTTCGGTTCGCCGATTGAAAGACTGGTGGGAGGTAAAAAGCTGCTGAAGTTTTACGCCGGAGCTGGACTTGCAGCCAGCCTTGGATTCGTGTTTTTCAGAAACCTGCTTTTCCTTCTACACGGTGAGGCACTGAGATGTATTGTACCGGGAGCCTGCGGAGGCATGGGCGTTCTGGGTCCGGCAGTAGGAGCTTCAGGTGCGGTGGTCGCGTGCTTTGCAGCGGTCTCAAGGCTTTATCCGGACGCAGAGGTGCTGCTCTACTTCATCATTCCACTGAAGATCAGGACAGCTTTCCTGCTTTTCGCCGGTTTCGAGGGAATAAACATGCTTGTGATGCTTCTCGGTTACACTGTTCCGATTGTAGGCGGTCTTGCTTTCTCAGCACATTTCACTGGTCTGATAGTCGGACTCTGGTTCGGAGAGAGGATAAAGAAGAAGGTGAATACAAGGAGTTCAAGGTTCGAGCTACTGGCGAGATAAACTTAATAGATTTCATGTCACTGAATATCTGTGGGAAAAAGATTCGAAAATGCCGCTGCCGATGGCATCGAGAGTGTCGAAAACCCGGAGATAGAAGGAGTAAACGCAAATATAAGCTCTGGTTATAATATTCTGGATGCTTATATTTCGATCTCCACTTTACTCAATGAGTTTAATTCTCCGACAATGGTAGTTGAGGCTAAAAATAATACATGCTACGAAGCGGGAGATAGAGCAATCGCAGAAATAAAGGGATATGAAGATTGTGGATTGTTCAATCTTATTTTCAAAAATTCAGAGGAACTTCCAGGTCTTTACAGTGGTGAAGAGCCTGAAGCAGTGGTTGAAGATCGAGATGGAGATATACAAAGCGGCCAGGTAGTATATTACCAGATTTTACCATATGAAATGGTTGAAAATGATCCAGTTCAAATCACAGGCGAAAATCCAATAGTCCAGAGATTTTTCTCGGATTAGGGAGTTACCCTTTCCACCTCGTAATAAGTCACCTGCCTCTCCGCGTCGACCACCGCCCAGAGCATCGTTGCTCGAATATTGTGTGCGAGCCTCACCGCCCTTGACATCTCTTGGAAGCTGGTGTTGTAATCCTCAGGTACTGCATGCACAATCCACTTGGTATGCTCGTGGTCTTCCTTCGGCCCGTCCTTGTAAGGATTGACTCCCCTTGGATAGACCCTGAAGTGGGCTCCGAACTTGAAACCTGTCTTCACAATAAAACCTCTCTCCCTGAGATCAGAGTAGGCAGCGTACTTGTGGTCGAACTCGTCATCCTCGCTCGAAAAACGGTGGTAAATCTCCTCCCTCTCCAGTTTTTCACCATCCTCAACTATCTCAAGCTCCTCCCTATCGACGAGGTGGAGCGCTTCAACGAACGAAAGCTCCAGGTATTCCTCATCGTCAATAAACTTCCCGTAGTAAACCTCATCGTGTATCTTCTCCGCTTCTTCCTCGTCCCAGACCTTGACCTTGGTGTCAGAAATTTTGCCTTCTGCAGTCATAGCAGAAAAAACACAGTGAACTTTTAAATTGTCAGAACTCTCCGAGCCCGCTCTGCTCAGACTCATCGATCAGGTCCTGTGAGGTACTCCAGCTCAACCTTGCCTCCGGCGGGAGTTCGCCTTTCTCTTTCAGGTATTTCTTCAGGAATTCTCTCGTCGGCTTGTCATGCGGGTAGCCCGACTTGAAGTCGTAGCCGTACTTTTTCTGAAGTTTTTCTACATGCTCCTCCCTTGCCGACTTTGCCACTATGGAAGCTGCTGATACTATATCATATTCTTCATCTGCCCCGTGCTCCGCCACAAACTTCATATCCTTGAACTTAACCGGCAACTGGTCTTTCAGCTTCCGGATGAATCGGTCTCCATCCGGCTCCGGCAGATCCACAAATACTTCATCCGCATCCGACCTCCTTATGACGTCAACAAAACCTTTAACCTCGATCTCGTTCAGGTTCATCACCTGGCTGAGCTCATCTATCTCCGAGGCCTCTATCTCTTTCAGGAAAGTCCTTCCAAGACCATCAAGCTGCTCTCTCAGTCTTTCCCTTTTCGAATCAGAAAGCTTCTTCGAATCTTTAACTCCAAGTTCGTCCAGTTCGTCCATTCGGGCCTCATCAACCATGAAGCCTCCAATAAACATCGAGCCGATGACGGGGCCTTTAGGCCAAACAAGACCGGAGATCCCGTTTATCTGCCTGCCTCGTCAACGCCCATGATCTTTTTAGTCACAAAACGATCACCCTTTTATCAGTCTCAACAGTTTCCCATTCGTGATTCTGTTTTTTTATAAGCCCTAGTTCCTCCAGACGATATAGGTTTTTGTACGCAGATTTCTTTCTGACAGAGAAATATTCAGCTATTTCACTCACTTTAAGCGGATTATCTCTAAGGAGATCGAGGTAATCTGACTTAACTTCAGAAATGATTATCGCATTTTGATCTTCTCTTATCCAGTATGTAGATCCCTCAGTTTTGTAGTTCATCGCTTTTCCTTCTTCCTTTAGAAGCATTAAGACATCGCATAACCGGGCCTGAGATCTATCAAATTTTTCAGCCAACTCTCTGGTTTGCCATGGCGTATCCAGAAGTTCGAGGACTTCTTCCTTTAATTGACCTTTCTGATAGTGTGTCTCCTGAAAGCTCTCATAAATTCTCCAAAACTTATTTCTCTTTCTTAGATGTAGTTTAACAAGATCTAAATCAGCAAATATGTCCCAGTTTCTCTTCCTAGTTATTACGTAGGATCTGCTCTCGGCTTTGAAATTATAGTCCAATTCAAAATGATCTAACATAGTTTCTAAGAACTGGTTCTGCGCTCCTTGAGATATCCTTAATCTCCGACTATTTCTGGCTCCTTCATAGATGCTTCCCTCACCAGCAAAGAAACCCTGAAGAATATATTGATACAGTTCAGAATCAGATTTTCCCTTTTCAACCGTATTCTTCCACTTTTTAACAAAATCAGTTGAAGCAAGCCGCAGCAGATAATATGTCTGAGTAGCTCTCTCATCAAAGTAAAATTTAGTTTTAGCTTTTTCCAGAGAGTTGTAATCAGATCCTTCATTAGGTCTATAGACATACAGTCTGAATCTATCAAGACCGGAAAAATCCCGAATAGTTCTATAGAATAGCTCAACTAGTTCAAAGCAATTATTTGTGAAAGTAACCTCTCTTTCAGTTTTTGTATCTCCTTCAGCTAACCGAAGTCCTATACATCTAGCTGAATCTTTTTTCATGCCTGAAAATTCTTTAAACAGCTTAAAAAGACTATTTAATATCATTCCACTAGTTCCGTGAGAAAAACTACTGTCTCAGAATAATGGCCTAACAAGTTCGAAAATGATAGGAAGATGTCTTAGCTTTTAGTTCGGCCAAGTGATAGTTTAAAAGAATAAACACCGACTCTATTTTTTACACTCTAAAGCGGGGTGGAGCAGCCAGGAGTGCTCGTCGGGCTCATAACCCGGAGGTCCCAGGTTCAAATCCTGGCCCCGCTATTTCAATATATTCATTTTACTTTAGGCTTGTTGCGGGCAATCTCGTAGAGTTTTGAATACCTGTCAATTAAAGAAACATTCAAATAATAAGATTCATCACAGTTCGGCCCTGTAATATTTGTATTAATATTTAGAGATTCCATCATAAGTTTAACATCCTTTAAACCGAGTTTATTAACAGATTTAATCCTCATTCTATTGTATTTCTGTTCGAAATGTCCTTCATCTCTAATAAAGGCTCTTAACCATTAGTATTTCTTTTCTTCAGGTAAATCTAGAATTTGCTCCGATATTCTCCAACAATTCGACAAAAATCTTTCAAATTTCTCCTGAATCTGTTTAACTATTCCTACAGATTTCACCTTTACTTCATTCCGGTGTCGATACATATCAACACCGTACATTTCCTTCATATCTTTCCTGAACTCTCTCAGATTTGTCTCATCTTTATTTGTATATATTACAATTGCTCTTCTTTTTCTATCATCTTCATTAGTTTTGTAGAATGAAATATAACCGTCTCCACAAAGCCTTGCGTGTATTCCTACCATTTATTCTTTCGTAAAGTAGAAAATGTAGATAAATTTTATAACTTGATTTTGCGGCTTTCCACTTGTTCCGGTAACTTTAAGCTATCTTCCAGGTAAAATAATCTATGAAACTTATATTTAGAACGAATTAAGAATGAAAATCATCTTTTCAATTGAAATAGCATTTTTAAGCATATTATAATGGCTATGAAATTGATCTGAACATTCGAAGGATTGAGCGCTTGTATCCGTTAGTTTAAATAAAGGTTGTGATCGAGTATAATGTTGTAGGGGAATGATTCTTGAGGGGAGTGAAAAATGAAAAATGATCGATCATGAAGAAGCTAGGAAACATCTTAATTGAGGTAATGCAGGATCTCTCCAGGATTTCTACAAACGGTTCAGCCTATGTTAAAGTCAACAATCACATATGCGACCCCGAGAGATTTGAGCAGCTATTCAATTATTTTTCCAGAGGGACGATACTGGAAAGACTTGAGATTGAAGTAGATTCTCTCGAAACCAAGATGGAGTGTGCGTGCGGTTTCGAAGAGAAAGTGGAGGAAGCCGACCACAACGGATACGATCGATGTCCTTCATGCGGAAGGTTCGCGGACATCAAGCAGGAAAACTATCGGCTGGAGAAACCCAACCCGGAAAGAGCGGGGAGAAGGGATAGCATCCGTTTCTAGGGATTAAAGATTTCGGAAACCTGATAGTAATTAAAATGGTTCAGGCCTGGAGTCAGCAGGATCAAGATTCTGGAGGAATGACCGGTTCTAGATGGGAGGATTATGATGTTATTCTGGTGAAACTGGAAAACGGAAGCAACTTGGAAATAATAGAAGCTCTGGAACAGACTAGTATGCCTGAATACTTTATAGGGGAAGCGGAAACAGATGATTATGACAGCAGGGTGGCCCTGAAGGGAAGATACACGGATGATTTAATCGATGAACTTGCTGCCAGGGAAGAAGTTCTGGATGCGAGGGAATTCTCCCTGCTCGAGGGAAATACTGTTTAAAAGAGTTGGAAAGCCCAATTTATTTATCCTGATGAAACTTTGGGCCGGTAGCTCAGCCTGGCAGAGCACTAGGCTCTTACGCCTCATAGTGCGGATGAGCATCGCATTCGATTATTCTGGGACTCGAGCCGAAGGGCGAGAGTGGACCGCAGTTGACCCAGAAGTCGAAGCGAACTGGCTTAGGATACCTAGCCGTCGCGGGTTCAAATCCCGTCCGGCCCAACTCCAGTTGAATCGGCGCCCAAACCATGCTCCGCATCGCTTCCAGTTACTTCCAACTTGAAAAGTCAAGAGTTCCAATTTTTATCTCATGAAAATTTACGTTACCGGAGGTACTGGCTTCGTAGGTTCACACTTAACCCGGAAACTTCTCGAACAGGATCATGAAGTGACCGTTGGAGGATTGAATCCTGAAAATTCCGTACTGGAACTACCTGAAGAAATTGGAAGAGAAGGGATTGATGTTACTGATCCCGCCAGTCTTGACTTTGAGGGATACGACTGCGTAATTCATCTAGTGGCGCTCTCCCCGCTGAGGAAACCTCCTGCATCCTACAGAGAGGTTCACGTCGAGGGAACCAGAAATGTCGTGGAGGAGGCCGAGAGATCAGGAGTCGACAAATTGGTTCACGTGAGTGCTATAGGTGCGGATCCTGAAGCAGAAACAGAGTACCTCAGGACGAAAGGAAAGGCGCAGGAAATTGTCGAGGAATCTGAACTTTCTTGGAGGATTTTCAGGCCCTCTATAATGTTTGGGGAAGGCGGAGAATTCATGGAATTCGTATCTAAGCTTGCGACCCCTTTCTTCACTGTACAGCCAGGCAGAGACACCCTATTCCAGCCTCTCTACGTGGAAGATATGGTCGAAATGGTTGAAGGGTCTCTACAAGATAAATACAATGGGAAGGTATTCGAGGTCGGAGGACCCGAGAAGCTTTCGCTTGGAAATATTGTAAGTATGGTTAAGAGGTCAGAGGGAAAGCCTGTGATGGTAGCGAAGCTTCCGGACACTTTCTTCAGGTTGGGAATGGAAGTCTCCGAGAGAATCCCGGTCTCACCTTTCGGAATGGACCAGTACAGGTCTCTCCAGTCTCAAAACATAGTGGAGAACAACGACGCAGAAAGACTCGGGAAGAAAGAATCCGAGTTAAAAACACTCCGAGAATATCTCGAAGTTTAAAACCTTTTCCACGGGAAACCGACAACCCTGGTCTCGTATTCTCCTCCCTCTCCAGCAGGATTAAAGCCGTATTCCCGCGACAATTCGATCAGTTCCTCGACAGATTCTTCATCAAGCTTTCTGCCCACCCAGCTTTCATTTAGACCCCTCGCCGTTACATCAGTGATCTCTATCTTGAAGCCCTCATTCACAAGCCACTTCATGTAGTTCTCCTGGTCCTCGCTCCAGAGAGGCGTGAAAACTTTAAGCCCGAGTTCATCGGCTACTCTGTCAACCCTGTCTCTCTGGTAGGTAGAGGCCAGCGCTCCCGCGACAACTCCCTCAACACTGTATTCTTCAACAGCTCTCCTGAGACCCTCTCTCAGATCTTCCAGCTCCTCCTCCTTGACTCCTTCAGTCTCCCGAACTATGAGAGGCAACCCCAGCTTATCTGCCTGGTTTTCTATCGCTGATTTGCTCTTCTTCGAATCAAACATGTAGCTGTCCTCATTTTCAGATCTCAGGGTCAGGAGGCAGGATATCTGATTGTTCCTCCTCCACATCCTGTAGAGAGCTGCGTTGGAATCCTTCCCGCCTGATGTCAGCGCAACCAACCGCTTGTTCGGTTCTTCTCTCATCGAGTTTAAGTATTCCTGCTTGTGTTCAAACCCTGCATTTTTTGCTAGCCTGGATATCGCCTTGTCGAAGTTGGAGCCGTACTGGGCCGCGGTCTTCTCCCTCCAGGCCACCTTCTCCGGAACACCAAGTTTCTCCGCTGCTTTCCTCAGCACGTACTTCCTGTACTCATTCTCGACCTTCATATCTTCAGGTAGATTGAGTGCGTGCTCCACCAGATCATGGTCCAGGAAGGGAACTCTCAGCTCATAGCCGTTCCTGAAGCTGATCACGTTATCCCTGTAGAGATCCCTCTCGAACAATGATCGTAGACCAGAGAGACATTCCCTGTTCAGGTAACCCTGGTGTCGATGATAACCCGCGTATAACTGCTCAGAGCCTAAACCGCTGATCACCACTTTCTCACTTCCATTCAGCGCAAGATGGAAAGGTAGGGCGACACCGTTCTTAACCACTGAAGTGGAGGAAATCCAGTCAGAGATTTGTGGAAGAGTATCCTCGACTTCCTCGAGATCTGACTCGTGAACCTCAAGATTGATATCCATTTCTTCCGCAACTTCTCTCGCCCACTCCACATCTCTAGGAGCATTGACGTTTCCATGCTGGATTCCCGAGGTGTAGGCTGTGAAATCTTTACCGAGTTCATGGAGCGATGCAGCTATCATGGTGGAGTCAAGTCCGCCAGAGAAAAGAAGAGCAAGATCCTGATCCGGAATTCTCTTTTCCACCGCTTCAAGAAATCTCTGCTTTACTTCTTCCGCTGCCTCTTCTAGCTGCTTATCCTCATCTACATCAATTTCTAAAAACTCCCTATTCTCCAAACTGATCTCGCCTTCCTCAATATCATACTTCAGTACCTGCCTCGGATGAAGTTCTCTTATATCCTCAAAACCGGCCTTCTCAAGCGCCTTTTTCTCAGAGGCAAAGGCGAAAGGATTCTCAGAATACCAGACAGGGTTAACACCCAGGATATCCCGGGCAAGTACCAATTCTCCCTTTCTTAGATATGTAAAGGCGTAGATTCCGTCCAGTTCCTCAAGAGCATCTAGGCCTTTCCTTTCAAGTAACTTCAGGAGTAGTTCAGCATCGTTCGCCACTTCCCATCCATACTTATTCGCCAGCTCTCTCCAGTTGTATATCTCGCAGTTGGCTGTTAGAGCACCATCCTCCTCCACAGGCTGTTCAACATGACCGACTATAGAGTGTAGAACGTTTCCGAGCGTGAAGTCTTCTTTCTCCCTGAAATTAGAACTCTCTCCACGATGATCCAGGTAGTCAAGCAACTCCTCAACTACTTCCCTTTCATGACTTCCCGCTATCCCGCACATGGAAAAACAGTCTTTTCTGAAGTTTTTTGACTCTATTAAAAACTGGCTCTCCTTCCGATTCAGTACATCTTATTACCGGGATGAAGTGAGAGGTGAGTACCAGGATACATTATTGAGGTTTTCATAGAGAACGTAGAGATAAGTGAAACACTGGATTACAGCGATATCTACAATCAGACTGTGTAATCTGCTCCAAAGTCACTCAGTCCTTTCTGCGAATTGTCTACAGCTTCATAGGATGCGATAACGTCCTCCATCTCTACTTCCACGAATTCGAGGTTCCGCTCCTCCAGGTAATCCAGGATGCTGTCCGTCATCTTGGGAGCCACGAGTATGCCTCGAACTTCTCCCTTGAACTCTTCCTCTATCTCCTCCACGTAGCGCTGCAACTGCAAAACAGTGTTGTAATCAGGATTCCTCTTCACCTCCACAACCACATATCTATTGTCTGAATCCCTTGCAAATACATCGATGAAACCTGCTGGAGTCTCCCTTTCCCTCTCAATTACCTTCAGCTCTTCCTCGACTATCTCGGGATTATCTTCTATCGAATCGTGGATATCCACCTCGTGTCCAGCCACCTTGAGATCGGACTTGTCAACCAGCTGGGAGACAGTTACCAGTTCAATTTCTTCAAAGAATATCTCCACCAGCTCATCCGGATTTTTTCTCGAGGCCTCCATCAGCAGTCCTTCAGCTGTAACCTCCAGGTTCCAGGAATCAACCTCCGGCTGCCAGTTCTTGGGCTGGTAGTTTTCTGGGCCATGGACAAGCAGAGCGGAATCCTGCTTCTTGATCACCAGTCTCTCGCCCCTGTCCAGCTTCGACTTCGCCCTTCCCTGGTAATTCACTGAGCAGAGACCATTCACCTGGACAGTAAAATTGCGGTGTAGATACTCAGACAATACTGATTCCGCATCAGAAATACTAGGTTTCTCCACCAGTTCCTCCATGCACGAGCTTTAAACTAAATTTTCAAGTAAACTTCTGCTCCAGCCTCATATTCTTCGGTATCTGACCGGATATATTTTCCCTCCATTCTCTCCAGTAATTCTTCTGCCCCCGGATTTAGCCTATCCATTATATCTTCATCCAGTTCAATCCTGGGAAAGAGGTCACTTTCTGAGATAATTACTTCTCCTTCTTCCTTGAGCACTTTATATGCTTCGCTCGCTGTTAAAATATAATCATCTACTTCTATTTCCTCTGAACTAGAATCACTATCTGAAATGCTAGTCGTTATATCTTTCAATAGAGCCTTTGTGGCCGCCTCATGTGATGCCGCTGACTTATGGATTGAAGTTGGATAGACCTCTAGGCGTTCATAATTTTCAAACTCTATCCCGTCCTCCTCGAATTTGTTTATAAATTCAGATATATTCCAAAATAATCCATGAAGATGTAATAACTTCTGTTTCTTCATGTATCGAGGCGGTAGCGTAAATTTCAAATATTTCACGGTAACTGGAAAGTTTTTAATTCCATAATATTGCAAGATAAATTTATGGATTACAGCATAAAAGACCTGCCTCAGAGCGAGCGTCCAAGAGAGAAACTTGAGGAAAACGGAGTTTCCTCTCTCACAGAGGTTGAGCTTCTTTCACTTATACTTAGAACCGGAAGTTCAGGAAAGAATGTGAATGAACTGAGCGGAGAGATACTGAACTCATACTCACTTTCCAGCATAGCTGATAGACCTGTTGAAGAACTTCAGAACTTTCATGGGGTTTCAGATGTGAAGGCCGGGCAGCTGAAGGCCCTAAGCGAGCTCGGACGGAGGATGCAGAAGGAAGAAAGGGAAGAGATAGAAAGCTTCTCAGATGTGAAACATAGGGTTGAAGATATGAAATTTTTGGATGAAGAAGTTCTCAGGGTTATCGTACTTAACTCTGGCAATCAACTTTTAAGGGAGGAACAGATCCAGGGGGATGTAGACTCACTCAGTTTTTCTCCCAGAAAAATACTGCGTCCAGCAGTCAAGGAAAACGGATCTGCGATAATTATCGCCCACAACCATCCCTCCGGAAGACCTGAACCGACAGAAAAGGATATCCAGACAACTCAAGAGTTGGTGAATGCGGCGGATTCTCTCGGGATCGATCTTCTGGACCACGTCATAGTCGGAGATAAGATACTGAGCATGAAGGCAGATTCGGATAGAGGGCTTTTCGAGCCCTGAAAACCAATCAATAGAACCCCATTAAATACGTTTCGGTTGATCCGGACCACCTATTTAAAATTTACCTGAACCCTTCATGATTGTAGCTTCTCGAAAATAGACTTCACCCGCGAGGATCATCAAAACATGGCAATGGACATAACCGACCACGAGGCAGTTCCCGAACACAGGAGACTGGAAGAAGACGAAGTTGAAGAAGTTCTGGAGCAGTACGATGCTGAAAAGGGAGACCTGCCGAAGATAGAGAGGACAGACGCGGCCCTGAAGCAGATGGAAGCTGAAGTCGGGGACGTGATCGAAATCAGGAGGCATTCGCCGACCGCGGGGAAGACAACCTACTACAGGACGGTAATAGAGGCATAGTATGAAAATCAGAGATTTTCTGGAACTCGAAAAACGCAGTTTTTCTGCGTTCACAAAGACGCGGAGCGTCTTTGAATCGAACAACCAAGAGGTAGTTCGATAAATGCAGAGAGAGTTTCTGGACCAGCTGATAGAGCGCAACCTGGTAAAGCACCAGATCGACTCTTACAACCGATTTGTCGAGGAGAGAGTACAGGCGATTCTCAATGAAGTAGGAGAAATTGAGCCAGAATTACCGGATGGAGAAGAACTTGTTATCAAGATAGTGGACGTTGACATCGAGAGGCCCAAGCTTAACGAGGCAGATGGCTCCGTCAGGCAGATAACTCCCAAGGAGGCCAGAATGAGAGACCTGACATACTCCTCCGAGATCAGGGTCACGATGACACCTATATTCGAGGGCGTGCAGCAGGAGAGCGAAGAGGTTACAATCGGGGAAATACCCGTTATGGTGGGATCTGATCTCTGCTGGAGCTCCGAATGGGACGAGGAGGAAAGAAGAGAAAATGGAGAAGACCCCAAAGATCCGGGAGGATACTTCATAGTCAACGGATCTGAAAAGATAATAATCGCGATGGAGGAGATGGCGAACAACAAGCCTGTATACCAGGACGATGACGGAGAACAGGTCTGCAGAATCAACTCCGAAAGCCAGGGATACGTCCAGAGACATGTTCTCAGGAGAGACGATGATATTGTCAACATCAGCTTTGCGAACGTGAAGAAGACTCCAGCGGTTTCCCTGATTCGGGCACTAGGACTTGAAACGGATAAGGAGATAGTTGAAGCGATCGGAGAAGACTACGCATCCGATGTCTACCTGAATATATACGAGACAGGCGCCTCAAACCAGGAAGAAGCCTACGAGTACGTTGCGAACCAGGCAGGGATAACAAACGATATCCAGGAAAGAGTTGACTCGATACTCGACGAATATTTACTACCGCATTTAGGGCAGGAACCAGACGCCAGGGATGACAAGGCAGAGTTCCTGGCCAACCTCATCAGAAATACAATAGCGCTCGGGAAGGGAGATATCAAGGAGGACGACATGGACCACTACGCCAACAAGAGGATCAACCTTGCGGGAGAGCTGCTTGAGATGCAGTTCAGGAGCGTTTTCCTAGGAAAATGGGGTCTTCTTGCGAGAATGAAATACAACTTCAGGAAGAGCGCGAAGAGAGGAAGGCTTCCCTCACTTCAGTCAACGATCGTCGCTGACACCCTGACAAAACAGATAATGGGGGCTATGGCAACAGGCAACTGGGTGGGCGGAAGGACTGGAATCTGCCAGAGAATGAACAGAGGAAACAGGATAAAGACCCTGGCCCACCTGAGACAGGTTAACTCTCCGCTCAGCTCGGAGAGACAGCACTTCGAGGCACGTGATCTGCACCCGACCCAGTGGGGCAGGATAGGACCTATCAAAACTCCTGAAGGAATGAACATCGGACTCAGAACTCACCTGGCTATGGCAGCCAACGTATCAACAGGGATGAATGATATGCAGAGAAACTCACTAAAGGCCAAGCTGGAAGAAGAGGGGATTGACGCAAGATGATGAAAGGCAACATTAACTTGAAGGAAGACCGGGGAGAAAAATCTCTAAAGAAAAAAGCGAGAGCTATTGAGAGCGAAGCTCGAATGCAGCTCAGGATGCTGAAACTCTCGAGGTGAGTTTCATGACGAAGGTATTTCTTGATGGAGAACTGGTGGACGAGATAGAAGAGCCTGAAGAGATAAAAGATTCTGTTATGGAAAGAAGAAGGAGCGGTGAACTGGATAAAGAAGTCTCAGTATACTATGCTGAAGACAAGGACGAGCTGAGGATAAACTCCGATGCGGGAAGGGTCCAGAGACCTGTAATTATAGTTGAAGATGGAGAGCCGCAGCTGACGGACGACCAGAGAGAAAAGCTCTCCGAGGGGAAAATTACACTAGAAGACCTGGAAGAGAAGGGAGTTATAGAGTATATTGACGCGGAGGAAGAGGAGAACGCGTATGTGGCTATGGATGAGGAAGAAGTGACCGAGGAGCACACTCACATGGAGATCGACCCGGCGATCACCCACGGCCTATCCGCCTCACTCGTGGTCTTTCCCGAACACAACAGGGGAGACAGGGTCAACTTCGGAGCAAAAATGTCGGGACAGGGAATTGGAATGTATTCGCGCGAATATCCGCAGAGGTTCGACACCAACGCTAACGTACTGACATACGCGCAGCAGCCTGTAGTCGAGACGCAGACGTACGATACGCTTCTACACGACCACCCGATAGGCCAGAACATGATAATCGCACTTGGTTCTTTCGACGGCTACAATATTGAGGACGCTGTTATAATGAACAAGGCGAGTATTGAGAGAGGGCTCGCGAGATCAGCCTACATGAGAACCTACAAGACAGAGGCACAGAGGTTCTGGGGCGGACAGCAGGATGAAATTGGAGTACCGGACAAGGATGTAAGAGGATACAGGAGCGAGGAAGCATACGCTCACCTGGATGAGGATGGAATAGTCAACCCCGAGACAGAGGTCGATTCAGATGACGTACTGGTCGGGAAGACCTCGCCTCCGAAGTTCTTGGGATCCGGAGGAGAAGACGTCAAGATGGGGCTTGCAGACAGGAGGGAGACCAGTCTCACGGTCAGACACGGAGAGCAGGGCAAGATCGATACTGTGATGGTCTCCGAGACAGGAGAAGGAGACAAACTCATCAAGATGAAACTTCGCGAGTACAGAATTCCGGAGCTCGGCGACAAGTTCGCGACCAGACATGGCCAGAAGGGAGTCATAGGGATGATTGCATCCGAGGAAGACATGCCTTTCACCAGGCAGGGAATCACACCGGACATGATCCTTTCAACCCACGCCATCCCCAGCCGCATGACAGTGTCACAGATAATCGAACTGATCGGCGGAAAGGTAGGTGCGATGAGAGGAGAGCCTGTAGACGGTACCGCCTTCCACTCCGAAGACAAGGACGAACTCAAGGAGGAGCTGGAAGAACTTGGATTCAGGTCCTCAGGAAAGGAAGTGATGTACGACGGAGTAACGGGAGAGGAAATGGAGGCGGAGATACTGATTGGGCCAGGATACTACCTGAAACTGGATCATCAGGTCGGCGACAAGATTCACGCAAGAGCCAGAGGACCGGTCACCCTCCTGACAAAACAGCCTACCGAGGGAAGATCCCAGGAGGGAGGTCTAAGGCTGGGAGAGATGGAAAAAGATGTCTTCGTAGGACACGGAGCTTCCCTGCTACTCAAGGAGAGATTCGGGGCTGACGCCACCGAGATCAAGGTATGTGAGAAGTGTGGAGAAGTAGGTATGCTTGACCGCGAGGAAAACGCTGAATACTGTCCAAACTGCGAATCAGGCGACCTCGAAGAGACAGAAGTACCTCATGCATTCCTGCTGCTCCTGAACGAGCTAAAATCACTTATGATCGACTCCGAGATAGAACTCGAAAGCTGATAATCATGAAAGAGATAGAAAAGATAGAATTCGGAATTGTTGACGCGGAGAAAATCCAGAATATTGCGGTAAAGGAGATTGATAAAGCAGAAGTCTACGATGCGGACGGATTTCCCGTTGAAGACGGTGTCATGGATCCAGCGCTGGGAGTGATCGATCCGGGTATGACATGCCAGACCTGCGGCGGAAAGATTCGGGAGTGCAAGGGCCACTTCGGAAAGATTACTTTAAGCCGCCCGGTTGTACATGTACTACACAACAAGAAGGTGAGAAACCTTCTGAGGTTCACCTGCCACGAATGCCATACGCTGTGCATAAAGAATGAGGATAAATCGCTCAGGAAGTCCAACATGATGAACGAGTGCCCGGAATGCGGGGAAGAAGTTATGGACGTGAGACTTGACAAACCGTATTCATACTACGAGGATGGCGAAGAGCTAAAGCCACAGGACATACAGGAAAGATTTGAAGAGGTAAGCGACGAGACCGCTGCAACTCTGGGAGTCGAAGGCGGGAGGCCTGAAGATCTTATCATAACTCACGTTCCGGTGCCCCCTGTGACAATGAGACCGAGCATCACGCTGGAGACAGGGGAGAGGTCCGAGGACGATATCACTCACAAGCTTGTAGATGTTATCAGGATAAACAAGAGGCTTCAAAACAATATAGAAATCGAGGCTCCCGACTTTATTATCGACGATCTTCACGAACTGCTGCAGTACCACGTTTCAACGCTGTTCTACAACGACATGAGTAATGTTCCGCCTGCAAGACACAGATCCGGAAGATCGCTCAAGTCGCTGATTGAGAGAGTTCAGGGTAAAGAGGGGCGTTTCAGGCAGAACCTGATCGGCAAGAGGGTCAACTTTTCCTCTAGAACAGTCATATCCCCCGATCCAAACATCGGCATCAACGAGGTAGGAGTACCGAAGCAGGTGGCCAGAAAGCTTACTATCAAGGTGAAGATAGATGAAGAGAATATGGATCGGGTGAAGAAATGGATTGAGAATGGAAGAGAGGAACACCCCGGGGCGAACTACGTTTTCCAGCCTGACGGAAGAAGGAGAAGAATCACTGAAGAGAACAAGGAAGATATGATCGAAGCCGTGGAGCCTGGAGAGGGATGGGAAATCGAGAGACATCTCCAGGACGGCGACATCTCACTGTTCAACAGGCAACCCTCACTACACAGGATGTCGATCATGGCACACCACGTGAGAGTTCTTCCATACCGAACATTCCGCATCAACCCGAACGTCTGCGCTCCCTACAACGCCGACTTCGACGGTGACGAGATGAACCTGCATATCCCACAGACAGAGGAAGCAAGGGCGGAGGCAGAGGAACTGCTCAAGGTGCAGGAGCACGCCAAGTCTCCAAAGATGGGAGGACCGATCCTCGGCATGCTACAGGACTACGTGTCCGGACTATACCTTCTTACGCAGGAGGACATGGAACTCTCCAGGGAGAAAGCTTTCAACCTTCTCGCAGAGGCGGGAGAGCACGAGAAAAGTCTACCTGACAAGGATACCATAACCGGCAAGGAAATGGTTTCGATGTTCATACCGGACGACATCTCTCTTACCATAAACGAGGGAGAGGAAAACGAGGTAGTTATTGAAGACGGAGAACTGGCTGAAGGAGTGCTGGACGAGGACGCACTCGGGGACTACGGGGGCGAGATCATCCAGCAGCTAAATATTGAATACGGGAGCGAAAAGGTAGCGGAGTTCCTGAACAGGGTTTCCAGAATCGGCGCCGTCTACCTGACAAGGAGAGGTTTCTCCATCAGTCTGGACGACCTTGAAGTACCTGAGGAAGCCACGGATGAAATCCACGAACTAATAGAACAAACTATTAACGACGCTGAAGAAGTCATCGAAGGGTACAGGTCGGGAGAGATGGAACCGATTACAGGCAAGACACTGGACGAGACACGCGAGATAAGGATCACACAGACCCTGAACAACGTGTTTACCGATATTGGAGAAATAATAAGAGAAAACGTTGAAGATGATAGCTCAGCATACATCATGGCCGACTCCGGTGCGAGAGGCTCCATGGAGAACGTTACAACCATGGCAGGACTGATGGGGCAGAACTCGGTCCGAGACCAGAGGATAAACAGGGGATACAAGGACAGGACCACATCCCACTTCAAGCCCGGAGAACTGTCTCCGAAGGCTAAAGGATTCGTATCCTCATCGATCCTGGAAGGACTTGACGCACAGGAAATGTTCTTCCACCAGATGTCGCAGAGAAAGGCTCTGATGGACAAGTCGTTGAGAACCAAGACATCCGGATACATGTACCGTCGACTGTCCAACTCCCTCCAGGACCTTACTGTGAGAGAAGACCAGACGGTGAGGAACGCGCAGGACGATATAATCCAGTTCAGAGCTGGAGAAGACGGAGTTGACCCACAAAAATCCGACAGAGGAATAATATCCACGGAAATAGAGACCAGCTAGGTGATCAGGCATGAATGACATACTTGAATGGCGTGAAAGGGCTGAACGGCTTCCTGAAAAGTACGATAACCTAGATCTTACTGAGGAACAGAAGGAAACTCTTAAAGAGCGCTACCAGAAGATGCAGTACGAGCCCGGAGAATCGATCGGTCTGGTCGCCGCTCAGTCTTTGGGAGAACCGGCGACACAGCTGACGATGGAAACATACCACGCAGCAGGAGCCGCCCAGGTGAGTCTTACCGCGGGGCTTCCGAGGCTGGAGGAAATAGTTGACGCGAGGAGAAACCCTGATACGCCTTCAATGGATGTATACCTGCATGAAGACTACGATAATGAGGAAGACGCGAAGCAGGTGGCTAGAAAGCTCCGGGAGGTAACTTTCGGGGACCTGATCCGGAAGGATACTCTCGATATAATGCAACTTGAGGTCGAATACGAACTTAATGAAGACCTGATGGAAGACTATGATGTTGACGCGGAGGACATAAAGTCAAGGATCAAGGACTCCGTGAAGAAAGTTAAGGTGGAGATCGACGGGAATACCCTTACACTGACTTCTTCTGAAGACGACTACGATCTAAGAGATCTGAAGGACCTGAAGAATGATGCGGAAGAGGCAAGGATCAAGGGCATAAAGGGAATAGAACAGGTTGTTGTCAACCAGCAGAACGGTGAGTGGAGGCTCCAGACCGCGGGCACCTCTCTGAGAAAAACACTGAAAATTGAAGAGGTTGACGAGACACGCACCATCTCAAATGATCTCTACGAAGTTAAGAAAGTGGTTGGGGTGGAAGCACTGAGGCAGAGGATCGTGGAGGAGATCAACGACACGCTGGACGCGCAGGGAATCGGAGTCGACGACAGGCACATCATGTTACTCGCAGATATGATGACAAAGGAAGGAGAACTCAACGGAACCACAAGGTACGGTATAGTCGGAAACAAGGAATCGGTACTGGCAAGATCAGCATACGAGGAGACCAAGAAACATCTCACGAACGCCTCACTCTGGGGAGAGAGCGACGAGCTTGAAGGTATCGTCGAGAACCTGATGGTTGGCCAGGCAGTACCCACAGGAACAGGAGTTGTAGAGCTCAAACCGGGATTCGGCGATGACTAGAGAACAGAGGTTTATAAAATATGGGTCTAAATTTGATGGTACAGAAGCTGTAAACAGAATATTGTTCTCAGAGGATAATACATGTCAACAGTAACCTACGACACGGAAAACATCCGCGCGATGAACATGTTTGAATCGGTGAGCGGTGTAGAAGCTATCGACGTTATTCTGAAGGACAGTGAGGCCTACTTCGTTGTTCCCGAGGGAAAGGCAGGCATGGCGATTGGAAAGGGAGGAAAGGTTGTCAACAAGATACAGGACAAGCTGGACAAGGATGTGAAGATCTACGAGTACAGCGACAACCTCGGCAAGTTCCTGAACAACCTTGTGCCCACAGACCTGAGAGGAGTGGATATCGAGAATGGGGAAGAAGAGAAGAAGGTCGAAATTTCTGTCGCCCCGGACAACAAGGGAAGGGTTGTCGGAAAGAACGGAAACAAGATCGACTCAATCAGAAAGGTTTTACAGAGAACACACGGAGTCGACGAAGTAGTGGTGGATTAAAGCTTTGAAGCTTGAGTTCGAATGAACTCTATGGCTGACGAAATCCATTTCTGTCCAAACTGCGGTTCGCTGAACGTGGAACCTGATACCTCTAACAGGGCCGAGATATACTTTTCAGGCGGTAACCCGAACAAGTGGATGTGTAATGAGTGCAAGTACAATGGCTTAATGCCGGAGGGAGACCCTGAAGAGGATTTCGGGGATGAAATGGATCAAGCGGAGTTTGATACCGACCAAGAATACGTGAGAATTGACACAGGTTTTGGCGAAGGATACCTCAAATTTGTGATTTACATTATTATTCCGGCAACTTTTATCTACCTCGTTCTGCTCTACATCTGAGTAACCTTATTTTTAACCCTGCCAAATTCAGTTGTATGAAGAATCCGAAAAAGGATCTGGAAGACTTTAACCGGTTCAGGAAAGTTCTCACAATTATAACTGAAGAAGGATTCAAGTACCTGCTTGACCGCATCAATCTCTCTGAACACGTCCCGCTCACGAAGAGAGTGGTGAACAGGAAGAGGGAGACCAGGCCGGAGAGGGTCAGGGAGACGGTCGAAAAGCTCGGAACCACCTACATAAAGTTCGGCCAAATACTCGCGGAGAGGCCCGACATAGTATCAGAAAAGTACTGCGAGGAGCTGGAAAAGCTTGAGGACTCGGCACCTGAATTCCCGATTGAAAAAGCCAGGAATGTAGTGGATGAAGAAATAGGTCTTGATGAGATCGAGGAATTTGAGGAGGAAGCCATAGCGGCAGCCTCAATAGCCCAGGTCCACAGGGGAAAATTGAAGAATGGCGATGAAGTCATCTTCAAGATCAGGAGGCCTGGAGTGGTGGAACAGGTCGAGAAAGACCTTGACATACTTCTCTATATTGCGAGCAAGGTTGACGGGCACGTGGGGATTGGAAAAAACTTCATCTACAAGGAGGCGGAGGAATTCGCCAGGTGGACCAGAAACGAGCTTGATTTCGAGAAAGAGGCCAGGAACGCAAGGGTTTTCAGGGAAAACATGGAAGACGAGGAAAATGTCAGGGTGCCGAAAATATACCCTGAACTCAGTTCCGAAAGGCTGCTGGTGATGGAGTACATCGATGCATTCAAGTGTGACAACGTTGAAAAAATCCGTGAGGCAGGCGTTGATGAGAAAGAGATAGCGCGCTCCGGTATAAGAGCGGTCCTGAAACAGATTCTCAGGGATGGACTTCTCCACGCGGACCCTCATCCATCCAACTTCATGGTGGATAAAGACGGTAATCTTGTTTTCCTGGATTTCGGGATGATGACAAGGATCTCAGAGGAAACTCAGAGGGAACTAGGGATGATGATGCTCCAGATTGGAAACCAGGATGTGGAAGGCCTCCTCGAAACGATCAGGCGTATAGCAGAAGTAAAAGAAGACGCTGATATAGAGAGCTTCAAGAAAGAGCTCGAGAGAGAAACACTCAAACTCCGGGACACTTCGATAGAAGAGCAGAGCGTTAGCAGGGTTCTGATAAGGCTCTCCCAGCAGGCCGCTACTCACAGAATATACCTTCCAACAAAGATCACGCTGATAGGGAAGGGGATACTGACAATAGAAGGCATAGGCCTCAAAATATACCCGGAATTCGAGGTTGGAGACGAGTTCCAGGATCAGGTTGAAAAACTTCTGCTCAAGCAGAACAGCCCGGACGATATGGCGAAGGATTTCCTGTTCAACATGATACAGAACAGGGAGCTGATCACGAAGATGCCGGAGAAATTGAACAAGAAGATCGACGAGGTAGAAAGGAAGCAGAAGATAGAGATCAGACAGAAGAAGAGACAAAAGTTTCTGCCAATCATTCTGATCATCAGTTCAACCATTCTGGTGGCTGCCTCACTTTACGACCGCATGTTCCTCTACATAGGTTTGCTGGAGCTTCTGTATGGTCTGCATCTTTTCGAGAAAAACTGATCATCTCATATAAAAAACTTCACTCCGTTTTTCAGGTTACGATGGGGCTCTACAACGCTCGAAAAATGAGGAAGAAGCGCCAGCAGTACCGCTGGAGCGACATCGATTACAAGCGGAGGATGAAGAACCTGAAGGAGAAGGCCGATCCCCTGGAAGGATCACCTCAGGGAAGAGGCATTGTCCTGGAGAAAAGGATTATCGAGGCAAAGCAGCCGAACTCCGCGCTGAGAAAATGCGTTCGAGTCCAGCTAATCAAAAACGGGAAACAGCTGACAGCCTTCGTTCCCGGAGACGGAGCCATCGATCACATAGACGAGCACGACGAGGTACTGATCGAGGGAATCGGAGGGGCAGACGCCGGACCGAAGGGAGACATCCCGACAGTAAGGTACCAGGTTGTGAAGGTCAACGGAGTATCGCTGATCGAACTGGTCAGAGGCAACCAGCAGAAACCGACGAGGTAAGGTGAATAATAAAATGACGAGTGCAACCAAGATTGAAGTCGAGGACGAACTCCTCACGATGGGAAGATGGGACGCGGGAGAAGCGGATATAGATGACGATGGACTCGTGAGATACATCAACCTGGAGAATATTCTGGCTCCCAGATCAAGGGGAAGGCACAGCGAAAAGCAGTTCTACAAAGCTGATGTCCCAATCGTTGAGAGGCTTTTGAACCGGCTTTACGTAGCCGGGCACCGCGGATCGAAGCATTACATCGACTCGGGACACAACACGGGAAAGAGCCAGAAGCTCTGGAAGATGATCGAGGAAACCTTCGAGATAATCGAAGAAGAAACTGGAGAGAATCCCGTGCAGGTTCTTGTTGATGCGATTGAAAACTCTTCACCAGCTGAAGAGGTAGTCACATACCAGAGAGGAGGAGTCAGGGCAAGAAAAGCAGTTATCGTTTCCCCGCAGAGGAGAGTCGATCTCGCACTCAGACTACTGATCCAGGGCTCCTACGAGAAAAGGAGAAACGACCCGGATACAGCTGCGGAGACGCTCGCCAACGAACTGATCATCGCCGCCAACGGGAACGACGATGCGAGAGCAGTGAGAGAGAAAGAGAGGAGAGAGAAGGAAGCAGAAGGTGCGAGGTAGGCAGATTGCCTTTTAGAGAATCAGCAAGATTTTCGCGAATGTGAGATTTTATGGCTATCCTGAAAAAATGGGTAAGAAAGAAATATTTCGAAGACATTCTAGAAGGAGATAAGACAGTTGAAGTGAGATCGCCGGACTCAAGAGATAATGATTACAGGAATTTTGCGGAAGGAGATATTCTGAAGCTGAAGAACGAGGAAAGAGGAACTGCCTGCTTTGAGTTAACAGGTGTTGCCAATTATAATTCTGCACAAGAACTTCTATATGAAGAAGGAGTAGAGAGTGTTCTACCTGAAGCAGATCGTATTGAGGAAGCAGAAGAGGAAATCCATGGAGTATATGAACCTGATAGAATTAATAAAAATGGAATCTACGCTATCAGGCTTGGAGACCTTCTGCGTTCAAATCCTTGGCCTTTCCTATCAGAGTACGAAGAAGCCGCAATGCCCTTTTAAATCTTGCAACTGCTTCTTACTACATAATTCGAGGTATAACTGAAAATGAACGAAATTCAAAGAATTTCTGGGCATCCAGAAAATAACCTACGGTGATTTTCGAATGTCAGACGAGCTTGACGCCATTAAAGAGGTAATCAACGATCCCGAACACATCCGAAATATTGCTATCGCCGCTCATATAGACCACGGCAAATGCGTATCTCCGGACCAGCGGATCGCGCTTTCCGGCGGAAAACAGGTAAAAGCGGAAGAACTTTTTGAAGAATTCAGCGATAAAGGTGAAATTGTATCGAAAGGAGAAGAGACACAGATAAAGGTAGATTCTGGAGATGTTAGGGTCAAATCTCTCGATAAGAGAACGGGAGAAGTTGTAGACGGCGAAGTAACTGATCTGTGGAAGATGGAGAATAAAGACTCGATCTATAGAGTAGAACTTGAAGATGGAAAAAAAGTTGAGACAACTCCGGAACACGAATTTCTAACTCTAAGGCAGAATGGAAGCTTTGACTTCGTGGAGGCGAGAAACCTATCTGAAAACCACACAGTAGTGGGTTCAAGGCTTCTGGAGGCCGATTCGCTAAGCGAGTCTGAACTGAAAGTGGAAATACTTGAAAGACTTTCAGAGGACGCCAATTACTATATCAGGCTTGAAGAAGAGTTTGCGGAAAAGCTACAGTCTGATATGAAGGAATTAGGGATGGAAAAAACATATGAACAGATTAGACCTGTTCTCGAGTTCGAATCTTTCAGGCATTGCAGCTGGAGGGGAGAGTACAGGCTGAAGACAGTTCTACAACTTGCGGAAAAGTTCTCCAGTAAAGCAGAACTCTACGATAGTATTGAAACAGTTAATAGGAGAGGAACAGATAGCAAGGGAGTTCAGTCTTCGATCGAGGTAGAACTTCCAGACGATCTCTCCGGACTTTTCTACCTTGCAGGCATGTTCTTCGGAGACGGAGACCTTGAAGGGAACATTACTAATGACAACGAAGAGATCCAAAAGATTGTAGGGCGGAAGGCAGCAGATCTTGGGCTTGAACCTATTGCAAGAGAGTTTGAAGAAAGAGCTACAAGAATTGAGATAGGAGGAAAGACTCTCAGGAGAATTCTTGAAGATCTATTTGACTATCCTGAAGAAGATAAATCAGCGAGCATCAAAATTTCAGATCTTGTATTCCGGTCGCCTGAAAGATACATTAGCGAGTTCATCAGGGGCTACATGGACGCGGACGGGACTGTAGAAGATTCCAGATCAGCGGTATCCGTAGGTTCAAAGAGCCTTAAAATGCTGGAAGACCTGCAGTTATTGCTCCAGAGGTTCGATATCGCTTCAAAGCTTAACAGGGAGAATAAAACCCTATACATCTCGGGAAGTCTATCTCTTGAGAACTACCTTGAGATCGGTTTCGAGCACCCGGTTAAACAGCAGAAGCTGGAGGAACTGGTTAAAGAAGCGGAAAGCTCAAAGGCTGATAGAGTTCCTATTGATGGAGAAGAGGTCAGAGAAGTAAGGAAGAAAGCCGAACTAACGCAGAGCGATATGATCACCTCTTACACTAATTATGAGAACAATCATGTAGGTCTTACCAAGAAATCACTCAGAAAAATAACGGAGAGATTCGAGGAAGAAGGATTTGAAGGGCAGAAACTCAGAAGGCTGGAAAGACTCGCAGTCGCAGATACAACCTTCTCAAAGGTCAAAAATATAGAGAAGATGGAGAATACAGAGACTGTCTACGACTTCACGGTAGAGGATCACCACAACTTCATATCGGAGGGAATAGTTGTACATAACACTACTCTCACAGATAATTTACTGGCCAGAGCAGGCATGATTTCGGACAAGCTGGCAGGAGATCAAAGATTCATGGACTTCGACGACCAGGAGGCTGAGAGAGGGATCACGATCTACTCCGCCAACATCTCGATGGTCCACGAGTTTGACGGCGACGATTACCTGATCAACCTTATCGACACTCCAGGCCACGTCGACTTCGGGGGAGACGTTACAAGAGCGATGAGGGCTGTCGACGGCGTTGTTGTCCTGGTTGACGCGGTTGATGGTGTCATGCCCCAGACCGAGACAGTCATGAAGCAGGCGCTGCAGGAAGGCGTCAAGCCTGTACTGTTCATCAACAAGGTAGACCGCCTGATAGAAGAGATGCAGCTGACTCCGGAGGAGATGCAGGAGCGGTTCAAGAAGATAATCAGAGAGGTCAACACCGCTCTTAGAAAGTATGCGGACGACGAGACCGCGGAGAACTGGAAGATGAAGGTGGATGATGGAACTGTAGCGTTTGGATCAGCGCTGATGAACTGGGCGATCTCGGTTCCATTTATGAAGGAGACCGGCATCTCGTTCGGGGAAATAATCGAAAGAGTAAACGAAGACGATCACGAAGGACTCGCGGAGGATGCACCGATCGAGGAAGTGGTGCTGGACATGGTTGTAAAGCACCTTATAGATCCCCATACCTCCGCGGAGTGGAGGATTCCAGCTGTATGGCCCGGCGACGTTGACTCGGAAGTAGGAAAGGACATGATGCAGCACGACCAGGATGGAAGACTGGTAGGTGTCGTAACGAATGTTGAAGACGATGAGCACGCGGGAACTATAGCCACCGCGAGACTCTTTTCAGGAACAGTGAACGAGGGAGACGAGCTCTACGGTATAGGATCGCAGAAGACAGAGCGCGCCCAGCAGGTTGGAATTTACTCAGGACCCAGAAAGCTCACAGTTGACTCCGTTCCATGCGGAAATATCGCCGCGATCACCGGTCCTGACTTCTCAACGGGAGAGACTTTCATTCTGGATGGAGAGGAGGAGATCCAGCCGTTCGAGCAGATCGAGCACGTCTTCGAGCCTGTTGTTACCAAGTCGATCGAGCCGAAGAGAACCTCCGATCTCCCCAAGCTTATCGAGGCGCTGAGGAAGCGCTCAAAGGAAGACAATACTATCGAAGTCGATATTGACGAGGAGACCGGCGAGACACTGGTCTCGGGACTCGGAGAACTCCACATAGAAGCCAAAGTTGAAAGACACCTGGAAGAGAAGGGAATCGATATTGAGGTTTCTGAACCCATCGTGGTATTCAGGGAAGGCATCGATGACTCCTCACCAGAGATGATGGGCAAGTCGCCCAATCGCCACAACAAGCTGGAAATCTCGGTCGAGCCTCTGGATGAATCTGTAAGGAAGTTTTTGAAGGAGGATTTGCAGGAAGTTAAAATGGAGGCGGATGAAGACAGGGAGATTACGGATGCGATGATCGAGGCAGGGCTCGATAAGGAAGACGCGGAGAACGTGATGGATGTGTTTGAGGAGAACCTGTTTATCAACGCCTCAAGAGGTATCAAGAACCTAAGAGAGATCAAAGAGTATCTTGTGGATGCGTTCCACGAGTTCTGCGAGGAAGGACCTCTCGCGGGAGAACCTGTGATTGGTCTAAAGGTAAAGCTTCACGACGCACAGCTCCACGAGGACGCAATTCATAGAGGTCCCGCACAGATGATACCCGCTACCAAAGATGCGATGAAGAGAGGATTCCTAGAGGCGACTCCAAGACTGATCGAGCCTAAACAGGTGCTCAGGATCGACACACCTAGCGATACAATGGGAGATGCGATGACCGAAGTCTCCAACAGAAGAGGAGACGTAATAAACATGGAGGAAGAGGGCGACTCATCTGTGATCAAATGCAAATTACCCGTAGAAGAGCTTTTCGGGTTTGAAGCAGATCTAAAGGGAGCCACGAATGGAAAGGGGTTCTTCTCGCTGATCGACCTGATCTTCGAGCCGCTGCCTAGAAACCTCCAGGAGGAGAAGATCATGGATATTAGAGAGCGGAAGGGAATGAAGCAAGAGATGCCAAGCGTGGAGGAGTAGAACTTTCTCTATCCCTGCTTCCCTTCCGCTATCCTATCCAGAAGGTTGTATAACTCTTCTTCCTCGTAGTCGAGTTCTTCTCTGTGGAATATGTCCAGAATGTAAACTTTTGACTCAATTTTAGCGAAGAAAACTCTATAGTTAAGCTCGCCTTCTTTAAAATCCAGTTTGTCCCAAGGATTGCCGTGATGATCATAAACATAGCTGTAAGATTCATGGTTAAAGAACTCTTCAGCGGATGCTTCCTCTATCTTATCTCTAATCTTTTCCCTTGTTTCTATTGAAAAATTGGATAGAGATTCAAACGCCTTCTCTGTATACTCATATTTCATCCCGAAAGCCTTCGCTCAACTTCTTCAGGCGTTAGAGTATTGCCTCTCTCAACATCTCTCAGTGCCTTTTCCAGTCTTTCAACTGTGCTACCCTTAATTACATCTGTATCAAGCTTTCTATTCTCCATCTTCATTCTCAATGCATCTCTAATAAGCTCTGACTTCGAATTGTACCTGCCTCTCTCAACTTCTTCCTCTACAAAGCGTTCAAGTTCATCCGGCAGATCCGTGCTTACAGCCATAACCAATAATAGTTATTGTTAAATTTTTATTTCTTCCTCCGGGAGATGAAACCAACTAAAAAGAGTTTTAATCAGAATAATCGCCATGAAGATAGCCATCTACCAGCCCTACCTGAAGGAGAGAGGAGGTATGGAGAAAGTTGTCCTGGAGTACGCGAAGAATTCAGAACACAAGATAGAAATTCTTACCATGAATTACGACAGGGAGGGTACTTTCGACGAATTTGAAGAAGCTGAAGTGAGAGAGATAGGAAATTATGGTTCACCGGGTTCTTTCCTTGAACAGGCAATAAACTTCGGCATTAGACCGCTCTTCAGGAAAGTGGGCCTAGAAGATTATGACGTTCTGGTTGTATCTGAAGCAGGTTTCGGATCTCCGATCACTGTTAGGAACGATGAATTACCAATTATAGCTTATGTACATACTCCTCTCAGAGCCGCCTTACCCAAATTCAGGCAGAGATACAGGCAGGAGTTTGCACTACCTCTTCGGCCTTTCTTCCCGATGTTCATTCTTGGATACAATATTCTGGAGAGGCTGGGCTGGAGCAACTTTGAGAAGGTGATCGCGAACAGCGAACTGACCAAAAATAGGATGGATTCTAAAGGTCTAAGAAGAAAGGAGGAAGTCGAAGTAATTAACCCGGGAGTTGAAGTTGAAGGAAAATCATCCTCTAATTATGAGAAATACTTTTTCTACCCGAGCAGGTTCGAGCCCTACAAGAGGCAGGAAATGGCAATAGAGGCGTTTAAACAGGCGGAGCTAGAGGATTTCGAGCTAGTACTGGCAGGAGCCTCGGCCGACGAGAATTACGTTGAAGAGCTGAGAGTTATGGCTGGAGAAAACGTCAGGATTGAGGTAGATGTGCCGGGAGATAAATGGGAGGAACTGTATTCAGACTCCTACTCTGTACTGTTCTGCGCAGAGAAGGAGGACTGGGGCATAATTCCGCTTGAAGCAGGAAGTTTCGGGAAACCGGTTGTAGCGGTTGATGAGGGGAGTACAAGCGAGACAGTAGAGGATAACGAGACAGGTTTTCTTGTGGAGGCGAATGCTTCTGAAATAGCTGAGAAAATGGAGCGCCTGGCGAAAAATCCGGAACAGGTCAGAGAGATTGGAGAGAAAGGGAGGGAACACTCGCAAGAATACAGCTGGGAAAAGTTTGCAGCAAGGCTGGATGAAGAGATTGAGGATATGAAGTAATCTGGCTGTTTCAATTCCTTTTTAAAGTTTAACCGGTCAATTCCAGAATATACGCAAAAGGTGAAATCTAAAATGAACGAAATTCAAAGAATTTCTGGGCAACCAGAAAATCACGGGTGATTTTCGGATGGCAGATAAACCACACGTTAACCTGGTGTTCATAGGACACGTTGACCACGGGAAGTCCACCACTATCGGCAGGCTTCTCTGGGACACTGAAAACCTACCGGAAGAAGAGATGCGAAAGCTTGAAGATGCGGCAGAAGAGAAAGGGAAGGAAACGTTCGGATTCGCTTTCGCAATGGACACTATCGAAGAGGAGAGGGAGAGAGGTGTAACAATCGACCTCGCCCACAAGGATTTTGACTCTGATAATTACTTCTTCACGATTATCGACGCTCCCGGCCACCGGGACTTCATTAAAAACATGATCACAGGAGCCTCGCAGGCAGACGCAGGAGTTCTGACGGTCGCGGCTGACGACGGAATCCAGCCACAGACCAAGGAACATGCGTACCTGGCGAAGACACTCGGAATCGACCAGCTGATCGTTTCAGTCAACAAGATGGACGTGGAAGACTACGACGAGAGCAGGTTTGAAGAGCTTAAAGACGAAGTATCCGACCTGCTACAGGGAGTCGGTTACGATCCAAGCGAGATCGACTTCGTCCCGATCTCCGCATTCGAGGGAGACAACGTAGTTGAAGAGTCAGACGAAATGGGATGGTACGATGGACCTACACTGCTCGACGCCCTAGACGACCTTGAAGAGCCGGAGAAGCCGGAAGACCTTCCAACCAGAATCCCGGTACAGGACGTATACTCGATCTCAGGGATCGGAGCTGTGACAGTTGGAAGAGTTGAGACAGGAGATATATCCGGAGGAGACGACATCGTCTTCCAGCCAGCTTCCGAGAGACTCAACCAGAACATAGGTGGAGAAGTGAAGACCATCGAGATGCATCACGAGGAAGTTGACGAAGCCAATCCGGGAGACAACATCGGATGGAACACCAGAGGAGTAGGAGAAGACGACGTCAAGAAGGGAGATGTCGCAGGACCTGCCGACAATCCTCCGACAGTTGTCGATTCGTTCGAGGCACAGGTAATCGTCCTCAACCACCCCAACGTGGTTTCCGAAGGATACACCCCGGTATTCCACGTAAACACTGCACAGGTCTCATGCACATTCACAGACCTGAAGAAGACGATGGATCCGAAGACAGGAGAGACACTGGAAGAAGATCCAGACTACATCAAGCAGGGACAGGCAGCAATCGTGGAGATCACACCCCAGCAGCCTCTTGTCATTGAGGAGAACGACGACATTCCCCAGCTTGCGAGGTTTGCTGTCAGGGATATGGGGCAGACAGTCGGCGCAGGACAGTGCCTCGAAGTCAACGAGAAGTAGAGTTACGCTCAGGTCGAAACTCCACTTCGGAGTTTCTGGCTATACACAAACTCGCTGTGAAGCGAGTTTGGAATACTGAGCGACAGCGCATTCAGCCTGACGGCTCAATCCACTTTTCTCCTTTCTAATTTCTATTATTTATAAAAACTAACAGCTTACCTGAAATCCCAGAATGTATGCAACTCAAAATCATGTTTTTCCCTAAGATATCTCTTAGAAGGTTTTCCAAAAGCTGCAGTCCCCGGCTGAATATCTTCATCAGAGATATTATCGATCTCTTCCAAGCCATCCTCACTCATTTTGTAAAGATAGACATTTGACACGACATCAGATGTATCATCTGAGTGCGATAAAGCTACTCTCTTCCCATTTAAAATATCCAAATTTGATAAAAATTCTAGAAATCCGGGTCTAGTTTGTATAGGCCCTTGACCATCATGAAACCTGTCCAGCATCTCATTGGAATCTAGAAGAATTGAGAAGTAACTACTCGATTTAATACTCTCTCTTACGAGATTACCGAAAAGATGAATAATTTGCTCTTCAGAGCTATAATCTTCGATCGTAAGTATATCGTAGCCTGCCATGAAGAACAATTACTAAGGGTTACTTGAAAGTATTTGCCATTTATAAGAATTAAGTTAGTAGCTGATAGTATGCAAAAGGCACGTGTAAAGCTGAAGTCGACGAGCCAGGAGAAGATTGACGAGCTGGCGGAAGAAGTCATCGAGATCGGAGAAGAGTACAACGCGGAGATCTCAGGACCTGTACCTCTACCGACGGAGACACTGACGATCCCGACCAGAAAGGCTCCGGACGGGGAGGGAAGCGAGACCATCGAACGCTACGAGATGCACATCCACAAGAGACTCATCGACCTGAAAGACTCGGAGAGAGCACTGAGACAGGTCATGAGAGTTCACGTCCCGGAAGGAGTCGACATCGAGATCGAGCTCGAGGAGTAAGAACTTAATTTTTGGATTTCCAAAAGGTTTCATGGAAAACTGTTTTTTCTGTAAAGAGGCGCTTGAAAGAGGAATCGTGATAACCGAAACAGATAATTTCTATGCTAGGCTCTCGGATGTTCCACTGAATCCCGGATCATTTCATATCATAACAAAAGAGCACAAGGAATCATTCTTTGAACTAGATTCTAAGGAATGGAGCGAACTCAGAGATATAATCGAGAAGGGAATAGAGGAAATTAAAAGTATGGATCTGGAGAGGAAATATCAAAAGCTAAGAGATGACGTACCTAAACAGAAGTTTGTTAATTTTATAGAAGACGCTCTTGAAAGCGAATTTCTGGATAGCGACCCGGACGGATATAACCTAGGAATAAATGAGGGAAGAGCTGCAGGAAGAAGCATAGATCACTTCCACTTGCATGTAATCCCTAGATTCGAAGGAGACGTGGATGAAAAGAGATACGGCATAAGAAACATATTTCCGGAAAAAGCAGATTACGAATAGAAAATTCCGATCTAATTTAAAGATTCTACGATCAACTTCCTCTACAGAGACTTCCGAAAGCCATTCACAGAATGGCTTCTTGCGATGTAAGAGCGTAACCTTACTGCCGGAGGTCGAAAACTCCGATGGAGTTTTCTCGGCCCCGGTCAAATCCAAAAGGATTTGCCGGAGTGACTGAGTGGCTAACGCGGGCGAAAACCCTTAACGGGTTTTCTAAAGCGAGGCTTCCTTCGCCGACTGCTCGTAAGGCTCGCTGGCTAAAGGTGCCACCTTGGAGACAACAGCTTCTCATCTCGTTGAGAAGCCGGTTTGAGAAAATCTCTGATTTTCGAATCCTGATAGGTGGTGGGCCATCTGCGCCCTCCTGGGTTCAAATCCCAGCTCCGGCGATATCATCGCCTATGCTGGCATTTGATAAGAGAAGCTCCAACTTCTGCGAGCTTCGGATTCAAATCCCAGCTCCGGCGCTATGCTTTTTGCCAAACGATGCAAAAAGTAGAAGGTTTACAAAAAGATCTGCCAAACTGCTCCAAAATCCCAGAGGAGTTTGTGCGAACACAGAAACCGCAAAACGGTTTCGACTGGATCGCCTGCCAGTTGCGGTACAAATCCCAGCTTTGGCGCAACTCCTATCACAGAGTTGGCATGCGACAAGCCATGCAACAGGCATGGCTCTCAGAAGATTAAGTTTCCCAAAAAAATCAAGTTCATTGAAAGGATGAACGAGGAAAGAGAAAATACCTGATTTTCGACTCCAGCTCCGGCGCTTACTTTATATTTTATTAACAGAGTAAGGCAAAGATTCTTCATGACCAAAACCGCCGGGGAATTAATGGATGATCCTGTATTCGTGGATGTAGATGCTCCTGTTGAAGAGGTAAAGGACATAGTTAAGGGATCGGAGAACACCGTGATAGTGAGGAAGGAAGGAGAGGTTGTGGGAGAGATACATGAAAACTCCCTCCTCAAACTTCTGATACCTCAGGAAAGGATAGATGAGGAGAAAGTGATTGGAATACTCGGCCTTTCCTTCGACAGGAGCTACGTCGCTGAGAAGGCGGAGGACCTGATGAATCACCATGAAATTACCGTCGAACCGGGAGAGGAAATAGGTGAGATAGCTTTTCTTATGGAGAGGGAAGATGTTAGGGCTATCCCGGTGGAAGATAATGGAGAAATAGTCGGCGTGGTACACGAAAACAGTCTAGTGGAGGAGATCTGATGGCAGGAATAAGCGGCGAAGTGCTTTTCAACGTTTCAGTGCTTCTTGCATCTTCCTTTCTAGTTGGTGAAGTCTTCGAAAGGATCGGGCTGGAATCTATAATAGGCTACATTGTAACAGGCCTGATACTGGGTCCTGCGCTGCTGAACGTGATGACTCCTAAATCAGTTGCGGCATTCGGCTCCATCGGAGCGACATTGATACTTTTCCAGGCAGGACTTAGAGAGGAAAACGCTATCGACATTTTCAGGCACGAGGAAGGACTCGATCTCGGATTGAGCGTTCTTATAGGATCATTCACGTTCATACTTGCATTCCTCGTATTTTTCGGACCCTCTGTTCTTCCATACACCGAAATACAGGCCTTCGTGCTGATTGCTCTCTCCTACGCTATCGTGGATATAGGAGTACCATCTAAACTGATGCTTTCCAGAAATATGCTTAGAGATGAAGTCGGTACGTACACGATTAAATCATGCGTAATAAATGTTACCGCAGGACTGGCAGTTCTGACAGTTATCGCGCTTATGGCATCTGCCGGGGCGAAAGACCTTGTACTGAAAGTCGGCAGCATACTGGGTTTTACAGCTGTGTTCTTTCTTCTCCACGAATTCATACATCGTCTGGACGACTATATAGTGATGTTCGAAGAGACTGAGGCACAGTTCGCGATAACTTTCGCGCTACTTCTCTTCATGGCCTACCTGACAGAAGCTATAGGGTTATCTAGCGTACTAGGTGCGTTCTTTGCAGGCATCATAGTTTCAAGAAGCGAATTCTCCGAATCAAGGGCTTTCAGAGAAAAGATCAGCGCTATAGGAGAGGGACTTTTCATACCGATCTTCTTCGCATGGTTCGGTCTTACACTCAAAATATTTGGTCCTGCAGGTATGCTGGCAAACCTTGAAGCTGCTGTATTCCTATTTGCTCTCTCAACAGTATCAAAGTTCGGTATTGGCTATTTCATGAGCAGAAGACATGATATGGAACCTTTTACGGTAGCTTCATCGCTTCTCAGCCTGGACATCGAATCTCTAGTTGTACTTCTTATCGGAATAGATCTAGGTCTCCTATCAGAACAGATTTTACAGATATTCGCTCCATCCGTGCTTTTCACTACGACAACGATAGTGGTACTTTTCTCAGTGAAGCAGAGAATGGATCTTTGAACACTGTTTATAAATTTCGGAGTGAGAACCTTAATCATCTCTCAGCCCCCTGGTGTAGCGGTCAAACCGTTTCACGGTTTTCCCACCGACCAACTCTATCGAGTAAGTCGGAGGGTCAAAGCCCGCGGGACAATTCATGAGAGGCCCTGGCCCTCTCGACGCAGGTTCGAATCCTGCGGGGGCTAACTCTACTCTTTTTTAAGAATTCGATCCTTTTTTAGACGTGTAAGGCGTCAGCCCCCTGGTGTAGCGGTCAAAGTCGAAAATGTAATTTCTCGACATTTATTTAATGTCGAGGACGGCGATCATACATAGTGGCCTTTGGAGCCGCTGACCCAGGTTCGAATCCTGGGGGGGCTATTATGACGGAAGTCAGAGCATCACACATACTTGTTGAAAACGAGGAACACGCAAAACAGATCAAGCTCGAGCTGGAGAGAAGTGACAAGACTTTCTCAGACCTGGCGGAAGAGAAGTCCGAAGGTCCTTCAGCGGATAACGGCGGAGACCTCGGATGGTTCGGCAGAGGAGATATGGTGAAGCCGTTCGAGAAAAAAGCTTTCGAACTGGATGAGGGCGAGGTCAGTGATCCTGTGGAGACCAGGTTCGGATGGCACCTGATCAAGAAAGAAGACGAAAAATAGAGCCAGAAGCATCTTCTCACCTTTATAAAATTTAATCGAACTCTGGTTGGATACGGGTATAAAATGGCCGAGACAGAGCAGATAATAAGGATTGCGAGAACCGGGGTGGATGGAACCCAGCCTATCTCCAAGGCTCTCACGGGATTGAAGGGGGTTGGAGATATGTACGCCAACGCAGTTGCGAAGGAACTGGAGGTAGACAAGGATAAAACTCTCGGCGACCTTGAAGAGGACAGGATCGATGAGATCGAGGAGATAGTCAAGAACCCTGACATGATCGATCTCCCGGAATGGCTGAGGAACAGGAGAAAGGATCGCGATACTGGAGAAGACCAGCATCTGATAGAATCGGATCTTGAACTACAGGAAGAATTCGATATCAGGAGACTGAAAGAGATTGAATCCTACAAGGGATGGAGGCACGAGATTGGCCTGCCTGTTAGAGGTCAAAAGACAAAATCCTCATTCAGGTCGGGCGCCAAGATAGGAGTATCCAGGGCGAGACTCCGTGAGGAAGCCGCGGAGGATACGGGAGAGGATGAAACTGAAGAATGATTTTAAACAAAGGTGATCTTGATGGTTAAGAAGCTGAAGCAGCAGTTCGAAACCCCGAATGAGGCATGGAGCGAGGACAGGATGCAGAGAGAGGAGGAACTGATAGAGGAATTCGGGCTGAAAAACAAGGAAGAAGTCTACAAGGCTGAGAGCACCCTCAGAGGGCTCAGGAGAGAGGCCAGGAAACTGGTGGCGGAAGAGGACGAGTCTCAGAAAGAAGCCCTGATCAACAAAGCCCACGAGACGGGACTTGTGAGGGAAGACGCAGAACTCGAGGATATCCTGACCCTGAACACGACCGACATACTTGAAAGAAGGCTCCAGACAGTTGTCAACAGGAGAGGTTACTCGGACACTGTTAGGCAGGCGAGACAGATGGTAACGCACGGACACGTCTACATTGATGGAGAGAGAGTAACGATTCCCGGCTACCTTCTGACGCAGGAGGAGGAAAAACAGATCGGGGTTAGAATGCCGGAGCCGGACGAAGAGGCCTCCGGAACTGAAAGCGAGGAAGAAAATGAAGAAGGGAATGAGGAGATTGAGGAAACAGAAGAAGGAGAAGAATCCGAAACTCAGGAGAACGATGAAGAAGGTGAACAAGAATGAAAAAGGGTATCGTGAATATCTACTCCAGCTTTAACAACACAATAATTCACATAACCGATGCCACGGGAGCAGAGACCATCTCCAGGATTTCTGCAGGTATGGTAACCGACAAGGGAAGGCTACAGGGTTCTCCGTTCCCGGCGATGAAGGCGGCGAAGAAGGCTGTGGATGAAGCCCAGGAAAAAGGTATTGAGAAGGTAGATATTCAGGTAAGGGCTCCAGGAGGACAGGGGCAGAAGATGCCGGGAAAAGGAGCTCAGCCCGCTATCAGGGCGATCTCAAGATCAGACCTGGAGGTCGGAAATATTGAAGACGTCACTCCCGTACCGCACGACGGTTGCAGGGAGAAAGGAGGAAAGAGAGGTAGAAGAGTATGAAGCTTGAAACTGTAGAAGAAAGGGAAGATGTTCTGAAGCTCAAAATTGAAGGTATCAATGAAGTCATTTCAAACTCTCTCAGGAGGGCGATGATGACAAAGGTACCGACACTGGCTGTAAAGAATCTCGAGATCAGGAAGAACGAGTCCGCGCTGTTCGACGAAGTGCTCGCAAACAGGATAGGTCAGGTTCCACTGAGTGTGCCTGATAACGTGGATAAAGAAGATACAGTTCACGTTGCACTGAAGCAGGAAGGTCCGGGAGAAGTTCTAGCGGAAGACCTCCAGATGGATAATGAGGAAGCAGAGCCTGTCAACCCGGAAGCGATACTTGTTACCCTGAAAGAAGATCAGGAAGTTGACCTGGAGGCTGAAGCAGTTCTTGATAGAGGAGAGACTCACGCAAAGCATCAGGGAGGAACGATAGGGTACGAAAAAGCAGATGAAGGAGAGTTCGTCTTCAGGATAGAGTCGACATCCGGCTACGGGAACGAGGAGCTCCTGGAGGAAGCAGTTGAGCAGATAAAGATGGAGCTTGACGAGTTTGAGGAAGCGGTCGAGGACTTATAGAACACGTTTCTACTTTAAACAGATTTCTACAATTCTATCTTAACTTATGCCGGGGTGGCCGAGTGGCCAAAGGCGCAGGACTTAAGATCCTGTCCCGCAGGGGTTCGCCGGTTCAAATCCGGTTCCCGGCAATATATTTTCTCAATCGGTCAAATCTCTGATCCAATAAGCGGAAAAGATAGGCCCGACCAGAAAATCTGACAGATCAGCGTATTGGCGAAAATATCGGATGAAGAGTGATATCGAATTCGAGAGGAAGTCATCTGGAACGAAAACTTGAGTAAGAGTGTAATCTGTTCTTGAAAGTAAAAGTAGCTCCCCCTTTATAAAATTCAGCTTAATTCTTTACTATACGCCATCAGTGGCGAGAGCCGCGAGGTAGATTAATTATGGACGCTAAAGCAGACCCTACCAATCCGGTACTACTGGAAACTATCGAGCAACTTCAGGAAAAGGATGCAGGGATATGGAACCAAGTAGCTGAAAATCTTGGAAAGGTAAACAGGAGAAGACCTGAAGTGAATATTTCTGATATTGAGAGAAATTCGGAAGAAGGGGATACGGTCGTGGTTCCGGGAAAGGTGTTGGGAGCAGGAAGACTGACCAAGGAAGTTAAAGTTGCGGCTTTCAAGGCCTCTGGATCTGCAAAACAGCATATAGATGAGAAGGGGGAATTCATGTTGATCGAGGAACTTGTCGAGGAAAACCCGGAGGGAAGCGAGGTGAAGCTAATCAAATGATGAAAATCGGATATTCTGGTGAAGCAGAAAGTAACAGAGGTGTTTTAGAATGACGGTTCTCGACGCAGGGAACAAGATAGTTGGAAGACTTGCCACGGAAGTGGCCAGAAGAGTGAAAGAAGGAGAGCAGATAGATATAGTCAACTCGGAGAAAGCGGTGATTTCGGGCGAACGGGAAGAAGTGGTCGCCGACTACAGGCAGAAGTACGAGAGAGGATCGAAGTACACCGGACCCCATTACCCGAAAAGGCCCGACAGAATACTGAAGAGGATTGTAAAAGGAATGCTTCCGGACGACCAGGAGTTAAAATCAAATGTAAAGACTTACCTCGGGAATCCTGAAGGAGAGGCTGAAAATCCTGGAACGAAAGAGGGCAGTGATCTCAGGACCAAGAACTATGTAAAACTTGGCGAAGTTTCCAAATCATTGGGCTGGAGCCCGGAGATCGAGGTGTAAAACATGGCTACACACAGGGAAGGAAAGAGAAAGACGGCGAAGGCAAGAGCAACGGTCAGAGAGGGAGAGGGAACGCTGAGGATAAATTCACGACCTCTGAACACGTGGCAGGAGACAGCCGCGAAGAGGATTAAAGAACCTCTGGTGATCGCGGGAGAAGATATAATCGGAGACCTCGAGATCGAGGTCAATACTGAAGGCGGAGGTATCCAGGGACAGGCAGAGGCAATAAGGATGGCGATTGCCAGAGCGCTTGTAGACCATACTGGAAGCGACGATCTAGAGAGAGATTTCCGCGACTACGACAGGAGCATGATGGTTGAAGACCCAAGGAGAACTGAGACAAGAAAACCCTCACAGTCTAGCAAGGGAGCTAGACACAAACAGCAGAAATCCTACCGTTAGGAGGTATTCAAATAATGCAAGTACCAGTCAGATGTATGTCTTGTGGAAAAGTCATCAGCGATAAATGGAACGAGTTCAACGAAAGAGTTGAAAATGGAGAGGAGAAGGGAGAAGTTCTCGACGATCTCGGGCTCGAAAAGTACTGCTGCAGGACAATCTTCCTGACCCACGTCGATACAGTGGAAGAAGTCGCAGAGCACGAGATTACCTGATTATTAGTTCAGGTTTCTCAGAGCAGGAAGTATCAACTCGATGTTAGGAGCTAACTCAATACTATCAAGTTCATCAGGACTTAACCATTCCATTCTCTCAAACTTATCCTCCTGCAGTTGGGGTTCACCTTCTATAATTTGAGCGAGGTATCCGTTCCAGAGAAATATATCTCCGTCATGCTGGAACTCGCCCGTGTAAAAGGGCTTCTCCAGCTCTACTTCGACCCCTATCTCCTCTTTGGCTTCCCTCCTTGCGGCCTCTGTAGGAGATTCATCTTCCTCCACCTTCCCACCGGGCACTTCCCAGTGCCCCTCATCTTTACTGTAGAGAAGCAGTATTTTCCCGTCCTCAACTATCAGGTTTCCGGCGAGTTCTATCATAAAATATCTTAAGATCTGAAGCCTTTTAGCTTAAAGCTAGAGGAACACGAAAAGGGGCAACATAATTCCGAGTCCCGCCAAAATGCCTAAGGTGAATGCCTTTCTCCAGTCATCTAGCTCCTCACCCTGCTCCCTTGCCTCCTCTATGAATTCCGTAATAACTAGATAGATCATTGCTCCCGCCGCAAAGCCGAAGCCTATAGGCATGAACTGCTTCGCCTGGCGAACAAAGATGAAGGCTATCACCGCTCCTATAGGCTGGGGAACACTCGAGAATATCGTGGCTCCCAGCATCTTCCACCTGTTCATTCCCATCGCCCGGAAAGGAATCGATATGGCGATTCCCTCCGGTATGTTGTGGATGGAGATAGCGACTGTCATCAGTATGGCGAGCGGAGGTATCACGAATCCAAGCAATGGAACTCCTCCCTCGAAGCCAAGCTCCGCAAATGCAACACCTATCGCAACTCCCTCCGGGAACGAATGAACTGTAAGGACGCCGAGGATCAATACCATCTTCCGGAAGGTGGCTTGCTCGAAAGTTCCAGGATCCAGCTCGTGCTCGTCAAGGAGTCGTGAAGCACCTTCGACAAGGACAACCCCTACGAGAAGACCGATCGAAACCTCCAGAATAGTTCCCGACGCCAGACCCTCGGGAATCAATCCGAATACCGAGGCGAAAAACATGATACCTGAGGCTAGACCCCACAGAGCGACGAGCCAGCTGTCGCTGAAGTCTTGCTTGAAGAAGAAAGGTAAAGCTCCTATCCCGGTCGCAAGATCGGTAATCAGCCCAGCTACAAGTACCAGCAGAAGGTTTTCGAGTAGAGCCATACCAGGAAATACTCTGCTAGGCTTAAGTCATCTGCGATCCGATCCTCTCCGCTATTTCATCTCCATCCTCAAGCTCCGATCTATCGTAATCTATCTCAAGCTCGTCGCCAGTGTACCTTGGAGTCACATGGAAATGGAGATGTTTCACCTCCTGTCCCGCTACTTCACCATTATTCTGATCTACATTGATTCCTCCAGGTTCAAAAGCATCCCTCACAGCATTTGCAGTTTTAACAACTGCATTCCACATAAAATCCATTTCTCCCGCATCATGGATCGTCTCAACATGTTTCTTCGGCACTACAAGCGTATGGCCCCTGGAAACAGGCTCTGCGTCCAGGAAAGCTATCCATTCACCAGTCTCATGCACCGTGTGGGATGGGATTTCCCCTTCTAAAATGCGGCAGAAAACGCATTCCTTATCCATAATTTTAAATTTACGCCAACTCTTTAACTTATTTCCAAAATTTGTGAAAACGAGCGGATGATTTCAATCCCCTGAAGGAAGAAATCAAGAAAATTGACTCTAAAGCCGTGAAGCAAATTGACAACAATTTATGGGGGTCAGGTAAAGTCCACCCTTAAAAGTCTTGGCTGGACAGATTTTTCTACATAACCTGCGCGGCTGTGGTGTAGTCCGGTCAATCATCTCGGCCTTTCGATCCCTCAAGTCCTCTCGGGGACGAGGACAAAGAAGCGCACTTTCGTGTGCTTCGATAAAGAAAGCCGATCACCCGGGTTCAAATCCCGGCAGCCGCACTTCCGGATTTTTATTAATGTTGATACCGCGTTTTGAATTCATGGAAGAATTTGACTGGCTTTCCCTCGATGAAGATGAAGAATTTTTATGGTCAGGCAATCCCAAAATCCAGAGGATTATCGGCTTTGAGATAACTGATTATGTGGTAACCAACCAGGGAATATACCGGAAGTCGGGAATCTTCTCTAGAAGTGTAAAGAAGATAGGTTTCGAGAAGGTGCAGAACATATCATTCTCGCAGGGAATACTGGGTAAAGCGTTCGGCTATGGAACGATCAATATATCCACGGCAGGAAGCTCAGGTACAGAAATGAGGTTTGCCAGCGTCGAGGATCCGAAAAAAGTCCAGGAGATGATCAATAAGCGGATTAAGGATCAGAAAGATGATGAAGGCGAAGGAGATTCACAGAGAGAAATCTTGGAACAGATTCTTGAACAGCTGGAGCAGATCAACCAGAAGCTGGACTAATCACCCTTATAACTGCCCTGCTGCCTCCTGAAATCTTCTTCATCCATCTCCTCTCTCACATGTGCAACCAGTCCAGGCGTCCTGGCTATTATGAAGAGCCCTTTGCCCAACCTGTGATCCCATCCCAGATCGCTCATGATTCCGGCTATGGCTCCGTCAACGTTCAATACTAGCGGAACCTTCTTCTCCGCAAATACTTTCTGGATCTCCAGCATTTTTTCCGTGTAGCCTGCTTTAATATCGAGTTCTTCCGCCTTCTCCAGCATTTTTTGGCTCCTAGGGTCTTCTTCATCGTAAATCTTGTGGCCGAGTCCGGGAATCTTTTTTCCGGCCTCAAGACGTTTTTCAACTATCTTTTTCGCTTCTTCTTCTTCATTCTGGAGCATTTCCATGCATGCTTTTATGGCTCCCCCGTGCAGGTCTCCAAGAGCCAGAACCCCTCCAGCTACGGCAGTGTTCATCTCATTACCGCCGCTCTGGACCGTTTTCGCGGCGACAGTCGAAGGATTCCCCACTCCATGATCTATCGAAGACGACAGAATACAGTTAAACATATCGGATTCACCTTCGGTCGGCTTTTCTCCGGACAACAGAAGCCAGATCGCGTCTGAGAAATCCATATCCATAACTTCCTCCAGCTTCTCTCCACGTATGACAGCTCCTTCACCATAGCTTGAAATCTCAGTCTCCCATTCACTCATAGTATCTCCTCCAGCTTATCTCCAATCCCGTGATGCACATCTACCACATGTGCACCTGCGTCTCTCAGCTTTTTCTGTTTTCCGCTTGGCGTGCCTCTTTCACCCCTGATTATGGCTCCTGCGTGACCGTACTTCTTCGAAGGCATCCTCTCCGTAAACTTCCCGGCTATGAATGAAACCAGGGGTTTGGAAAACTCGCCTGATTCCACCATCTCGGCGGCTTTCTCCTCGTAGGTTCCGCCCAGTTCACCGTACATCACGACAGCTTCGGTTTCATCATCCTCCTCAAACATCTCCAGAACGTCAGCAAAGCTGCTTCCGGCTATAACGTCGCCTCCTATATCAACAGCTGTTGAGACCCCGAAACCTGCCTGCCTCACAACCCAGGCAGTCTCAGTCGTCATACCGCCCGATTTGGAAACTATACCAACTTTTCCCCTTGAATATACTTCCTCAGGATCGCTTCCACCTATCGGGCCAAGCTTGCATTCTCCCGGAGTAATTATACCCACGGATGTAGGTCCGATAACAGTCACATTGTTCTCAACTGCTTTCTCCCTTATCTTCCAGCCGTCTTTAGCCGGAATCCTTTCAGTAACTATATTTACCAGCTCAATACCGTTTTCTATTGCCTCGAAGACTGCATCCTTTGCCGCAAACGGAGGAACGTAGATCAGAGAGGTGTTTATCCCCGGGTGTCGCTCTCTAGCCTCGTTCACTGTATCGTAGACCGGTACTCTTTCCACTTCCTGTCCTCCCTTTCCTGGTGTGACTCCCGCCACCACTTCCGTACCGTATTTGATCATTTCCGGCACTTTCTCCGATGCCTCTCTACCGGTTATTCCCTGCACAAGAACACTGGAATCTTCACCCACCAGTATGCTCATCTGACCGCCCTCCTGACCGAGTCCAGGTCAAGTCTATCGATTTTGGCGTGATGGCCGGAATCCTGTCCGAAACTGTGGTACCGGTCCACGAATACAAAATCTATACCGACTTTCTCACATGCCGGATCCCTGTTAAGATTGTTTCCAAAGTAGACGAACCTTTCCGCTGGCTCCTCCCTCCTTCTCAGAAACTCCTTGAATATCTCGGGATCCGGCTTCTCGGCTCCAACCTCCTCCGAAACCACCAATCCTTCGAAAGGCACCTTTTGGGCTTTCAGCTGCTGCTCAAGCCACTCCCTTCCCTCGATGGTGTTGTCGCTGATTATCGCTGTCTTGCCGAACTCTGCTGAGCATTTTTTCAGCAGTTCGAAGACAGCATTCTGCTCCATGAATTTACGCTCTCGCTCTTTGTACTTCTCTATTAATCTCAGTGGATCCGCGTGTTCAAGCCCGTTCAGCTCCAGGTACTCTTTCACCTCACTGGGAGTGTAGATCCTGAAATTGTTGACATCGAACTCCGGAACCTCCTCGCCGTGCTCATCAAACTCGTCCTTCATCAGCTGGTTCTGGAGCCTGAAGCACGGCACCAGAGTATCGCCAAAGTCGAATATCGGTATCTTATTTGCCATCTTCCACCATCTCCATCAGTACTTCTGCGGTCTCCGTCATCGAGGTGTCATTCCTGTAAAGTTTCATCTGAAGACCAAGTTTTTCTCTCGTCTCCCTGAGGAGTTCGAAGGCTTTGTCAGCGTTCGGCCCATCCCTTCTCACCACGATAGGGTAATCAGGTTTTTCTTCCTCCAGCGCCTGGCAGAATCCCTTCATGGTTCTGTAGATGTCGGTATTGTTTGCTGTCCCCCCCACGTGCCAGAGGCCTCTCAGGCCTGGCTTCGACATAATCACCTTTGAAAGCCTGTAGACTTTCTCTGTAGGAGGGTTCCCCCCGTACTCGGTGTAGTTCGCTGGTTCTCCGCCGTAGGATATCAGGGCATCCATGTTTGTCAGGGAAGCGCCACCTCCTGCCAGCATCATTCCAATGTCTCCATCCAGCTCTGTATACTTTCCAGCGACCCCTCTATGATCTTCCTCGTCGATTTTTTCCGCTCTCTTCTCCCTCTCCGTCTTCTGCCTCTGCATTACCGATCTCTCCGGGTAATCCCGGTCGTGCCTGTAGGAAGCATCGTCATCCAGATCGATCATTGCATCGAGAACCATGAACCCGTCTTCAGTCTCCACAAGCGGATTGACTTCCAGCAGCCTCATATCCTGCTCGAGAAACGCCCTGAACATCTTCTGGAGCGCAGAACCGAGATAGACTATCTTTTTTCCCTCGATTCCCTGTTCTTTCAGGAACTGCCTGAAACGGAACTGGGAATCGTCCTCCAGTATTAGCCTCGAGGCTCCTCTATGCTCTATGCCTGTACCTCCCTGCTTTGAGAAAACCATTGCTGGCTTCCGGTAATCGGTATCGTAAAGGAACGAGACGTAGTACTCTTTTTCATAATCCACCCTTTCCTCGATCAGCACCTCGTTTACTTCATGGCCGTTTACCTCCGAACATTTCATCTCTTCGGCTATGCTCTCCGCCTCTTCCCTGCCCGATGCGAACCTTACTCCTCCATGCTCCTTCCTGTCGTTGGCAAGTACTTGGGCCTTCACCATCAGCTCTTCGCCCTCCTTGCCGGGAACCTTCAGTCCTTTCTCTTCAAGCAGTTGCTTCGCCTCGCTCTCGTATAGCTCCACGCAAAGAATAATATGAAACAGCTTTAATTTGTACTGGTGCCACTAAATTCTTTAAGATTGAATCCATAAGTTTCCTGTATGGAGAATCAGGAAACTCCTTTAGAAGATCCTGAAGAATCACTGAAGGATCTATACAGTTTTTTTGGAGATCTGGACGACGAAATCTCCGACCTGGTCGAGAAAGGTGATGAAATAAGAATAGAGAAAGTCAATGCTGGAAGGGCGATAATGCAGTCTTTCAGGAACCTGGAGGAAATGATTGGAGAGGAAGAATATGATCCAGAATTCGTGGATAGAACGCGAAGAATGGCCGATAATGGTTTCTCAAACTACCATGAAGTGCTTGAAAATGTTGAAAACGGGCTGGATAAAGGATACGGGGAAAGACTTGAACGGAGCTACAACCACTTCATGGGGTTGTTCCACAGGATCGTGGGAGGAGAAGCCTGATGGTCTACACAGGAAGAGGTGACAGAGGGAGGACAGACCTGAGTTCGGGGGAGAGGGTTTCGAAGTCGAGCGAGAGGATCGCTGCCTACGGAACTGTAGACGAGCTCAACTCGCTGGTTGGAGTATGTAGAAACTATACTGAGGACAAGGAAGAAGATATGGAAAAGATACAGAACGAGCTACACATTCTACAGGCAGAGCTCGCGTGTCGAGAACCGGAGGAGAAAGTACAGGTTGAGAATATTGATCGACTGGAGATGCTGATCGATCGATACCAGAACGAGTGCCCGCCTCTTAAAGATTTCGTTCTCGCGGGAGGAACCGAGTCAGCCTCTCACCTACACCTTGCGAGATCTGTAACGAGGAGATGCGAGAGGAAGATTGTAGAGCTTGACGAGAAACAGGAGCTGAGACAGGAAGTCATGACCTACATCAACCGGTTGAGTGACCTCTTCTTCATGATGGCAAGGCATGAAAACTATCTGGAAAACGTGGAGGAGAAGAATCCCGAGTACTGATGAAATGGCGCTATATTCCTTACAGGAGGTATGATCCGTTCTTCAAGCTTGGACTGAACAAGGCGGCGATGGAATCCGTTTCTGGAGGAGCTAATCCTTTGGTGTGGCTTTCGGGCTGGGATCAGAAGACTGTAAATGTGGGCTACAGCCAGCAAATCGAGAAGAGAGTCAACCTGGAGAAGGCGGAGAAGAGAGGAGTCAAAGTTGTGAGGAGGCAGGGAGGCGGAGGCACGACTTTTCTGGATCCGGATGGAGAGATCACGTGGCACATGGTGGCGGAGCAAGATTATTTCCCGGATGACGTGAACCGGATTTACAGCAGAGTCTGCGGGAAGATCGCGGAAAAGCTGGGAGAGCTGGGAATAGAGGCGGAGCACGAGCCCGTCAATGATATCGTGACCGAGAACGGCAAGATTTCCGGTGCCACGCTGAAGAGGGAGGAAGGGGTAATTTACGTAGCAGGAACTCTTCTTTTCGAAGTTGACGTGGAGGAGATGTTCGAGCTTATCAATCCAGAGGAGGGAAAGAAAAATGACAAGCAGATAGACGATTATAGACAGAGGGTTACCTCGATCAGTCAGGAGTCAGGTGCAAGCTTCCAGGAGGCGAGAGAAATCCTTAAAGATGCACTGCTGCAGGGCAAAGATTTTGAAGAGGAAGTGTGGAAAGAAGATGAAAAACAGAGAGCGAAGCACCTTGCTAATAAATATAGTAGTGAAGAATGGTTGTACAGGAAATGAGTACGGTTCAAGGTGAATACGATATTCTGGAAGTCGAAGAACACGCGATAGCTGACGGAAAAATAAACGTGGATCAGTATTTCGACCTGATCGAAGTAGAGGAAGAAGCGTTGAGAGGAGAACTTGAAGAAGGATTTTACATTCTGGATGTATCAGACTTGGAAAATTGCATCGGTTCCTGCGAAAGATATGTCAACGGAAACAGGGCCGAAAGCTTTGAAGTTCCTCATGACGATGAGGAAATAACTTCCCTTCTGTATGTACAGGAGGATGGAAGATTTGGCGATGCAAGAAGTAAAATGGAGGAATTACTGGAAGAATACGAAGCCTCAAGAGAAAATGTGGAAGAAGATGACTGGTTATATGGGCCGGAAGAAGAGGAAAGAATCGCCATGGCAAGATTCAAGGGAAATACCATCCTGAGGGCTTGTCACGTAGAATAGCTGTATTAAAAGTTTCACAAATATACCTTATCATCGTGTGCGAGGGTAGCCAAGAGTTCTTGCCAACCTCGTCAAAAATAACAGGCAAGAAATAATGCGAGGGTAGCCAAGTGGTCAAAGGCGCAGCGTTGAGGCTACCTCTTCCTCCTCTGGAGGTGGAGGTTAGAGAAAATCTCTGATTTTCGAATAGAGGTTTTCGATTCAGATGCGCTGTCCCGTAGGGGTTCCGGGGTTCAAATCCTCGCCCTCGCATACTGACAGACTGTTCGGTTTAAGGTAGGCAGAGCTTTTCCCTTTCTACATCAATTGAAAGGTTATAAACCTGAAAGTTGCTTCTTAACTTATGGAGTCTATAGAAAAGAGCACACAAATTACATATCCTCAAGGTAAAACTGAAGGAGAAGGTTCTGTTCTCCGCGCAGAAAGTCTACCCGAAGACAAAGATAAGATATACATAATTACAGATGAAACTCCTTTTCACCCTGTAGACCATTCATGGCCCGACCAGCCGGCCGACAAAGGAGAAATAATCATTAAAGGAGAAAAATTCGAAGTAGAAGATGTCATTACAGCTGCAAAGAAGAAAAATTCAGGGAAAATTTATTTAGGAGATGATATACCTGTTCGGCGAGGTAAAGATGGCTGGGCTTTCTTAGTAGCTCATGTGATACAGAAACCAGATGATCTAACCACCTCCGAACTTGTTGGCAAAAAAGCAAAACTTGAGGTTGATGAAGACTACAGGACGAAGTTAAATGCATCTCACACGTCTTGTCACTTGATGGCTTTAGCACTCAACAAGGCAACAGCCGACCTCTGGGATAAAAATGTAGATACAGATTCCCTAGGAAACCCTGATCTAGATAAAGTTGCGATAGAGGAATCCCGGATAACTTCTGAAAAAGCTGAAGATCGTTACAAAATAGGGAAATCTGTGAGAAAGAAAGGTTTTGAAACTGAGAAATTTTTCGATAAAATCGATGAAATAGAATCAGAAATGAACAAACAAGTTTCAGAAAGGACCAGTTCAGAAGCTGAAGTTGAGATAGAAGTTCCTTCACATAACCTTGATTCATTTAGGAAATGGAAATGTAACTTAGCTGATGAAGAAGCAGTCATACCGTGTGGCGGCACTCATCTAGACTTGCTGGAGCAGTTGAATGATGTCGAAATTTCAATTGAGGTTTCTGAGGAAAAGCCAGAGATTACTATATACACAACACCTAGAATATAAACCCGAAATTTGAGTGATAGATTATGGAGAAAATTGTCCGGACAATCTGCTATTTCACCAAGAATCCTTCTGAAAACACAATTTTCAAACTGGAGGATATTGAAGAAAAACTTGAGAAAAAAGGATTCAAAGTCCAAGAAAAGAGAGTTTGCTGCCCGAACAAAGATTTTACCGAATTAAAAAATACTTTTGACGATAATTCACTAATTCTAGGAAAAGGACAGCTTGACTGGAGCGAAGCAAAAGAGGAAATCGGCGATTTTATTGAAGCAGGTGATGTAAACTTCAACCTAGACCTCACTGACGAAGATATAGGGGAAGAACATGTAGAACTGCTATTCAAGCTAATTGAAGATGCCCCATCATTAATGTTTTCATTTGCCTACACATTTAACGATACTCCTTCCAGTCCATTCTTCCCTTCAGCCAAGTTCGAAAAAGAAGGATTCTCCATAGGTCTTCAGGCAACAAATATGGCGGAAGGATGTGAAAATTTGCAGCAATGGCTTGACAGGATGAAGGATGCATGGGAAGAAATAGACGAGCTCTTTAGAGAAGAGGAGGACTACCTAGGAATAGATTCTTCAATTGCACCTCTACACTCCAAGGAGGGAAGCCTTGTTAACTTCATCAGAAGGATAGAGCCTTCATTCAACCGTTCTGTTCTGACAGATAACTACGTTAAAATTACGGAGTTTATCCAGAATGAAAACCCAAATCCTGTAGGGCTATGCGGTCTCATGCTTCCATGTCTTGAAGACTTCGAGCTGGCAGAGGAATATGAAAAGGGAAACTTCTCGATTGAGAGAAACCTCTTCCTCTCACTTCACTCAGGACTCGGAATTGACACATATCCGGTCGGGGTAGATGAAGACAAGCAGAACGTAGTAGATATACTGAAGACTGTTCAGAGACTCTCCAACAAGCACGGTAAACCTCTTTCAATCCGATTTGTCTCGGACGGAGAAGCAAAAATCGGAGAAGAGACAGACTTCGGCAACAAATTCCTTAAAGACGTTGAAGTCAGAAGCTTGAAATAGACGCAAAAGCTGTTGTTGCTGTTCGCAATCTCACAGATCACCAGGCTTTTGACTGCGGAAATCAAAATTTGTGCATGAGGCAGCGAAAACGGTTCCTGCTTTTTGGGGTTTTTGTCGCATTTCTGATATCGCTGTCCGGTGCTCAGGGATCAAAGCCTGGAAAAATCTCTCCTTCCACCGAGATCACAGAGAATAGAGAAAAAACTGATCTTGGCCAGCAGGATTCATTAGAGATGGACTACACGCTTCCAGAAAAGACAGATCCGCTGTGCAGGGAGAGAATCAAGAAAATGAGGCAGAGGTACATGGAAAGGATCAGAAAGAACCCGGAGAGTAAATCAGAGCTCAGGAAAGAGTTCTACAGCAGGGTCGAGAACAAGCTGACAAGCTGCAGGCCCGGGCCTCGACTCGCGAACGTTTCGGAAGCCCCGAAATCTATGACTGAAGGATGCAAGGACAGGGTAAGAGAGCTGAACCAAAAGATACAAGAGGAGACAAACGCCTCGATCGGGGACAGGGTGCCGGAGAAATACCAGGAAGAGTACAGGAAAGCGTTGAAAGGCTGCGTGGTATCCACAGTTGTGCATAAGGTTGTGGATAAGATGATGAGGAAGATACTGGGAAGTAGATCAGACCTCTTTGATCCCGGCTTGCTTATCGAGAGGATCGGAGATAAAGTGGGCTATCCTGAAATGATAGACAGCCGGGCTTCAGTGGAGGAAGGAAAAGTAAACGGTACAGCAGGGAGCAATCCTGAGAAAGGTAAAGGTGGTGGTCCACTGGCTTCGGGACTGGTTGGCGGGTTGTCAGGCTTCCTGGGTTGAAACCGTAAATTCACCCAAAATATAAGATGAAGTTTGAAAACTTGGATTATGGAGCGGGAAAACACTCCCTGGATCAGTCTGGGAGCCATAATTATATCCCTGGGTGCGGCGATAATAGGCTATTACTCCTTCCGTTCCAGGCTCCTGCCAGCGTTTTTCGGTGTACTGCTGGTTGATATAGGATACACGGTATCACAGCTGGAGAACAGGGAGGAAGTATTGGGTTTACTTAGGATTTCAAGGGAACAAATTGACCTGGATAAAATCGTCTCCTGGTACGGATTGGTTTTAGGTTCACTACTGGTAGCACAGGGATTCATAATTGGTGCGGGAGCGACCAGCAATCCAAAAATCTCAAGCATGATTGCCTCCGTGATCATGGTTTCGTCAGGTTACCTGATAGGTCATACAACTTACGTCAACAGGTACTACGGTGACTCAGATGAAGATTAAACCTGTTCTCTCCCTGGGTGTCACAGCTTTTTTTGTTGCATTGGCAGTCTGGCACTCTATGCTGCAGGACTTCACTATGTTGCTTCTTTCAACCTTTCTGGGTTGGAACAGCTACCTCTACAGCCACTACCTGGTTACAGGAGAATGCGTGCATACGAGGAACGAGAACATCGAGATAACTCTCCCGCACAGTATCCACAGGGAGATACTGGCGGTCGCGGGAACCGCGGCAATGATACTTTCCTTGCCTGTAGGAATCATCGGAGTCAACCAAATGAACTTCCTGATCCTGCTTTCAAGCACTCTTCTGTTCGTCTACGGTTTTGCGATCCTCCACGAGGGAATGACGGGAAGTCTGCTCTGATCCTGATTTTTTGAAGCTTCCTGAGAAACTGAGTTCAGATGATGAGGCAATTAATCGTCTGATCTCGACAAGGGAGATGATGACGTGAACACCCACTGATTTAAACCGGTTTTCAGATATTCTGCCTATGCATGTAACCACCTGGATGGAGCGGGTAGATCTCACCGAGGAAATCCAGGAGGTCTACCTGCATTCCTTCCTGTTCAAGCTGGGAGTAAAACTGGTAGCGATTTTCCTGCCCTTCTACATCCTCGAACTCGGCTGTGCTGGTCGGTGCATCTTTCCTGCCATTTCTGCTTACCAGCGAGCATTATTCTGGGCTTGATCTTGACCTCATAGAATTTCTGAAGGATGCGAGGCTTGCAGATTACCTGACATTCTACTTCAAGGGAATCAATTCCATAGGCAAGAAAGCTGTCTGGCCCGCTTACCTGGCTCTAGTTATCGGTGGATCGCTGAATATTGGCGGGGCGGGAAGCTTCCAGGCTCTGGGAGCCGCCATAACAAGCATATTCATAGGTAAAATCGTGGATAACCAGAACAGGAGCCGGGTGATCATAGGTAGTGTAATTATTGCCTCGGGCACCTATATCTTGATGTCGTTCGTCACAGTCCCTGTAACAGCTTTCATCGTTTCACTCCTGAACGGCCTGAGCTACACTGCGGCCTCGGTACCGATCTATAGCTCGGCGCTGGATCATGCGGAGCAGGAAGACCTGATAGAATACTTTGCAGTTAGGGAATTTGCGCTAGGTCTCGGCAGAGTCTCCATACTTTTACTGGCACTGGGATTCTTCACATTACTGGAAGGAGAGATGAAGTTCCTTGCAAGCTTTTCATCTATCGCCCTGTCTGTGCTGGCGGCAGGATACTTTGGATCACAAATGCAGAAATGAGATAGTTAAAACTTCAGGACAAACCGTTGATTACCAGATTCCCTCCAAAAGCCGCTGGAGCGATAGCGGAACGCGGCTTGGATTGATCAAACTTATCCTAAGTTTGGTGGGGGTAGGTTAGCTGGTCTATACTTCGACCTTGTGGCGGTCGAGACGCGGGTTCAAATCCCGCCCCCCGCCCTATTAGAGACTGTTCGGATTAGCCCAAGTGATCCGACTTGGCAAATATGAAAGAAGACTTCCTAGAGATACGAGAAATATATGAAAGAGAAAAAGAGGAGAATGGAAAATCTGTCGGATAGAGAACAACAGTAATAAGTTACTAAGATTTTGGAACAGATTAAAAAACTTATGTAATTTTTTACATTTATATGGCAGGGAAAACTCTAACAGAAGAATTGATGAAAGAGAAACGGTTAGAGGTTCTCCAGTATCTAGTCAACAACAAGGAGAGGAATTTTTCAATAAATGAGATAGCAGAGAATGTGGATACCTCCTACAAGACCGTTCAGGTATTTATAGACGTCTTAGAAGAGTTCGGCTTCATAGAATCCGAGAAACATGGTCGCACGAGGATAGTATCGGTAAATCAGAATTCTCCATTCTTAGAAGTGTTTGAGAGACTTGGAAAGATAGATTCTCAACCATTCAGAGAGGTAGCTGAAGACTTTGCAGAAGAAATAACCGGAAGGTACCCCAAAGAAATAGAATCAGTGATCTTATTCGGATCTGTAGCACGCGGATTACCTGTTTCCGGAAGCGACATAGACATACTAATACTTGTCAAGGACAAGGACGCCGTAGAAGAAGTAAATGACGAGGCCTGGAGCCTCAGAGACAAATATCTTGACAAAGAGGGATTACCAATCAATATAATAACCCAGACAGTAGAAGAATTCAAGAGAAACTTGAGAAACGAACAACCGCTGGAAAGCAGGATAAAACAAGAAGGAGAAGCATTGAAAGGTGAAATACCAGATGGCAAATAGACAAGTGCAGAAGAACATCGAAACTTCATGGGCAGACGCACAATGGTACCTAAAAATGGGAATGAAAAGTATGGAGGAAGGAGCTCCAAACAGGATCACGATTAGCCTTTTCTGCCAAGCATTGATACGAGTCCGACTGCCTATGCTTCCTATACAACAAAGAAAACTGCCAATCAGGTAGAGGACACGGTTTACATAAACCATTCCAGAAACTCTACACCCGGAAAGGGATGCCCGAAAAATACTCTAGATATACAAGCAAGCTTAAAAAGTGGGTTGCACAGGAAAAAGACCTGGCCCAGTACAAGGGCGAAAACTACAATACTACAGAACTCGGAAAAGCAGAGAAACAGACCAAGAGATTCCTGGAAAACTGCGTCAAAGAAGTACTAAAGGAAGAAGGAGTCTGGAACGAGTTAGAGATATCAATTTGATCCGGCTTCGTCACTATAACAGAGGTTTTTTAGTTGAGGCAATTCAATAGTTTAGATTAAAGCCACTTGTTTCGGAAACTTGTAATCCGAACAGTTTCTTTGTAGGTAACCCCCGCACTAATCGTATGTTGAATAATTCCGAGTTGATAATTTGTTGCCACTTAATAAAAACAAATATAAGTATTGAAATTCATATTTATTTTATAAGCGATAGAGTGCGTGATATCTCGAAATCCTCTATGGATCCAGAGTTCGGATATCAACAGATAGTAGAAGAAGTAGAGGGAGAAGAAAGAGTCACTGGTATGGAAGATTCATATTTTGGCGAAGTCAGGCATGTTGTTATCCACGATGAGAAAGGCGAACCGCTTTACGATACCGTGGTCAGGAGGGAAGGACCGGTCTCAGAGGACGATATAGGCCCTTTCCCAGGACCGATAGTTATACCCTACAGAACAGGCGAAAACCTGGAAATTGGAATGGTGAACCACTAAAGGGAAGTTCCTTTAGATCCTGAAACGGGTGAAAGAGGGATATCCTCTACAGAAACCCCCAGAGGATTCAGGAATCCTGGAGAAAATCCCGAAGAAGCAGCATTAAGGGAACTGTACGAGGAAATGAGACTAGAGCCTATTTCCGTCGATCACCTGGGTTATGTCAACCCAAACACTGCTATCTCAGAAACTAGCTTGCCGGTTTATGCAATAGAAGTCCCGGATCAAGAAGTTGCTGGAGGCGATAAAGGTTCGGAAGGCGAGTTTATAGAACGTGCTTTCTTCCAGGACTACGGTGAAATTAGAGAAGATATAGCGAGGGGAGATATAAGCTGTGGTCTGACTCTGGCCTCTCTGATGTATTTCGAAACTAACAAAGACACTCTGATCTGAGCCCTCAGATTTACTGAACCTCGTCTTCAGATAAACCTTTAAACACTTGCCATCAATCAAGAGTTATGAGAATAGAAACTCTCTTCCTGGCACTAGTTATTGTGGCTTCAGGATGTTTACATGCTGCTCCAGGCACAGCAGAGCCAGATCAAACATCCGATTCAGGGACTAAAAACCCACAGAACGGGAATACCCAGACAGCTACCGGAAATAATTCAGGCAGTGGAACTAACACGGTATACTACACTTCTTCAGGCTTCCAGCCCTCAACCATCACAATCCAGCAGGGCGAGACGGTAACCTGGGTCAACAACGCTTCAGCCTCGATGTGGGTGGGATCGAACAGGCATCCTACACACACTCGGTACGCTGGAACATCCCTTAGAGAGCACTGCCAGAACGGAGACCAGATTTCAAGTGCGTTCGACCAGTGCTCCACGGGAGACAGGTTCAGCTTCACGTTCGAAAGAACGGGAGAGTGGGGATACCACAACCACAAGAACTTTGTGCACAAAGGCACTGTAGTCGTCGAGTAACTATCTTACCAGTAAAACGCCAGCTATGATCATACTGGAGGCGATGAATTTCTGGAAAACTTTCCATTTTCCAGTGTCTTCCTCTATGAAGCCCGGCCGGAAAAGACCTATTAACGTCGCTCCCATGAAAACCAGCATGCCGTTAAGCTTCAAAATTGCGGAGGCCTTTGCCGCAGGACCAAGGGATATAGCCACTGTGTACGCAAGAAAGCCGAAAGACCTCAGGCTTCCGACTCCCAGCATGTGGGATTGACCTTTAAACTCATTAAACGCAAACTTATTTCTCCGGGTTAAGAATATCACGGATAGGGAAAAAATTACGCCGCCCGCACCCATCCAGAGAAGAGCCGACCAGAGATCATAGCTTTGAGTGGCAAACTCTATCATCGTGTCACGGAATGCAATCAGTAAGGCAATTCCCACCGCGAGAATCGTTCCTATTTCTGAATGTAACTCCAAAAGATCGTTTAGCGGATTCTCCAGCGATATAAGTATTGAGCCAGAGACAGCCAGAAACATTCCCAGGTACTCGATTATCGAGAACTTCTGTCCCAGTAAGAAAAACGACATGATCGCTAGAAAAATAGTGTTAAGTGCGATAGTTGGGATGAAACGTGAAGCTTCTTCCTCGCTCAATCCCCTGAGGTATAGGATCAGTATAACGCTGTAAAGTGCGCCGGCGGAGAAAGATGCTACAGAGAAGAGCCCGGAGAAGATTATATTCCCACGATAAACACCCAGGGCAATAAATAGAAGAAAGAAAGGCAAACCGAAGACCGATCCCGCAAACAGGTGATCATCTATCTCTATATCCAGGTAATGCTTGGAGAGAAGACTGGCGGAGGCAAAAATAAGAGCTGCAAGCACAGCAAAGAAAAGGTAAACCTCCATATTCGAAAAATCGCTGTTATAATTAATAAAACAGTCTTGTGAATTCTATCTTGAAAAACTTGAAAACGGATCGAAAAGGTCATAACATGCTGAAGGAAAGGTTCAGAGCTGTCAGGGAAAACTTCAACAAGATGGCTTTTGGAAGCCTGATATTTTGTGCTGGATGGACCCTGGCATCGTTCCACGCACTCAAGGGAAACCTATGGGGAGTCTACATCTACATACTTGCGATGTTCGCTGGCTTCAAGATAGCGAGAGACGGAGATAACGGCATCAAGACACTGGACAGTGAGGATATCAGGAAACTGAAGAAGGGAGGAACGATCATAATTGATACAGTGCTGCTAGGTACAGGTTTCGTAATATTTTCGTACGGATACCTTACACAGTTCGAGGCGATCCTTAACTCCAGTCTCCTGATGAGTTTAAAATCTGCATTATACCTGATGATAGGATACGGTGTGGCACACTATGGATTCACAAATGTTCCCTGGTAGTTTAGACAAAGAATACCTGGAGGAATTTGCGGTCGGAGCAGGAAGCTTCGTTATATCAAGCACAGCGATGGTTATCGGCTTTAACCTGCTGAGACAGGGACAGCTTTACGGAGCTTTTTTCGAGGCCTGTATAGCGTGGAGCGGATACATGCTGGGACATTACTCTCTTACAGGATCCTATATAGACGACAAGAGGAGTGAGATTGAGAAACCTGAGCTGAAAAGCATTCCCGGTCTTATCTCGGGAAGCTTGATATTCCTGACAGGTATAATAGCTTCCATAATGACCCTGAGCCGTACCGGTTACCTCGCACCTTTCTTCTCTCTAATGATGTTTTCACGGGTTACATGATCATCCATTATGAAATGATGGGAGAGTTTCTGTGAAATACCGGGTGAACTCGGGGTAAGTCAAAGAATAATAAACTCGACCACCGAGCAACAAGTATGAGCGAACTTGAAGACGCCCAAGGCAACCTGGAGGAAGCACTGAAATCTATAGGTAAAGCAGAATACTACGAAAGATTGAAGGACCCCGAGAGGTTTGTAGAAGTCAACTTCCCCGTGGAGATGGATGGCGGTGAGAAGAAAATCTTCAAGGGTTTCCGGTCCCAGCACTCGACTGTAAGAGGCCCTGGAAAGGGAGGAATCCGATTCTCTACGGATGTGAACGAGGAAGAGGTCAAGGCTCTATCGCTCTGGATGAGCCTCAAGTGCGCTGTCGCAGATATTCCCTTTGGAGGGGCCAAGGGTGGAGTGGTAGTTGATCCCTCCGAGCTTTCTGAAGCGGAGGAGCAGAGGCTTTCAAGGCGCTATATTGACGCGATAGCGGAAATAATAGGCGAAAACAGGGATGTACCCGCGCCGGACATGAACACCTCGAGTGATCACATGGCCTGGATGATGGACGAGTACTCCGAGGACAACCGCGAACACGTACCTGGAGTGATAACCGGGAAACCGGTGGAAGCCTTCGGTAGTGAAGGTCGAGCTGAAGCGACCGGATACGGAGCAGTGTATGTGATTGAAAAACTGATCGAGGAAGAGGAACTTGACCCAGAAGAACTTACTGCAGCGGTACAGGGCTTTGGTAACGCCGCGGCTCCAGCGGTGGAAAAACTGGATGATATGGGAGTGAAGGTTGTAGCTGTCTCGGACTCTTCCGGCGCAACCTACAACGAGTACGGCTTCTCTTACCGCGAGCTAAAAGAATGCAGGAGCGAGCACGGAACAGTATGCAAGATAGGAGAAAACATAGAAAACTCAGAACTTCTGGAGCTTGATGTCGACTTCCTGATTCCTGCGGCGATAGAGGGCGTGATAACGGAAGAGAACGCTGATGAAATCAAGGCCGACTTCATTGTCGAGGTAGCGAATGGACCCACAACGAGGGAAGCAGATGAGATACTGGATGAGAAAGGAGTAAAGATGATACCCGATATTCTGGCAAACTCGGGCGGAGTCACCGTCAGCTACTACGAGTGGGTTCAGAACCGCTCCGGAGAGTACTGGGACAGAGAGAAAGTGCTGGAAAAGCTCAGGGAAAACATCCAGAAAGCCTACCTGAAGTTCCGCGAGAAGAGAGACGAGGAAGAAGTCTACGGTCGGAAGGCTGCTTACATGATCGGTGCGGAGAAGATCGTAGAAGCTATGGAGGTGAGGAGATGAATGCAGCGGGTAAGTGTCCGCCTGAGAGAAGAGAATTCAGTCAACTGAAGCAGAGAAGTTTCGGGAGAGCCGAACTCTACCTTGAGAGGGAACACCTGGATAACTTCGAGAAATCCCTGAGAAACTGTGAAAGAGCTGAGGCAGAGATAGTATCCATCCATACCCCGCACGTGACTTCGAGGGAACTGGATTACTTCAGGAAGGCGGACGAAATGGCCTCAAGACTCAATGCAGAGCTAGTTGTCCACAGCCAGTACCTCCACCACGTCAATATTCCGTTTGTGGAGGAAAATATTGAATTTGAATCTGACTACGGTTACGAGAACAACCCCGGTATTTCAGTGCGTGCAATCGAGAGCCTGATAGTTGAGAGAGGGTACAGCCTGGTGCTGGATACCGCCCACCTTTTTATGGCGGTGGAAGACTACCTGGAAAAAATGCGGTACATCCTCGATAGTTACGGTGAGAGGATTGAAGTTTTACACGTCAGCGATTCCACGAGGAGGAAGGATGGGAAAGCTTTCGGAGAGGGAGAGATGGATATGGAGAAGGTTTGTAGGATGGTGAAAGATTCAGGCTTTGAAGGCGAAATAGTGCTGGAGGTAATGCCCGGACATCAGAAAGAGGCTCTGGAAAAGTGGAACAACTACACCTAGTGAGAATTTCTCACCCTTTATAAGTTTTAACTGTGATGTTTAGGATGCTCGCTACGCTGAGTATGCGGGCGTAAAGCCTGAGAGGGCGAGATGAGCGCATGTTTTATTTTTGCGTGATGCAGGAGAGACGGACCCGGAAACGTATTTATTGCGTTTCCATTGCATGTAGCACAAGTTTTTGGCGGTTCGGCGATAGGGATATCGCCGTCCGAGAAGATCTTTGATCTTCGACTATCCCGTCCAACCCGACTGAGAGATTGTCGGCAATTCCGGTTGATCCTGCCGGAGGCTACTGCTATCGGAGTCCGATTTAGCCATGCTAGTCCACCGATTCGTTCGGGGCGGATAG
>JBDGRK010000019.1:0-5588 GCA_042218075.1 Candidatus Nanohaloarchaea archaeon
CTTAATTTTCTAACCTAGAACATCAAATAGGTATTTAAAAGTTAAGTAGAAACCTTAGACAAGGTTAAAGCCTTAACCAAAAGCAGAAAATGACGCATAAGTCTTGTCGCGTGTCCCCCGCACTCTGAGTTTCTGTCCGGGCTACTTTGTGGTAAAAAGTACAGTATCAAGGTTAAACAGACAAACATTAATTTAATTGTTTCTGTCGGGTAACAATGTATGCACAGTAGTGAAGAAGAAATCCAAGAGGTATTACTAAATTCAGATGTTGGTAGAAAGGGAATAAAATTCGAAAAGGCAAAAGAAGTACTCAACGGAGATATATTTGTACTACAGGAGGATCAGCCTGAAGAGCTTACAGAAGAAGATATTGAAAATATTGATGACGTAGAATACTTAGTAAATGAGTTCGGACCAATAGCAGGCGCGAAGCATTTCCAACACCATCAAAAAGACAATATTGAATACTTCAGACCGTCTTCATCACATAACAATTATGAAAATTCATTTTTGCCAGGAAATGCTCAAGCCATTATTCACTCAAGAGATGAGTATGATGAAAGAATTTTAGAAGCATATGCAGAAGCAAATGACTTAGAATTGGGGCCTGATTCCTGGCAAGGCACATCATTTGCGATGCTTCATGCTATTGAAAAAGATTTCTCAAACCAAAGAAACTGGTTAAGATACAGAGACCCTGAAGGATATAGCACATTTTATGAGAATAAAAAATACGATGACAGGCTTAGATCAGCAGATAACCCCCAAGAATTAATGAAAATGATTGATTCATCACTACATTTCGCAAAAGGATTATACAGAACATTAAATGAAGATTGAAGTAGGTCACTTGAACAACATTTCTGTTTAAATTCCGTGGGATGCATCTTTTCTAAAATTAAATTACCTCTCCAGCTATCACACTGTGTCTGAGTCGTGGAGCAAGTTTTCTGCCATTCTTTTCCATTTCTATGACTCCTGACTTTCTCAGTATTTCAAGGTCCTGGTGGACATTTTTCACATCTCTTCCAAGTTGCTCGGCCAGCTGTTTCTGTGATTCAAATCTATTATCCCTCAGTTCTTCTATCATTTCAATCCTCTTCTCTGTCGCAACCCTGGAGTAGCTCTCAGGATCCAGAACAATAATGTCATCCGTTTCAGAACCACTGTTTTCCTCTATCTGCTTGAGCCTCTCAACTCGTGTGGAAAGCCCTGAACTAGCTGAATTCCCCTCACTGAGTTTTGTTTCCATAATTTATTAATGGACGTGAAGCTTTTTAATTATTGGTATAGTATACCAAAATTGTATTTATGGCGGAATGGATTAAAAAACAGGAGATAACAGTTGGAAAATTAATTCATGGATTGAAAGATACTCAGATTTTTGTATCGATCTATATAATGCATAATGGACATCCTTACAGAGACTTTGTTGCTCAAGTCGGTTTTCCTCACCCTGCCAGTTCCAGAAGGATTACACTCGCCAGGATAGACCGATCTCACGTTTTCCTCCATCTCGATAAGCTCTGGATGGAAGAGCCGGAAAAGCTGAAAATAAATAGATCATTGGATGTCTGGGAAGCTGCATCAATGCTTGAGGAAAACTGGGACAGCTACTTCAGCAGATGGTCAAACAGAGACGATACCGAAATATCAGAGTTTTTCACTATGAAAAAATTATGATCTTCCGGACCGGATAACCTTCCCTGTCGCCACGTATCCTTCCGCTGCTCCATGATCTGCTTCCCGATCTTTTTCCTCCAGAATATTGCTTTTCTGTATCGCTCTCTCAAGTCCCGTCGAAGCTTCTGAAGGAAGGTCTTCCGAGAGTCCGTGGAGGATTTCACGAGTTTCATTCAGACTAGAGTTGGCGTCCTCAGCGACTTCTTCTTCACCTTTTCTCTCTGCTTCATTCCTGACTTCAGCAACTTCCTTCAGGTACTGCTCTGCAAGTTTCCCAGCTCTATCTGTCCTGTTCTGTTTCATCAGTTCAACTGATTCGGATAGCCGCTCCTCGGCGAACTCCAGTTGCTTCTCCATCTTTTTCTCACCGGAAAAAGTCAGCATGATAGAAAAAGTTTCCGAGGCCTGGTCAACCGTGTACATCGTATCTCCCGGCAGGTGTCCCGGCTCTGGTAGCCCTGAATGGGAGCCTCCGTGTGAGACTGCTGAAACAGTAAAGATCGCTAGAAAAACGAAAACAGTTTTCTTCCTCATACAAGAGCTTTTAACTCCGGCTAAATAAAAATTCTCCAGAACTCAAGTGAGAGAGACAATCGACCTCGGCGACAGCAAAGTCACTTTGGTGGGAACCGCACACGTCTCGGAGGAGAGCGTGGAGGATGTCAGAGATGCGATAAATGAGGTTAGTCCAGACCTTGTGGCGGCGGAGCTGGATGAGGACCGCTACAGCTCGCTGAAGAATGAGTCTGGATGGAAAGAGATGAAAACAGCGGAGGCAATCAGAGATGGCAAGGCATCGCTCCTGCTTTTCAACCTCCTTCTATCCGTCTACCAGCGGAAGATTGGCATGGAAAAAGGAGTGAAACCAGGTGCCGAGATGCTTGAGGCTGTTGAGACGGCTGAAGAGGAAGGGATCGAATACGCACTGATAGACCGCGAAATCCAGGAGACGATCTCAAGGCTCAGGTCAGAGCTCTCATTTTTCCAGAAATACATGCTCGCCGCTTCATTCCTCCTGGAAAAATTTGATGGAGAAGATCTGAACACGGAAGATTTGAAACAGGAAGATGTCATGGACCAGCTTGTATCGGAGTTCGAGGACAGGTTTCCCGAGCTGAAGCAGGTTCTGCTTGACGAGAGAAACAGCTACATGGTTGAAAGACTCAAGGAGAGAGAATTTGATCACGCGGTAGTCGTGGTGGGAGCGGCTCATCTTGACGGCATGAAGGAGCAGCTGGAATCAGGAGCGAAAAGCTACAGCGCAAGTAAAAAAACTTCTCGACTGCCTCTGAGTACAATTGCAAAGTACGGATTTCCCGCTTTTATCGTACTCGGGATAGGTTACAGCTTCTACAGGATAGGGTTCTCAACCGGAGTCGAGGCTACATCCTTCTGGATACTCTCAAACGGCATCCTTGCCATGCTTGGAGCAGTAGTGGCGCGCTCCCATCCCCTGACGTGGTTGGTGTCTTTTGTGGCAGCACCCCTGACATCACTTGATCCGGCTCTTGGTGCTGGAATGGTCGCCTCGTATTTTGAGGCAAAATTCTATCCTCCGAAAGTAGGAGAGCTTGAAGAGATTGCCTACATACAAAGTTACAGGCAGCTGTGGGGAAACCAGGTTGGCAGGATACTGCTGACATTCCTGCTTGTTTCCGCGGGGAGCGCGGTCGCTACATTTGTTTCCGCAGGGTATATATTCTCCCTGATCTCCTGATAGAATAAAAAGCTGGATGAGTCATGAAGCTTTATGTCGGAAAAGATAGGAAGGCACAAGGGTGCTCTCCAGACCCTCCTACACGAGAAGAAAGAGCTCTCACGGATTCTAAAGATCGTGAATTCTCAGATCGAGAGACACCTTTCAGAGCTGGAGGATGAAGGGGTAGATACGGAAAGACTGATGGATCAGATCACCGGGAAGGAATCTAGTTCAGGCAACCGCGAGCATAAAAGTCGGGGACAGGAAGAACCTGAGAATCCGGGGGAGATGCTTGAATCGGAAGAAGAAAGAGATTTTGGCGACAGGGATTTCAGTCCGACCTAGCATCTATAACTCAGAAAAACTGGAACTGAAATGTAAATTCATGATAAGAAGAATTCTTGAAAAATTTGGTGCATCAGAACCTGTTGAGATTGAAGAACTAGAATCATCAAAAGAAGTCTTCAGAACGGAAAAATCCGGGGAAATAGAAACTGTAAAGGAAAAAATTGAAGAATTCAATGAAGAGGTTGGATCTATACTGGAGCAGCTTGAATCGAACGTGGACGATCTGGAGGATTTCGAAGACAAGAAGGGTAGAGACATAGTGGATGATGTTGTGGATAATATTGGTGATAACAGGAAGAGGTTGCTAAAAGACTTCGAAGTATCCGGATCCCCAGATGAACTTCACTCGGATCTGGAATCATTCCTTGAAGATTTCAGGTCGATGAGCAGGAAGGAGGCCGCCGTGATGGAGGAGGCACACCTGAAAGATTTTTTCTCGGATCCGCTCGGGGATCTAGAGGCAGAGAAGAAGCAGATAGAACGGTTTCTTGAATCCGATTATCAGACACTTGAAAAATATGAAAGTCTGAAGCAGCTGATCGAGAAAAGGAATGAACTGGAGAATGAAAAGGCTGAACTGGATGATAGAATAGATGAATCGGAAAGGCATTCACTCGAGGAAAAACTTGAGGAGATGAAAAAAGAGCTTGAAGAAGTAGAATCAGGCGACATGAAAAAAGAATTCAGGCAACTGGAGAAAAGGCTGGAAGAGCTTGAATCAAGGAAAGAAGAGATACACAGGGAAATAGGGAAGGCTATGAGCAAGATGGAGCGGGGGTTGAAGAAATTGCTTTACGAGGGAGAAATCTCGAAAGTATCGAGGGCGGGATCTGAAATACTGAGGGATATACGTGACGGTAAAAGGGAAGAGTTGCTTCAAAAAAAGCCAGAGGAGATCGAAGAAGCGGTTGAATCCGCTAAAGAATCTTTTACAGGAGAATTACTCGACCAGAATACTGGAGAGAAGCTGAAGAAAGGCGCTGATAGACTAAAAGATGCTGGGTCCAAAATGAGTGAACTTGAGGATATTGAATCAGAAATCAGGAAAGTCGAGAAGAAGATCGAAAACCATGAATACCCTGAAGAGAGAGATAGAATACAGAAAAAAATTGATTCACTTGAAGACAGACTCGAGGAAGAGAAGCATAAGCTTTCAGAACTGAGACAGAGAAAGAATCAGATTGAATCGGAAATAGATTCTCTGGAAGACAACGTTGTAGATATTTTCGAATCAGAGTTTGATAGAAAAGTTAATACCGATTTTAATTGACTACATCATCCACTTCTCCTCCCACTCCCTGATTCTCTCACGAAAGTTCTCGAAGTCATCAAGCTCATCCTCATCCGATGCTTCATCTCCATCCCTCAAACTCAGACCTACTACTGTTCCAGATAGCATCCCCAGCAGATGTGCCTCATAGGCAGTGCCTGTTGATCCTGTCAATCCAGCAAGATTAATCGCAACGTATACAACAAGTGCAGCCCACATGGGAGCAGGTATTCCAAGAGCTAATCCTGGCTGGTTGGGTCGATAGACAGCTAGGGCCGCCATCAGTCCCATCCCTCCACCAGATGCTCCAATTATGAATGATTCCGGGAAGAATATGAAAGCTGAGAGATTGGCAAAAATCGCTGATACCAGGAAGGTGAGTATGAAAACACGGGAACCGGTCAATCGCTCATATATTGAACCAAACAGGCCTATAAAGAAAATATTGTTGAAAAGATGTTCCAGATCCGAGTGAGCAAAGATCGAGCTGAAAAACTTCCATGCAGGAGAAGTTGAAGGATTGAAACCGAGTTTAACACCGTAATAAACCTGCAGGAAATAGATAGCTCCGAAAATTCCGCAGAGCTT
>JBDGRK010000019.1:5688-20840 GCA_042218075.1 Candidatus Nanohaloarchaea archaeon
CCCTGCTCTCTGGACAGGAAAACCTTATAGGCGGTGGAGAAAAACTCTCCCGTTTCAAGCTCTGATTTATCCTTGACTTCGAATATTATCGAATCCAGCTGATCGGTGTCTTCCACTTCTTTCTCTTCCAGTGTGATTCTCAGCATCTCCAATGCCTCTAGCTGGTCAGGTCCCAGGTCTTCCAAGACTTCTGCAGGGACGCTGGAATTGATTTTGTACACATACTCCTCTGGCGCGTATTCATGGGCCCAGTTCCTGGCTCTTTCCAGTCTTTGAAGCACTCTGTCTTTATTCTCCTGTTCGAGATTCTCGGCAACATGACCTGTCCTTTCCAGTGACTCGATTGCCTTTTCCTCCCACTCCGATTCCGGTATGGTCTGCGAGATGAAAGAGGCATGACGGAAAGGAACTCTTACAGGCTCTTGCTCTGGAACTTCCACGACCGAGAGCTCATAGATCCTCTTCCACTGTTCCCTCTGCTTCTCGTCCGTCGCCTCTTCAGGGTTGAAGTATGCTCTCTCTACCTCGTCGAAGTTTTCATAAACCTGGAAAATCTCCTCTGATTCGAAAGGTATCTCGAAAGACTTGGTAGGCCTTGTACCTGCAAATAGGTACCTTATAATCGCGGGAGAGTAGATCTGCTTCATCTCAGATATTGTGAAAGCGTTCTCACCACTGCTCGAGGATATCTTCGCACCATCCTTGGTTACAAATTCGTACATCTGATGTACGGGATACTCTTCACCGTAAACTTCTTCCACGATTTCGTTGGCTGTATCTCGGGAACCGCCTGCCGCGGAGTGTTCCTTACCGGCGGGCTCAAAGTTCACCGCTTCAAAGGACCACCTCATCGGCCAGTCAACCCTCCAGGGAGGTTTAATAGTATCTTCCTCTTTGAAGTTGATCTCGAAATCTTCATTGCACTCCTTGCAGTGATACTCTACAGTGTAATCTCCATCGTAATCATCTATCTCCGTGAAGTCTTTACCGCACTCTTTGCAGTAGACTCTTAGAGGATAGTAGGGATCCTGGAGTGGCTCGGAACGGTACTTATCCAGTATCTTCTTGATACCATCCCTGGTGTTCATGGCCTTCCTTACAGGCTCCGCGTACTCCGAATCTTCAAACATCTCCGTCTGCCTGATGAACTCTATATCCATGTGTAGGCCCTCCAGCTCCTCTTCCAGCTGAGATTCGAAATGCTCAGCGTATGAGTCGTGGCATCCATCGGGATCAGGAACCTTCGATAGCGGAAGCCCGATGTACTTCTCCCATTCATCAGGCACGTTTGAAGGAACTTTCCTGAACCTGTCGTAGTCATCCCAGGAGTAGATAAACCGGACCCTGTTTCCCCTTTCCTTCAGAGACTTGACCACAAAGTCTGTCGTAATTATCTCCCTGAAATTTCCGACATGTACGATACCGGAGGGAGAGATTCCCGATGCACAGACGTACTCATTTTCTCCCGGAAACTTTTTCTCCGTGGCAAACGCAAGGCGGTCGCTCCAGAAAAGTAGCTGGTTTTCTTCCATGTTAACTCTTGATCCAGTTTAATTTATTAGGATTGACTCTCTGGCCCATTTTTTAAAGCTGCTCTCCGGCTATGGATGATATGGTTGCAGTAAATCCAAGACTGATCTTTCTACTCGCGTTCTTCGCCGCGATAGCTCTCTACGTGTGGAGAGATAAGAAGCTGGAGAGGCACTCTATACTTTTCATCAGGAGGACGAAGAGAGGCATACTGACTATAGACAGGATAGCCAGGAAAGCTCCGAAGTTCTGGAGGTTTTATGGCTGGGCTGGCGTGGCCACGGGAGCTTTAAGTATAGTGGCCGCAGTTCTGGCAGTAGGGTTTACATTCTTCAAGATGGTTGCCGAGAAATCGGCGGAGTCGGGACCCTCGCTGATACTTCCCGGAACCGCCTCGGAGACTCAGCTGCAGGCAGGTGTGACTTTTGTTCCGGCAGATTACTGGGTTCTATCGATAATCGTGCTGATGACTGTCCACGAGTTGAGCCATGGAATAGTGGCCCGCACTGAGGACATCGAGATTAAATCGGTGGGATGGGCGATCGTCGGCATTCTTCCCCTGGGAGCCTTCGTGGAGCCGGAGGGCCAGGCACAGCTTCCGGGTGATGAAGGAAGTGAAGATAAAAATGATTCAAAGGCAACCTGGGACGTCGGGGACTGGAAGTCGAGGCTTAAGGTTCTCTGCGCAGGCAGCTTCGCGAATTACCTGGCTGCTGCGCTATTCTTCGTGCTTGCCACAGGTTTCTCTGCAGGAGTTACTCATGCAGAGACGACCGGGTATATGGGAATCAGCCTCGGGCAGAACGGTTCAGAGATAATTTACAGGGCACAGGAAGGTTTCCCAGCCTATGAATCCGGGATGAGGAATGGTACTCTTAACTCCATCAACGGCACCGAAATCGATTCGGCGAAAGGACTGCTGAAATTCATGGAAAACCGTGAGCCGGGAGAAACTGTCCGTCTCGATACCTCCGAGGGTACTTTCAGCTTCAGGCTCGTGGAAAAAAAGGTCCAGAGGCTCAGGGAACCTTTAGTTTCCTATTCAGGTTTTATCAACTGGTTTTCATCTCTCCTCATGACAGTTTCCTTCCTGAATGTGATTGTAGGTCTATTCAACATGCTGCCGATCAAGCCCCTGGACGGCGGCCTGGTAATGGAGACTTTGACGACCGAGTTCATGGGTGAGGACAGGATTGAAGAGGTCAACAGGTTCTCTATTGCTGTCTGGGCGCTCCTGCTGGCGGCACTGCTGATGGGTATTGTATCTAGTTTTGTACTCTGAACAGTTTTTTGACCTTCACCCAGAATAAAAAGTTATGGCGCATACGATCAGGGTAGTTGACAGGGATGAAGAGGTGGAAGCAGAGGACGGACAGGATGTCCTGAATGCACTGCTGGAAGGGGGGGTGGAATGGATGCACGCATGTGGCGGCTTCTGTAACTGCACAACCTGCCGCATAAAGGTGGAAGAAGGATCTGAAAATCTCTCACCCATGGAGGAGGATGAGAAGAACACTCTGAGAAGGTTCCAGGGAGAGGAAGTTCTGGAGGGTCCCTTCCGCCTCTCATGTCAGGCAAAAGTCTACGGCGACATCGAAATTTCCGAACCCGAGTGGTTTTAGAATGGAGTTCTACCAGCATTTTGCAGCTTCAATCCTGGTCGGAGTGACAGCTTTCGTCCTGAATTCTTCAGATCCTATTCCGGCCTTTGCCATGGCTATTCTTGGTGGTAGCCTGATCGATCTGGATCATTTTCCACTGAAGTACCTGGAGACTGGAAACTGGGAACACCTGGAAAAAGCAGTTCAAAATCCTGTAAAAACAGTGACTGAGAACGAGGTTTTGCTGGGAAAGCACTGGCTGGAACCCAGAAAGGTGATGATTAGCCATTCGATTATCGTTGTATCGTTCACTTCCTCAGCTCTACTCCTTGGAAGTGAGCTAATGGCTATAGCAGCGGCTTCCTCGATACTGCATCTTCTGATGGATGTTTTCCATGACTGGAGGCTTGGAAATTTGTGAAGCAGCGGTGCTGGAGGTGCGGCTCCAATATGGTTGAGTTCGTTGCATGCGAGCTGAAGTGTGAGAACTGTGGATTTATACGCGACTGTTCCGATCCCTAGGGACTGAACTTCCTGGCAGAGCAATCGTTGCAGAGCGCGAAAAAACTCCAGTTTTCGCATCCTTCTCTCACACACTTCTTCATCTTTTCAAGCATTCTTTATCTCCACGGTGTCTCCATCTGAAAGCCCCAGCTCATCCCTGAGTTTCTGCTCCGCGACTACTTCGATGATCGAGTCACTGTACCTTGATTTCTCTGCCTCGAGTATTCCGGCTTGAGTTTGCTGTACGCCGACCGGAAAAACTTCTATCCCTCCGAGCTTTCTTCCCTTGTATTCTTTCGATTCCATCTTCCAGTCTGAACTATTTCTCCTGAACTCTCTGAACTCTTCCGGTTTGACCTCCAGGTTTAGTGTCCCTGGAAAAGGTCTGAACCCCAGTTTCCTTTCAATGAAGCGGGCGTAGGGCTCAAGACTGAGAAACTCTGACGCGCTTCCTTCACCCGATACCACCTCCCCCGAGAACATGTAGGAAAAATCTGGCACAGTCTTTAAGACAGGATGGTTGTCACTAACAGATAAACAAAACATTTATAAAGTTTGCGGGTGAAGATAAGGTGTCAGCCAATGAAATGCAAAGTATGTGGAAGAACCAAGCAGGAACTTGAGGAAGAATTCGGCAACGAGATCGAGATCATGGAACATCAGGAAATCGACAAGTGCTCCAAATGTGTTAGAGAGTACCAGGCCGAGACCCAGGGAGACAGGGAAGTAGAGGAAATGGAGGACAAGAACTGGAAAGAACAGATCCTGGCCTGAATATTCTTCCTCTTTCTACAAATTCTTTCTCTTTTCACCACGGTGAAAGTATAAAAACTTTATACTGTTGATTTATCCATATGACAGAAGATTACGATGAGCTTCTGGAGCAAAACGTGGACGAAGTGAAGAAATCTGTCAGGGACATGGATGACCCGGACTACCAAGAACTTCTCCGGATGGAGAAAGGAAACAAGGACAGGAAGACCGTAAAGGACTTCCTCCAGGATCGTATCGATTCTGAAGAAGTGGAGGTCCAGGAGAAAGACATGGACGAGATTGTTGAAGAGATAGAGGAAGAAACAGGAGGAGGACTGCTTGGCAGTTTCCAGCCGACCCAGATTCTTGTCGGCGGTGTTCTGATGGGTCTGATTATAGGCCTTTTGGGCGGTATAGCCATGGACACTGGATCGTCAGTTGACGGGAACAAGCAGGCTGCAAGAGACTCTCTTAATCAGCTCTTTAATGCATCAGGCACCCAAGCCGAGATTGTTTCCGTTGAACCAGTGAGCGGCGTCTACCGTGTCAGAGCCAACCTGACGTTCAGCAACCCCCTGACCAACCAGACACAGGAAGTTCCACGTACGATCTACGTTTCAAAGGACGGGAAATACATATTCAGGGGAAGCACTGTCCAGGAACAGCTACAGGCACTCCAGCAGGCACAGCAGAGACAGCAGAGGAGAAGGACTCAGACAGAGACTGAGAGGAATGCTTCAGCGACAGGTAACGTAACGAATTCCACTCAATAAACATTTTCCAATTCCCTTTCTTTTATTCCGAAACCAAGTTAACTATGGACTTCTCAAAATTCTATAGGTGAAATAAAATGGAACGACAATCGCTCGTAAAACTTCCATACGACTACGACGCTCTAAAACCTCACATCTCCGAACAGGTTCTCAGGTGGCACCACGACACCCACCACCAGGGCTACGTGAACGGAGTCAACCAGGCGGAGGAAGACCTAGAAGACCAGAGAGACTCCGGAGACTTCTCCTCCACTGGATCAATACTCTCCAGCTTCACCCACAACTACTGTGGAAACGTTCTGCACGAGGTCTTCTGGCACAACATGAGTCCTCGCGGCGGAGGAAAACCTGAAGGCGATCTGCTTGAAGCTATAGAAGAAGAGTTCGGAAGCTACGAGAACTGGAAGAAGGAGTTCAAACAGGCGGCAAAGTCAGCCTCAGGCTGGGCTCTTCTCGTCTACATCCCGAGAGAGGATACGCTTCATAACGTGACTGTAGACAACCATGATGAAGGAGCGGTCTGGGGAGCCCATCCCATTCTCGCGTTGGATGTCTGGGAGCACAGCTACTACCATGACTACGGACCGGACAGAGGAGAATTCATCGACAACTTCTTCCAGGTCCTTGACTGGAGCGAGGTAGAGGATCGATACAGCGAGATCAGCTCAACCTTCAGCTGATCTCCTCAATTTTTTCCTTAACTTCTTCACCGAAAACTTTTTCAGTCCACTTCCTCAAATAACCAATCCGGGAGGGGAGAAAAGCATGGAACTAGACCTTGAGATAATCACGACCGTACCGGTCGAGATCGAAGAAGAGGAAAAGCCGAAGCACCTGGTAGAACAGACGGCTTGATCCTAATCTTTCTTTTCTATTGAAATTTCAAAGTTTTGGTTAGCTAAGAGTAGTAAATATAAATTCTAGGCTGTGATAAAGTAATGTGAACCTCAGCGACTTCGATCCGGTTCCAGAGGAATTCAAGCCGGCAGTGGATGAGGATAGGATTGCCACATATATTCTTGCGACTAATTTGGATAACGGTTCGGAGATTGCAAAGAATGCAGGTTTACATGATAAAACTGTTTATAGATATCTGAATGAAGCGGCAGGTTCAGGAATTTTGACAAAAACTAAAGAGGGAGAATACAGAGCAACTGAGGAACTTCTGGATCTGCTTTCAAGTTTTGACGATACTCCGCAGGTAGAAGCGCCTTCAGAGCATCATTTTGATTCTATAGGTCACAAAGTTAACTGGCAGCCGCTAAAAGAAAGGTTGGAAAAGAAATATTCTCCAATTTCAAGTCAGAATATAGCTGTAGAGGATAGGATATTGGAAACTATCTCGAAAGAAGGAGGTAAAATAGATAGTATGAGTGTCGTAGCGGAGAGAATTGATATCTCCCCTACATATGTTTCTCAAAAAATTTCCGAGATGGAAGAAGAGGGTATTTTACAGACTCAAGAAATGGGAAGATCCAAGCAGGTCGCAATTCCTGAATCAGGAACTATAAATCCAGATGTATCAAGTAGGAGAGAACAGATAGTTAATTTCATTCAGGAAAGGGAAGGACAAGTTGAAAGTCTGACAGAGATATCGGAAGAATTAAGTTTAACCCCAAGAAGAATTAGCCAGATAGTCTCCGAACTCGAAGACGATGGAGTACTAGAGGCTTCTATGACAGGAAGAAGTAAAACTGTAAGATTAAGAGAGAATTTTGAAAATCAGGAAGAAGAGCCTGATAGAAGCGCTGAAATATACCTGGAGAATACCGTAGAATTCGAGAAATACATCGAGGCATCTCAGGAAATATTTGGTTATCAGCTGGAAGATAGGCAAGAACTAACTTTTTCTGACATAATGTCGCATCTGTCCGGAGAAAGAGAGATTATAGATGGGAAGATTCGTCAATCTACCGAATTCTTGAGGGAGAAATATGATTCAGAAATTTTCAGGACATTAAACTCCAGTATAAGTCTAAAGATTTTGAAAGAATTTCAGAATTTCGATTCAGTAATGGAGATGAGCGATGAATTCGACATCGAATTAGAAACACTGAAGAAGGGCTTCAGCGCGCTCGGGGAAGCAGGAGTACTATCAGTGGAAGAACACGATTATTCCATTCAGGCTGAGGAGGGTAAGCTTTACGATGACGCAATTCAAATCATCGGTACTGCATACAGATTATCAGAATATGGAAACGATGAACAAGAAAATCTTCAAGATTCGGAGCCGACCGAAGTAGATTTTCTAAAGGAAAATGATGAAATCAACAGGTGGATAGCCAGTCTCGATTTAATCGCAGAATTATCAGAAAGTAGCGGCAGGGAAAACGGTGAACGCGCCGAAAATTCGAGAGAGATGATTGACCCTGAAAGCCATTACATGGCAGAAATAGCCAGTAGTTCAGCACGACAAAGTGGGGATTACCAGCTTGTGGTGAGATATTTAGAAGAAAATGAAGGCTATCTTACACTAACAGAATTAGCGGAAATTATAGGATGGAACAAAGAAACTGTTCAAATGCATGTTATTGAAGGCCAGAGAGAGGATGAAATAATTGGAATTTCTAAAAACGGTAGTTTTGAAGTCTATCTACCCGAAGCTTACCGTGAGGCAAGAGAATTGGATATTCAGTCAGGAGAAGGGACTGATTTAGATGGAGCGGTTTACGGTAAAACTGATGGAAACGGACAGGAACATGTCGAGAAAAGAGTGGAACTGGGTGAAGAAATTGATCCAGACGAGCTTGGTCATACTTTAATGGATAGTAGAAAATATGATGAAAGGTACAGAGATATCTGGACGCCGAGATTAAAACAAAAAACAGGGCCTGGTAATACCTTCACGTATGAAGAACTGGCGGATCAAACAGATTGGGCTCCTGACCAAGTCCGGAAAACAGTGGCTTGGATGGCATACAGAGGAAAGGCAGAAGTCTACGAAAACGGTGTCAGGGTTCTGGATGACAATACTACGCGAATCCCGGACATGGACTAGCTATCTAGCAACCACATTAAAGATTTAATACAGCGCGGAGCCCGGGATTTGAACCCGGGTCTTCACCGATACCGCCTACCTTTTTACTTGGTAGTTGACAGGGTGAAATGATGGGCCAGACTACACCAGCTCCGCAATGGATGTATTTGAGTTTGACTGGAATTCTTTTAAACGGTTAAGTGACCGATACATTTCCTGATGGATGAAAGATACGTCATAATCGGGGACGGGATAGCGGGGGCAACCGCGGCAGAGACTATCCGGGAGGAAGAGGAAGACGCTGAAATCAGAGTTTTCACGGACGAATCAGAGCCCCTGTATAACCGAATCATGCTCAAAAGCTACATGAAGGGTGATCTTCCGGGATTGAAATTCACCCGCGTCCATGATGAGAACTGGTACGATAAGAGAGATATCGAGCTCCATCTTGAGACCAGGGTTTCAAACGTTGATACAGGCGAGAAAGAAGTTGAAACAGATTCAGGGAAAAATTTCTCTTACGATAAACTGCTGATCGCCACAGGTGGATCGCCCCGGAAACTTCCGCAGGACGAAGGATACGAAAACCTGCATTACATGTGGACTATAGGTGATGCGGAGAGTATCAAAGAATCAGCCGAAGAAGCAGATGAGGCTGTTGTGATCGGAGGGGGTCTGCTGGGAATCGATCTAGCCGTTGCTTTCGCTGAAAACGGCTGCGATACACACTACCTGATAAGGGAGGATAACTGGTGGCACCGAGGTTTAAACAGGGAAGGAGCGGAGATCATCCACAGGAAGCTTGAGGAGAAAGGATGCAAAGTGATAACCAATTCAGAAGTTAAGGAAATAAGATCAGAGGATGGAAAAGTGGAGGAGGTGGTTACCAACAGCGGTAGAAGCTTTGAATGCGATGCGGTCGCGGTTGCGATAGGCCAGGTACCGAACTCGGAGATAGTAGATGTCGAAAAGAACGATCACGAAATGATCAAGACTGACGAGTATCTCCAGACCTCCGATCCGGACATTTACGCTGCTGGAAACATGGTAGAGTACTATTCTCCCGTTTTCCAAAGAAGAATCGTGAACGGGAGCTGGGATCATTCAGAGGCTATGGGAGAGAAAGCGGCGATGAACATGCTCGGAGAGCAGCAGGTATTCGATTTCGTTAATACCTACGGTGTAGGACACTTCGATGTCCAGTTCCTTGCCATGGGTGACTGGAAGGGTGAGGCTGAGAACGAGGATCTGGAGAAAGAGGATTATTACAGGAGAAAGTTCTACAGGGATGGAAAACTGGTTGGCGCGGTAATGATCGGCGATACTTCAGGTCAGGAAGAAGTTAAGGGGAGAATAAAAGAGTAGCAAATCCACCTCATTAACTTTATTCGTTTTTAAGAGCCTCTCTTATATCATTCAGTGGATCTCCTGTCAAATCTACATCATTCATCAAATTGGAACCTGTTATGATAGCTTCAGTCGCGTCTTCAATAGAGATATCCGTTATATCAATAATTCCATCCTCTTTATCGTTTCCTTGGATATACAGCTCAAATGGAAACGCTTCTCTTTCAGGATTTACTGGTACACTTTCTTCATAATAGCGATATGCATCCTTGTCCAGAAAATCTACGGGTTTGGGAATATAGGTAAATCCTTCACGAAACATTCCGATATTACTAGGCTTTAAATCCTCAAAAATAAAGTCCTGTCTACGTAATCTGGTCCACATCCAAGAAGTCATTTCCGTAAATTTGTCTACCCCGTAGATCTCTACTGCTTTATTATGCGGTAGATCTGAATATCTCTGCACTTGCATTACAGTGTTCATCCAGTAATCGTGGTCTCTCAAATCCTCCACCTTTACCCAAGTTGCCGGCAATCCACTTGCTCCCGAAATTTTTTCCATTTCCTTTATTTCATCAAACCTGATAGGGTCATATTTAGAAAGCTTGACGATTTCATATCTGGGACTTAGCAAGACCTCACAGTTTTTACCCTCAGCAATCTTATCACTCTGTCCAAGGTACTCTTCTAATTCATTCTGGCGGGCTCTTTCAGCAAAATTCTCCATATTTAATGCCTCAATTCTGCAAGTTTTTTGGAAACCTCACTCATCAAGAACTTCCAGCGCCTTTGGACTGACGAACGCGAGATCCTGCCAGTCTTTTGTCATGCGGGGACAGGCGCAGTTAACGTAGATATCGATGCCATAGCCCTTGTAGTCTGGCTCAAATATCCTGTCCTCAACGAACAAGTAGACGTCTTTTCCGTGTTTCTCCAGTTTCTCCTTCGCTATCTTCACCGCCTGCATGTAGTTCTGTCCTTTCTTGGAAGATGTTATTATTCCCCACTTCTGCTTGTCCCTGTGCTTCAGGACGCGGGCGTACTCTGCCTGCATCTCGTCCTCCAGAGAGTTTGGAGGTTCGACCCAGATATGCTTCTCGTATGGATCCACGACATATACCTTTTTGCCTGTCTCGGAAACCTGTGAGGGATGGAAATGTCCCGAGCCAAGGAAGACGAACGCATCAACTTTGTGGGCGATATTGTGTGCTGCTCCTGCATCACATCCAAGCACCTGACCTTTCTCCGTTGTTCTCAATCCCGTGGTGCCGTCAACCACCTCATATCCTTTCTCCTCCAGGAACTCTCTCGCCTTTTCAGCTCTATCCATGTACTGGGTGACTCCGACAAGTCCCAGAGTTTCTTCCTCGTCAATCTCATCATAGTTCTCTTTAAGCACACTCATCAGGTCCCTGTCCTCCCTGTAGGGAAGGTAGTAAACATCATAATCCTTCATATCGGCCTTTTCAGGATGGAGGAAGCGGGTGTGTCCCACATGAACAAGCGCGTCAGCGCCCATTCTCTCAACCTTTTCATCCGCTATACCGCAGGCTCCGAAAGTTGATGCACCCACGATCACCGTCTTGAATCCTTGATCTTTTAGATCATCAGCGAAGTCGATCAGCTGTGGTTTAATCCCGTCAGGGCCCTGGAGACCTATCTTATCATAGTCCTTGTTCTTCAACTCATCAAGAACTTCCTCGAATGTCTCGTAGTTGTACCGCTCACGCTCTTTTTGATCTACCATACTGAATTATTCGGCAGAAACTTTTTTCTACTCAATCTGCCTCAGCCTGTCAACCATAAATTTCTTCTCTGCTCTCGCAACTTTTTCTCTCAGTTGTTTTAAGTTACCGGAATCGGAGCCGAAGACTTCGAATCCCTGCTCTATAGCCTTCTCCAGCAGATCAAGGGATGGAGAGTTTGCGATCATGATTTGCTTATCTGCCTCCAGGTACTCCATTATGCCGGCTGCTTCATCTCCCAGCCTCCTTGCATCAAGGATTAACTTTTCTCCCTCAAAACTGAAGGCTTTCTCAGCCGAGTCTACAAACTCTTCATCTGAAAAATCTTGTCTGCCCCCGTTTCTCCTCAAATAGTATCTATTATTGAATCCCTCTGAAACGAAGACTCCATCACCACCACTTCCAGGATTCAACGGTAGCACTTCCGATGCCAAAATACTTCCATCGACAAATTTCTCGGTAGCAGGCTCACGATCATCTTGCTGTTCTTCCATATTTATCCTCTGGCCTTCCTCAAGCTGGTGGAGGAATCCAAAAACTGCAGGTTTGCCCGCATTCCTGGCTTTCTCAGCGTCACGTGATGTGTACCCTCCCATCGCGGAGACCAGTGCCTTTCCATAACTCTGAGGAACCAGGGTTTCCTCCGAGTAAGTTATCTCCCTGCCGACTTCACCATTAATCCTTCCCTCCGAGACCTTAACTCCTTGAATACTTTCACCCTTCAGTATTTCGTATGCTGTATCCTCCCTCCAGGCATCCACCACGTGAAACTCACCCCTCTTGTAGCAAAACTTCAGATTCATCCCTGTGGATTTCATTTTTTCAAGAAAGCTCACCACTTCTGCATCCTCGAAAGGGGATTCTGGATCGATTTTTTTCCTCCTGCTGTCACCGTTCATCGGATTTCTGGAGACCTTGAAGTGTTTGTCCGGAATCCTTAGCTCCAACTCGCTGTCCATAATGTAGAAATAGGGAAAGTTTTCACCTGCCTCAAGAGATCCTCCTGTTCCCTCCACTACTTCAACAAGATCGGGCTGGTTCATGTTCCCCTTGAGGGCCGATCCAGAAAACTCTGCCTCAATCATCTTCTGGACCAATATATGCGGGTATTCATCGTTTTTCTCGAAAAAAGATGCTGTAACCGCCTTGACCGACTCGATCAGTTCAGAGGATCCTACGTTCAGTCGGTACTCGTATGGACCTCCGGAGTTAGAAACCCTTACAGAAACCAGCTGGTTGTCTCTCTGGCCTCCGACAAGGTTTTTTGCCTTACCATCCGCATTCCTGACCTCTGAGCTCATTCCTATCTCCTTGTAGGCGTTCTTCAGCTCCTCCTTTCTATCCCTGTCAACCTTCTTCTCAAGTACTTGCCCCGCAGAATCCGCACCACCGAATAGAGATGATAGCTCCTCTGAAGTTACAACGAAAAAGTTCGGTACAGAGAATCCTTCAAGACTCTCAAGATTCCCGGCCTTCTCACCAACATCTCCATCAAGCCTGTCCTTCCACTGAACCATATACAGCATTAAAAGTGCTACGAATTAATAACTAACGATCTACTCCTCTATCTTGACCCTGCAAGAGACCGGCATCTTATGATTGGCTCTCTCCAGAGCCTTCTTCGCTTCCTGAATGTCTCCCCCGTCGACTCTGACCCTGTAAATCACCTGGTCTTCGTCCACAATAGCAGCTCTTCCGATAGGTCGGCCGAAAGGCTTCCTCATCCCCTCGTAGTAGCGGTCGGCCTGTGCTATTCCTGCCAGAGGGTGGTACCTGAGAATGTGGTGCGGGTAGGGTAGAATCTTCATGAAGTACTCTTCCTCAGGATCCAGAACCTTGCTCAGGTGAGAGTTAGCCGCTATCCTGCCTGCCTCAAGAGCCTCACTCCTTATTGAACAATCTTCTCCCACCTTCATGACGACCGAACGCTCGAAATCAGTGTTCTTTGCACCCATGTCGTACTGTGTGATCCTCGGTGCGGGCGCGCCACTCACGTAGTTTTTGGCGCCTCGCTGCGACTGCCTGGTGTATGGCTGGCTGGGTTGCTCCCTGTAGATTCTTGCGGGTCGATCTCCCACTCGAAAATCACCTCAGGTGATTTTCTGCGAGCACAGAAAATCCTAGATTTTCCTCCATATGAATTACCTCTTATACCGGAAAAAGGTAAATGAAGTTTTAAATAGGGGAGGTTATTATTCAAAATACCTTTCTATATATCTATCCACTCTTTCTCTGAAATTGTCCTGAATGCCGGTGGAATCCTTCATTCTGTTTAGCATGTCTATGGTTTCGACATAGAATTCTTCAGTTTCTTCAGGAGGAAGTTCTAACTCGAATATTTCACCGTTATCAAAATATTCAGCTATATAATTATTAACCTCTTCCCCCCATAGATCTCTTTCAACATTTCCTATCTGCTTCACTCCCTCTTTGATCAAAAATGACGTTTCTGCTATAAATTCTGCCTTTTCAGGTTCATCAGCAGTCATATCAGCGATAAATAGTAACTCTTCATACCTCTCAAATAGATCCTCTGATGCAGGATATAATTCTTCTTCTAACCATTTCTCTGCTTCATCGTGGGATTCCGGAAACCAGCCTTCCGTCACAAGACGGCCGTGAACCCAGTAGTTTCTTCCTCCTACCTGTGAAACATTATCCATATTTTATTATTGAGTGACAACATTTTTATTATATTTTGATGGCTCCAGTAGTTGAAAATTTAGAGAATTTGTAAAAATACAAACCAATCAAAATATAAAGTTAACCATTTACTACGAAGATGTGATAACCTATGGTGGAGGGTATTAGACCGGCTGAAGAAGGAGAATTTTCTCACTTATACACTGATAGATTCCCTGATGTCGATGAAGCACTTCAAGAAGGTATGGATCTTAGAGTGTTTCGATCAGGCGGAGGATTACGTGTAGCTAGACTTGAAGATGAAGAAGATGAATTACGAGGATACGGAGAACACTTCCATGTTTCTCCAGCATTAAATCTGGCAGGTAATAATTATCAGGGGGATCAAGAAATAACTGGAAATGTTTTGACAGGAAGTCAAGAAGCAGAAAATACTCTTGACTCCTTTATCCTGGGCGGAGGAAAGATTCATGCTTGGCTCGACGGAGAGGGAGTAAATGTGGAAGCCACGGATTATGATGGAGAAACAGTTTACATAAGAGCAGTAGAAGATACATTTACAGATGCCTACCAAAGCCTGAATGCTGTAGAGGTACCATATGATACTAGAGAACTGGTTAGAGAAGGCAAAAGAGTCTTAGATAATGCTAGAGAACAGTAATAGTGCCAATTGAAAGGAACTTTATAGTAGAACATCAACTATCATTTATGAGAGACCAATTTGAGAACTTAGTCAAAGCTGAGACAGAGGAAAAATCCCTAGAGGCTGAGAAATTCTTTCTGGACAAGACTAAGGAGGCTTTGGATAGTGACTTCAAAGCTACCGCTCTGGATGTAGCTGCTGATTTTGACGAGTTTCGACGCCGTGCTAGAGATGAAGAAGGTATGCCGTTCTACGCAGGGTTTTTTGCCACACTAAGCGATCTGATCAAGAGAGATCATGAACGTTAGGAAAAGTTTGCTTCTGCAACAGGTCTTGATAACGGATGCTCTCGTAGTGCCTGATTCTCGTTCCGTTTGAATTCTTTTCTGCTCTTCGCTATTAATTTTGCTTCCGAAGTAGATTCATCTGGGAAACTTATAGAGTTTCGAAGTCTATTCAGGTGATGATCTAACTCCAGATTCTTTCTGCCATGTATGTAGCCTTGTGCGTTATCCTTAATTGCAATCAATATTTCTCTCAAATCTTCATATCTCAGGGTTCTATGGGTGTATATATCCCACTGTGCTTTCATGTTGCTTACCCATCTTTCTACGGATGAAGGCTGAATTCCTGCTG
>JBDGRK010000002.1:0-19163 GCA_042218075.1 Candidatus Nanohaloarchaea archaeon
CAAGCGAGGATGTAGCCCGTTTCAAGAACGGCGGGAGTGTTGAAATCCCGAACGGCAACCTGAGGGTTGACAAAGCAGTCGAGTTGAGTGATATGGGATTCGGTAATTCCTGGGGAGGTATCAAGAACAAGGATGTGGCGGATTCTGACTACGCCCTCCTCCAGAAGGATAATGGACAGACGCTGATTAATACAGATGGAGGTAATTTCATCAAATTCAAGGAGGATGACAGTACAGTTCGGATGAGTTTAGACGCAAACAATAATGTTGAAATCCCGAACGGCAACCTTGACATGAGTGGGAACGATTTGAAGAATGTCGATGATGTCAAGAACTTTACCGCTACAAACATGTTCAGGAACGGGGATATAGAGGATTCTCATACCTCTAATTTTGGAGGTGATGCCTATAGAACCAGCAATGAAGCCTATAAGGGAACATATTCTATGGTCGGCGGAGATTCAGATTTCGGTCAATACGTTGGTGCTTGGATTGTGAGAGACCATACAACTGGGGAATTCAAAGAGAACGAGTCTTACACGCTATACTATTACGCTAAGAATACTGATGACAATGAAAGAACTTATGGATTTGCAGGGTGCGGTGGCATGGCGGTACATACTATACCAGCCAACTCTGGCTGGCAACTCTATAGGGAGACGTTCCAGATTCCTGAAAACTGTGGTTATCCGTCAGCAGGAAAAGGAGAGACTAGGTTCCAGGTGAGAGATTCCCACACATGGAATGGAAAGGTTTACTTTGACAATATTGTTTTGGTGAAAGGGGAAACAAAACAGGATGAATTCCTGCCACACCCTCAGGACCCTATAGATAATGGGGCAAGTCTTGACTTAAGCGAGTCCGAACTACAGAACGTGGACGGTATCCAGGATGGGAGTGGTACGAACACAATCCATTTCGACGGCAGTAATAATGTTGACATCCCGAACGGCAACCTTAAGGTTGCAGGTAGTGCTGGGACTTCCTCAACTACGTCAGGGCTGACGATTGATGGTCAGCGGAATGTAGAGTTTCTGACCAGTGGATCCAGGGATTTCCGCCTGTACAACCATGGGGGAAGGATTACATTTGAAGACAGTGATGAGGAGTTGCTGGATATAAATGAGAACGGCCCTGTTGAAATCCCGAACGGCAACCTTAATCTTGGGTCGTTCCCGCAGCCGGGCAGTGATTCCATGTGCTGGGACGGCTCCGGGGCTTCGAACATCGGGGACTGCTCCTCTCTGCGCAAGTACAAGAATAACATCACCGACCTCGGCCTCGGTCTGGAGACGGTGAACGCGATGCAGCCGCGGCGCTTCGTATGGGATAAGAACATGAGCGGTGAGGAGGACATCGGGTTTGTGGCGGAAGAAGTCGAAAACGTCAACCCGATCATCGCGGATTACAACGGTGACAACCTGAGCGGTGTCAAGTACCGGCAGTACACCGCCGTCCTCACCAACGCGGTGCAGACACTCGACGACAGAAACGAAGAACTGAAACAGGAGAACAAGGAGCAAGAGGAAAGAATAAGTGAGCTGGAATCGGAGATGGAAGAGCTGGAGAGGGAAAACGAGAAGATGAAGGAAGTGCTGTGTGAGATGAAGCCGGGAGCCGAGTTCTGCGGTTGAGGTTTACCGTATTGACATAAAACCAGCGATGACAGAACCAAAGACCATCGCGAAAATGCAGACCGCATGTTGAGAGGATTAAAAACCGAGTTTATACTTCCTGTCCAAGATCCACCTGATTTCCTTCGATTCCGGGACGAGTCCAGAACCTATCTAGGCCGAGATCCCTCCACCTCAAGCCGGATAAGAACCATTTCCAGGAACTAGAAGATAGAAAATCAAGCGAATCCGGAACAGCGTTTCTTCATATGACGCCGTCAACTTCTACTCGTGCCAGGACCGCCTGACGTTTGACACGTCAAAACCACGTGATTTCCAGGAGATTTGGAAGAGAGATGATCGAGTCGCTCCGGGCTTTTGATTTTATCTTTGGCAGGATGTCGTTTGCGTGTATAATCCATGGAAAGCGGATGGAGGTAACATAGGAGAGGAGTAACAGGGTTTTAGAGTAGGTCCTCTACATTTTTGAGTTCTGTGTCTTGTTGCTTGAGTTGTTCTGTGAACCCGTTTCTTGAGAATATGATGTATTCGGTTTTCCTCTGGCTGTTTTTCCATTCCACTTTTTCTGACTTTTCCCGGAGTTTTTCCAGAGTCTTTCTTCCTGCTGGCTGTGAGGTCCATTTGCATTCTCCGAGCAGTAGCCTGTTCTGTCTATGGTTCACTGCTGCAACATCGATTTCGTTTTCCTGGTACCACCATGATCCAACTTTCTCGTATTCTTTTGTCTGTCTTACATGGCTCCGGCAGATGTCTTCGAACGGCCTTGATACGTACCGGTCTAGCTCGGGTTTGATCTTGTTTTGGAGCACGTTTTCGGTGTTCTGTTCTAGCTCTGTCCGGTTGGGGAAGATGTATCGGAACCAGAATCTGAAGTAGTTGTCTTTGATCCGGTATCTTCCTCTTTTGCTCTTTTCTGAGGCGGTCACAGGCAGTCTTTTCTGGATTATATGGAGGTTCTGAAGTGTTTTCAGGTATTTGCTTACGCTGTTCTGAGGTATGCCTGTTTCGTTTTTGATCTCGTTAAACTTTGTTTTACCTCTTGCTACTGCTTTAAGTATTGAGAAGTAATTTTTAGGTTCTCTCAGTTCTTGCTGGAGCAGTCCTTCTGCTTCCTCCCTCAGCACCGACCCTTTTTTCAGTATGTGCTGGTGTATGTTCTCGGGTAGCCTGATTTCCGGGTTGAACTGTTCAAGGTAGTAAGGTGTGCCTCCCAGGATTGCGTAGGTTCTTATTATGTCTTCCTTGCTGTAATCTGGTAGGAACGGAGATATCTGGTTGTATTCAAAGGGTTTCAGGTGCCACTGTCCTGTTCTCCTACCGTATAGAGGGCTTTCGTATCCCAGGACTTTTGATTCCATCATGCTGATAGATGAGCCTGTAAGCACCATGTTTGTGTCTTTCTGTTTCATTTCCTCATCCCATGTTTTCTGGAGTATTTTCAGTATTTCCTCGTCCGTTTCTATCAGGTACGGGAATTCATCGATCACTACAGTTTTGCAGTTTTCTGCCGTGAACCGGAGAACGGGTTCCCAGTCATTTCTGATATCCTCTATACCAGGGTATTTCTGGCCTATGCTCTGTTTGAATTCCTGTATCTGGTCTTTTTCAGATTCTCTGGAAACAAGGTGGTATATTCCCTTTGTTTCCTGGAGAACCTTTTTCATCAGCCTTGATTTACCTACTCTTCTACGGCCGTAAAGTGCTATAAACTCTGCTTGATCGGAGCCCAGCTTTTCTCTAAAGAATTTTAGCTCTTCTTTTCTATTATGGAACTTCATACTTTGAGTTTAACAGCCGGATTTAAAATGATACTTGTAAGTATGATACTTGTGAGAATTATATTTCCTTATGCCTGATGATCTTACAGAGAGTTGGTAAAAGCATTCGATAGAGCCATTATTGCCGCTCAGCACGAGGTCATGAGGGGCCAGCAGCAGGAGATTGATGATTTGAAGGAGAGGGTCAGGAAACTTGAGAATAACTGAAGTTTTTGATCATGACATTATTGATTTAACTTCTGTCACACAAACCGGTGTCATGATGGAGGATGGAAATGAGTGGCTGGAAAGGGCTGAAAGTGATTTTGATGATGCAACCTATAATCTGGATGATGATAGGTATGCTCCTGGTTTGTTCTTTCTCCAGCAGGCGGCTGAAAAAGCCTTGAAAGCTGTCGTGGTGGGTAGTGGTGAAGAGCCGAGTTACACTCACAACCTTCTCAGGCTGGCAGAGGAGGCCGGTCTTCCGGATGAAAAGACGAATTATTTCGCCGAGTTGAATAATCTTTACACTGGAGTAAGGTATCCGGGCAAAGAGTTTGGAGATGTGGAAAATATTGGTGATATGAGAAAATCCGTCAGGGAGGTGTTAGAATGGACGAGAAAACAGTTGAAAAAGTAGGAGAAACAATAAGATCTATTGCTGAAGATGAAGCTATTAAAATTGATGAACTGATGATATTCGGCTCACGTGCCAGAAACGATTACACAGAGGATAGCGATGTGGATGTTGTTCTGGTCTCAGAAGATTTCAGGAATGTAAAGTGGTACGAGAGAGGTATGAAATTCCAGAGAGACTGGGATTATGGAAATTTACCTGATCCGGAAATAATCTGCCTGACTCCAGAAGAGTTCGATGAAAGAAGAAAGAAACTTGGGGATATTGTCAAGAGAGCAGTACAGGAAGGCATAGAGATATAGGTTTTAATCAGTTATCCGTTTAAATTGGATTAGGTCTTGAGGGACCAGCAGCAGGAGATTGATGATTTGAAGGAGAGGGTCAGAAAATTGGAGGAGATCGAAGAGTTTGAACAGAAACATGCCATGAGCTTCGAAGAATTCAAAGAAAAATGGGAGAACGGTGAAATAGAGGGAAAGTATTCCTACGATGTCGAAAGCGATTTCTGGGAGTGGGGGGTCTGGTTACCCGGAAGCAGAGGATTCAGGAAGGGCTTGAGAAGATTGGCTGATATTTATGGATGCTGAGGATTTTGCTTCCAGGATAATTGATCTGGCGGCTGAATATGATTTTATCGAAGATTACAGTATTGATATAAGGGAAGAGGTCGTTCTGGATTCCAGAATTGATCTGGAGCAGGGTTCTGCGGTTGAGGTTCATTCCAAGACCGTGCGTGGTATACTTATCCAGTCATGAAGATAACATTATTCAAACTATGTTAGTTGAGACTATGTTAGCTAAAACTATTTAAGTGTGGATGTTTTCAATTCAAGTATGGAAAAGTTTGTGGACAGGGATGAAGAGCTTGACAGGCTCAGAGCCCTATTTGACTCGGATAAGGCCGAGCTGGCGGTCATCTACGGTAGAAGACGGATAGGAAAGACAGGCCTGGTAACCGAGGCAGTAGAGGAAAGGGATAACACGGTCTACTACCAGGCCATCGAAACCACGAAGAAAGACCAGATAGAAAGCTTCATAGCTTCAGCCGGAGACAGTTTTCCAGAAGTTGAAAACTTGAAGCAGGAATGGGAGCCAATCCTGAAACATCTCATAAAGGAAGATGCTACCATCATACTTGACGAATTCCCCTATCTAGTGGATTCAGATGAAAGTCTACCTTCTAAACTACAGAGGATATGGGATCACGAGACAGATGACTCAAAAGCAAAACTAGTCCTAACAGGTTCTTCGATTGGAATGATGTATGATATCGCATTAGAAGGAGGATCCCCACTCTACGGCAGGGTTTCACAGAACCCGAACGGAGAGTTTTCAATCAGCCAGCTCCCTTTCACAGCTGCAACAGAGTTCTTCCAGGACTACAGCTATGAGGAAAAGGTGCTGGCGTTCAGTATTTTCGGGGGAACACCCCACTATCTCAACGCAATCAAACCGGAGAAAAGCATAGCGGAAAACGTCCAGGAAACCATTATCTCCCAGAGCGGAGGTCTCCATAACGAACCGGAGACAGTTCTCCGAATGGAACTGGAAGAGGTAAACCGGTACTTCGCCACGCTGAAATCCCTGGCCAGGGGAAACCGGTCTAGAAATGAAATCATAAACGAAACAGGTATAGACCAGTCCAGCGCAGGTTACTACCTTGACAGGCTCGAAAAACTGCACATCATACAGAAAGACCACCCGGTAACAGAAGACCCGCGGAAATCGAGGAAAACACGTTACCGGATAAGAGACCAGTTCTTCAGGTTCTGGTTCAGATTCGTATACGGCCAGACCACAAGATACAACCTCTACGGAGAAAAAGCCTACCAAGAGTTTATAGAGCCCGAGTTAGCAGATTTCTCGAGCGATAGTTTTGAAGAGCTATGCCATAAAGCCTCGTTAAAACTTCACCCTGACCTCAAATTCAGGAAGATAGGCCGATGGTGGAGAAAGGAGAGGGAAATAGATGTTGTTGGATTAACCGACTCAGATGAAATACTTGTAGGAGAAGCCAAATTCACATCCTCTCCACTAGGTTACGACACTCTCTCCAGGCTGGAAGAAGACGCAGAACACCTTAACATCGAAAAAGAAAAACGATACGCACTTTTCTCCAGAAACGGCTTCAAGGAATCAGTGAAAGAAGCCGATAATGAAAGAGAAAACCTGTATCTCCACAACCTGGAAGAGATACTTGATTCAATGTCTTGAATGCGGCGCGAAAACACCGAACAATCAGAACGGATCGAAAAGCTGGAAGAAGAGAACGAGCGGTTTAAAAAAAGTGCTGCACACCGTCGCTCTCCGAGGACGGTATTCGAGCACCGACCAAGCTGGTCGGTGCGCTCTGCGAGATGAAGCCGGAAGCAGAGTTCTGCGGTTGAAGAAGTCGGGAAAACTGATTTATTATTAGGCTGATCGTTGTTTTTTATGTCGGATTCTGATCTGTGGCTTGAAAAAGCGGAAGATGATCTTGATGCGGCAGGATACATGAGAGAGGGAGGTATGTTCTCTCAAGCTGCTTTCCTATACCAGCAGGCTGCGGAGAAAGTTTTGAAGGCGGTACTTGTTGAAAAAGGAGAGGGTCTTTTCCAGAGCCATGACTGTTTTATACTGGCTAAGAAGGCGGGAGCTTCGGAAGAAGTTAAGGAGGCCGGGAACAGTATCTCGCCTTATTACTTCAGGACTCGTTATCCTGATGCTGACCTGGTTGACCTGGAAAAATCAGAGATTGATAGTGTAGCTTCTTCTGCGGAGGCGATCTTTGAATGGGCCAGAGAGAGACTTTAGAAAAGATAAAGCAAAAACTGGAGGGAAAAATCGTCATAGATGAAATTTATCTTTTCGGTTCCAGAGCAAAAGGCACATATAATCGTAGCTCAGACCTTGATATCGCGATTGTTTCGGAAAGCTTTAGAGACATGAGCAAAACAGAGAGGTATCACTACGTTATAAATGAAGTAAGAGAGGTAACGGGTGATACTCCTGTTGATGTCCTCTGTTATACTTCGAGTGAGTTTGAAAGAGGCAGTGATTCTTTCCTTCCTTCGATTATTCAGGACGAAGGTATCTCAGTATAGTTGAGGATTCCGTTTATGACTCTACGACAGATTCTGTATCTGAACCTTGAAGGCCGTCTGTGAGGTAGAACTCTGCCTCCTGTTTGGTGGTGTCTCCTTCATCGATTCTTGAGGACTGGGATGTTTCTGCTTGAGACTCTTTATAGACAGGTACGGCTACGGTATCAATGATAAGATTCCTCACCAGGTCCGGCACATCCCTTTGCTGGCGGCTCACCAGCACGAACTCCAGAAGCACGATGAGAGGATTTCAATGCTACAGAACACGACCGATAAAAGAGCCGGAAAACTGGAGGTAAGCCACCAAGAGAGAACAGTAACAATCAATGACACCCTGAAGCTCGAGAAGACCTCTCTGTTCCTGCACAGAGGAAGAGGCGGGAGAGATCAGGTTCAACGGTTCGGCGCATTTCGCGTGTGACGGAGAGTCGTGGAGCAGGATGTACTAGATCCCTCTGAAGTCTCAGTGGAAGTTCTACCGGTTTGTGAGAGCAAGTTTTCACACTAGTGAGGAAGATTCAGTCTGTTCCAGGTAGTTTTTCTTCCAGTTTCTCCAGGGATTCCTCGAACGCAGGTGGTGAAGAATATGTGAGTGTTTCCAGTGTTTCCCAGTTTTTCTCGAGCTTCCCAGCCTCCTTAATTATCATCTCCCTGCTGTATTCAAGGCTGTAGTATTCAAGTTTTTCCTTCACCAGCTCGGTGTCGATTTCAGTTCCCATCGCCAGCAGGTGGTATAAGTCGTAGAGGTCGCGGGGCTGGCTTCTCGTCACCAGCGCCCTTATCTTCTCCGCCAGTATCTCTTCCCTGTCAAGCACCAGTACTTCAAAGCTGGTGATATCCCGGAATTTCGGGTTGTACCTCCTGTTCCGGAAGTTCGAGGCCGTGCTTTTCCTGTTGATCTCTATCCTGATGAAGTTGAGGCTTCTCCTGTTGCCAGTGTAAAGCGGCCCCTGGATTCCAAGCCTGGCTCTGTAACTGCTATCTTTCTCATCTTCCTTCCTCTCTGCAACTTCAGCTCCATAGTTCTCCAGATCCCTGGCGATTTTATCTACCAGTTCTTCAAACTTGATTTCCTGGCGCATCGTAAAGTCGAGGTCTTCCGAGAACCGGTCAAGCTGGTAGAACTTCAGCAGTGCGGTTCCACCCTTGAATACCAGTTGTTCTGATGTCTCCTTACTTATAGTGGAAAGTATTATGTCCTGCAGGTAGAGTTTTTCGGCGTATCCCCTGTTTCCTCCTGTCAGCGTTTTCGACATGCTCTCTAACTCCTTTTCAGAGAGCATCGGTGTTCACCAGTACCATCCAGTCAGGATTTTTCTCTCCCTCTGCGGGCTGTGAAAGCTCGAGCGGAGTGTAATTTGTGTCCTCCACCATGAACTCCTCCACTTCCTCGTCCCTCAATTTTTCGAACAGAAATCCCAGCCGTTTCTTCACGGATTTCTTGCCTGTTCTCTCCGCAAGTTCCACCAGTTTATCTATTTCCACTTCTTCAACCAGTTCGATCAGCTCCGATACAGCCACCTGTTTTCGACTCAGGCAGTCTATAAGCAGTTTCTCTTTCTCCGCCATGAATATCTCTATTCCCTTGTACCTTTTCTTCTTGTATCCGAACATGTCCTGGGTGTAATAGAACCTGATGTTGTCAAGGTCTTTCCTGTCAACCGGAGTCATTACATCAATCTTCCGTGGCGTCTGAGTCGTCAGGTCGTAGTAGCGTAGTCCGGACCAGAGGGAGATGTAGGAGGGCTTTTCTATGTGGGATGCGTAGATCAGGGGGTCATCATGTAAGGTGTACTTGTTTCGCTCGATCCTCTTCAGATCCCCTTTCTGGACCGCTCTCTGGATCTTTGTTTTCAGGTAGCTCCTGTCCTCTTTCAGCTGTCTCTGCGCTTCATTCAAATTGAATAGGGGTTTTTCCCTCCCCCAGTCCTTGATCTCTCCCATAACACGTTTTTCTTATCTTTTCCCTTTAAAGTTATCATTTTTGATCATTTTCTGGGGAAAAAGTAAGAAATCTGAAGCTGGCTTCTTGAAGCTTGAGAAGACCTATCTCAACTCCTGTAAAGAGGAAGAGGCGAGGGAGATCAGGTTCAACGGTTCCTCACTGCTTGGTCTCTACGCTCCTGTCTCTCTCCATTTCAGGACAGTTCGATGAAGCAATTACCACCTTACCAGGAGTCTTGTTTGAGTCAAGTGTAACGTTTCTCTCCTCGTCTACCTCCAGAAGCTCAACCTCCTTTGTGTTCAGTATCCTGGAGTTGTTGATCGATGCAACAGTAAGATCTTCCTCGAAGTTGATGGTTCCTGTGTTGAGCACGGTAACCCTGGTAAAGTTGGCGGAGAAGTCGTATTTTGCTCTCTTGATCGAGAAGCCGGCGTTCCTGCATTCTATCTTCCTGTTTTCCTGTTCCGCGACACTTGAAGTCACGTTCCTGGAGAACTCCGGCGCCCAGCTTGCATAGACTGAGGCCATGGACATCCCAACAAGAAGTATCAGCGTTGCTGTTATTATCTGGGATATTCCTTTCATGCTTCTACGTGTTGATGTTTTCTATTGTGTCGGTCACTTCGCTGCACTTGCTTGAGTACGCCTCGATGTAGGAAGGCTCGGAACTTACCCCGCTGATGTTGGTCTCGTTGACAGGGTTCTCCACGAGGTATTCCAGGTTTCCGATCTGTTCTATTATTTTGTCATCCGAGTCGTATGTCGCTATAATTACATCCGTGAGGTTTACGGGCCCCGTGTTTCTTACAGTTATGACAGTGTAGTTTTCTCCTCCCGGGTTGTTTCCGTTGTAGAAGGCCGACCTGAGTTTGATTCCTGCCCGGTTACAGTCTATGGTTTCCAGTGTGTTGTTTTTTGTGTCTTCTGTTACTGTTTGGACTAGGTTTGGTGCCCATCCTGAGAATATTCCGACTACTGCTAGTGCTACTGCAAGTAATAGAATTGAGGCTATTATCGGTGATATCCCTTTCCTCTCCATGTGTGCCATTTTTCTCTCACCCTTTAATTATTTTCCTCAGTCATGTTCAGGTATTTATATCGTTGAGTTCATCGTTCACTTCGCTGCACTTGCTTGAGTACGCCTCGATGTAGGAAGGCTCGGAACTTACCCCGCTGATGTTGGTCTGGTTTACGGGCTGGCTGACGTTGTAGTTAAGGTTACCGTCCTGCTCAATTATTTTATCATCGGAACTGTAGGAGGCTATCACAACGTCTGTTAGGTTTACCGGACCTGTGTTTCTCAAAGTTACGACCATGTAGTTGTCGCCTGAGTTGTAGAAAGCCGACATCAGCCTTATACCCGCTTCATTGCATTCAACGGTTTCCATGGTGTTATTTCTTGTATCCTCTGTAATCGTGTTCACCAGGTTTGGTGCCCATCCTGAGAATATTCCGACTACTGCTAGTGCTACTGCGAGTAGAAGGACGGATGCTATGATCGGTGATATCCCCTTCCTGGCCATATCGCCATAATGTTGATCTCTGTTTATAATAGTTTAGAGGAAGAATGTGATCGCCAGGTATCCTGCGGCGAAAAGGATGGCCATGTGCTTGAATCCTGCCCTGAGTTCTCCCTCTGCCAGCTTGCCTATGATCAGTCCGGAGAAAAATGCCTGTATGTAGACCAGTCTCTGGAACCACTTGTTGTAGAGCCTTATGTTTTCCTGCAGGTTGGCGCCCCCTCCCCCGAGCACCGAAAAACTACCTGAACCTCCCAGTGCATCCTGTGCTGATGCAAGATTCGGGAGAAGGAACTGCGTCAGTGCGATAAGAATGCCGATAAAGATGAAGAATACGATGTAGCCCGTAATCATCTCGCCGTAGAGCTGTGACTCCCTCTTCTCCTTCAGCTCCCTTATAGTCCTTATATTCTCCCCCACAGAATCCAGGACGTCCTGGATGTTACCTCCCGAGGAGTAGGCCTGTATGATGGTATCGACGCTTCTCTCTATTAATGGCGAACCTGTCTGTGAGCTGAAGTTTTTCAGCACTTTCTCGAACGGGATGCCCCAGTCAAGCTGGGCGTTCATCTGTTCTATCTTAGGATCCAGAGCACCATAGCTGCCTGTCTCAGTGTTCTTGATGGCCTGGGGTAGTGACATACCTGCCCTAGTTCCCTCCACCACATCCCTCAGGAATTCCGGGAACTTCTCCTCCATGTCCTTCTTTGCCTGGAACTCGGTGTACTTCAGGTACATGACCGGTGCCGCAACAAGCAGAAGAGATACCATGTTCAGCAGAACGAAAACCAGCTGCTGGAAGCTTGTCTTCGATTTTACTTTTACGTATGTGAGCGCTTGCTGCTCAATGCCGAGTCCTGTGCTCTCTATAACAACCCTGTTATTCTTCTCCACCAGATCTTCCGGAACCTTCACCAGCTTTGAACTCGAGCTTGATTCGGATATCTCGTTTCCATTTACCTCTATGGTTACCGGGTTCTCGGGATCAACGTTCTCGAATTCCAGGTTAAGTTTCGGGCTCTGCGAGACTGAGGGCCTTGAAATCGTGAAGTTGAATTCCGCGGCGCTACTGCTGTTGATGGGTTTTCTCACCGAGCTCTCGTACTTGTTAATCGTATTCTGGTGGTTGACGTAGTTCAGCCCTGCTATCGTCACTCCGAGGACAAAGGCTCCCGCCACCATCAGGATCAGATTCTCGTGTTTCCTCCAGTAGTTCTTCAGCTTCAGCTTGATGTTTCTCGTATACATTCTAGTCCACCATCACCGCAAGGAATATAACGAAAAGGCCGTTTATGACCGGTATAAATACGTGTACGCCGAGCCACATCAGGTCCCTGATAGCGAACCCTCCGATTTGGCCTCCCAGCAGGTTCATGACCGCCAGTACCACCACTAGGAAGACAGGCGCGGCAATCAGTATCGCGGTGTAGAATGATGCGTAGGTGCTCAGCTTCTGGATTTCCCTCTGTCTCTGCTGGTTGTACTCGAAGAGTGCTTCATCAGCCTTCTCCTGTATGTAGGATTTAAGGTCTCCTCCTGTCTCCACCGTCGATATTATCCCGTAGAGGACCTCCGACCAGTCCTCGCTCGGGCTTTTATCCGCCACCTCTTTCAGCGCGGTGGTCAGATCCTCGCCGAATACATTCACTCTCCTCGAGATCTCTCCCGCCTCCCTCGAGATTCCACCGTACTCCTCGAAAGTGTTCAGGAGTTCAAACATCGATTTGGGCGGTATTCCTGAAGTCGCGATCGCACCGAGGTGGTTGAGCGCGAACGGAAGATTGTCGTTAATACTTTCTCTCCTCCTCTTAGCCTTCTGAGACGGGTAAATGTACATGAAACCGAATACGACAAGGGACATGGCGACAGGCACCCCTATCACGTACCTTACAGTTCCAAGTACGCCGAGACTGTTGGAGTAAGCATAATAGCCCCCTATAACTATGCCCATGAAGAAAGCGGTCGAGCTGTAGAGGAATATTTTTGAAACGTAGGTCCTGTAGAGAACGTCCATATCAGCCTCTCTCAGGTCCTGCTTCAGGTCTTCAAAATTTTCGCTGTACCTGTCGACTGTTGGGCCGAACAGCGCATTCGCCGCTGCCTCGACGGTTTCAGTCTTCGAGGAGTGCTTAAGCCTGTCCCTGAAGCTCTTGTTGAAGGGGTCGTGGCTCATTGGACCTTCAGTCCTTTCGAGTCCAGGCTGTAGTTGTGGACGTTCTGGTTGTAATCTGATCCTTTCAGCTTTCTGATGTAAAGCTTTCTCTGCACCTCTTTTCCGTCCTCCTCAACTATCATATCTACTATGCCATCGGCTATCTCTTCCTCTATCGATGTTGCCTCCCCTGTCTCGGCCAGCATTAGCGCTGTGGCTTCTGAGTTTCTCACTTCTTTCTTTATAGATAGCAGAGTTTTCCTGATGTCTTTCCTTGAATCTATGTAAAGATCCAGATCTGTTATAGGATCCAGGACTATCCTTTCGGCCTCGTTGACTTTAATCATGCCTCTCAGCATGTCAGCAACTTCTTCATACCTGTAAGCATTCATTTTTCTTATATTGATTGTCCCGGATTCAACGTATTCCTCGAAATCCCAGTCAAAGGTGGTCGTCCTGAGTATTTCATCCTCTGTCTCCTGGAAAGATACGAAAAGGCCATTTTGATCTTCCATAGCACCCCTGTAAAGAAACTCTATTCCAAAGTTCGTCTTCCCGGCTCCCGGTTCTCCTTCAATCAGTACTGTCTCTCCATGAGGTATTCCTCCCTCGATCTGGTTGTCAAAGTTTCTTATACCTGTCTCTATCCTCTGCATCTTCACGCCTCAAACGGGTTTTGCTCTACATCAGGGTTTTCAAACGGGTTTTCATCTTCGCTCCCCTCCCTTGTGACTTTGGCCTTCTGCCTCTCAGACTTCAACTTCTTCTCAAGCTCCGCCACGGGATTCTGCTCCTTCTTTTTCTTCTGCTCTATCCTGTCATCAGAATCTATCTCATCGATCTCTTCCTCCAGGTTAACATTCGTGTCGATTTCCTCTTCTTCCATCCTCCTGTCCAGCCTGTCAGGTCTCTCGATATCAACTTTTCTCTCCGCGTCGATAACATCGTCGAGAGAGTACTCGTCGTCCTCAGAGTTAATCATCTTAAGTATCTCCTCCTTGTTCTTGTAGTATTCATGGATTATCTCCGAAACCCTGTGAAACTCGCTCACGTCTTTTTCTTTAAGCCATTTAAGAACCTTTGACCTTCTCTCAAGTTCTTTCTCCAGTTTCTGCTTGCTGACGCCGAAGTCCTTGCTGATCTGGTCGAAAAGGAACGGTTCACCTCTCTGCTGGAAAGAGTCGTCCATAGCTGTCCAAGAAAACGCCTGGTTTGTTCTGGCGGACGCGGATTCTCCGACCACCTTCTGCAATTCGTGAACGTTTTTCACCCGTCTTGCGGACTTTTCGACTCCCTTGGCATGCGTCATTATAACTATGGCGTCTATAGCCTGGATTAGGGCAGGTGAAAGTGATATTGGAGGAGTCACCAGTCTCTTCACGACCGCGTTCGGTGATGATGCGTGCATGGTTCCCATGGAAGGGTGACCCGAGGACATTCCCTGGAAGAGGACCGACGCCTCCTCGCCCCTGACCTCCCCGACAACCACGTAGTCAGGGTTCTGCCTGAATGACTCCTTCAGAAGCTGGTCCATATCCACGTCCCCGTGCGAGTCGGTTCCAAACATCTCTCTTGTTACAGATGGAATCCAGTTCTCGTGGGGCAGCTGTAGCTCCCTTGTGTCCTCGATTGAAACTATTTTATCTTCCGGAGGAATGAATGAGACGCTTGCATTCAAGAACGTGGTATTGTGGGTTATCAGCGGTAGCGAACCGGCAGTAAAAGTATGCGAGTCGTCGACCGTAACGTCATAGACAAAATCAGGTGCTTTCCCTGGCTCTATTCTCTCCACATGCTCCACTCTATCCCAGAAAATATCAGATGAAAGTTCCTCAAGCCTTTGCAGTTCCTCTCTGGCTTCTCCAGCTTCTATACCTTCCTTTATATTTTGAACAGTAGTTCTCGAAGGAGTTCTCTCTCCATTAAGTATTCTTCCTATCGTTCTTCGTGCGAGTCCCGAAGATTCGGCAATCTCCCTGTTCGTAAGATCTTCTTTTTCCTTTATATTGGACAAGACTTTCCTGCAGGGTACCAGATCAACATTAGTGTGAGAAGAATCCAGTTGCTCCAGATTCTCTTTCAGCTGTTCTTCTTTCTCCGGGTGATTAAAACCTATCTCCTCAAGGAATATACTGTTCTGCTGTTCTCCAGAAACCCTTATGCGGTAGTAATCCTCTCCTTGAACTACCTTCGTGGTTTTTCTTGCTATGATTCCGTGCCTGTGCAGGAGGTTGACAACTTCCTCAGACAGTATTTCTGATGCGGTGGAGAACACTATCTCGGTCTGTTTCTTTGAAACTTCTGCCTCTGAGTCGAATAAAGCCCTCAGGTATGACGAGGTTACCCCTTCTGGAGACTTGAGTATTTTCTCATTTGTCGATACTTTCCTGGCTTTAGGCTGATCTACAGGGATCTCAAATACGTATTTCAGAAATTCCCTGAGAGCCTTGGAGCATACTCTTACCCTTGACACCCGATCTTCCTGTTCTAGGGTCCTGGTTTCCAGGCCAAATTCCTTCCTCACCAGTTCCCGGAACCTTTCTCTCAGTTCTTTTTCCTGGTTGTGGAAGTTGACGTAGTTCCCCTCGATGTTTCCGTCGGCCAGTATATAACCGACGAGTTCTGCGAGTTCAGGCGTGACTTCTTCAGGTATCTCCATCGTCTTGCTGCCATGCATCGATGTCATTCCCTCTACATATCCGAGTGCCTCTTCTTTTGAGAAACTGCTCTCTTCCACTAAGTGTTCCAGGTTCATCCACGGAATCGAGTTCTGGTTCTGCCACTCGTTTACTGTTCTCCCGGCTTCTTCAAACTCCTCTGATATCTCACTCACACTTTCCTCTTTTTCGTCAAAGATTTGCCTGACCAGGTCTTCTGCTCCACGTGCGTAGGCTTCTATATCATGACTGAGCGGCTGTATGGGCTGTCTTTCCGTATCGAGATTCATCTCTCTCGGTGTCGCTATAAAGTCTCCCTCTTCTATCCTGTCCGTTCTTACTTTCTCGACCTCTCCATCTCTGTTTAGTATGAATGGGTGTTCGGGTGTTACGGTGATTTCTGCTCCTCTTTCAGTCTCTATACGGTAGACTTCGTCATCGTTCTCCAGCTTCAGGAACTTGTTAACTTTTTTCGGCCCTGTCTCCAGGTTCTCGTGCATAGTGTAGAGCTTCTTGGGTTCTCCCGTCTCTCTCACTTCCTCATGAAGCTCCTCTGCTTCCTTTATGTTTCCGTTACCCATGTGTATTCTATCGTCCGGCGCCACGCATTTTCCTGTGGCTGTGCCTCCACATATCAGTATTGACTGCTTGTACTGCTGCAGTATCCACATATATGCCATTATATCGGCGCTCGCGGTCCCAAGGTCCATAAGGTCGACTGCGGAGAAAGGCGTCTCCTGGAACTTTCTTATCGAGAAAGTTGGTCCGTGAGATGTTACGTCTTCCGTCAGCGAGGCGTTGACACGTGAACCGTCGGGAAGTGATCCGTCCAGCAGCGGGTTCGCGTAGGAAACGTAGCGGCCACAGCGCTCCGCCAGCTTGATGACCAGGTTCTCCAGCCTCTCCTCGTCGTTGAACACCACGTCCGACTTCACTGAACCGAACTCGGAGTGGACCGCGAATATCGGGGTTCCCACACCATCCGCACCTAGATCCTCGATGTAGGGATCGTGCATAAAGGGCTCGACCTTGCCCAGCCCGACAAAGTCCCTGTAGATGTAGTAGAGTATCTTCTTGTGCTGCTCGTCCGTCATCTCCACACCCAGCTCTATCATCAGGTCGTCTATCTGGTTCTGGAGGTAGCCGACGATCTTCTCCCTGCCCCCCATCGAGCTCAGCGAAACGTCAATCTTCTCAGACAGGTTATCCTTGAAGAGGTTCAGCAATCTTTCCTCTTCCTCATCAAGCTTTGGCTCTATCACCCTGTAGATAAGCTCTTTTTCCTCTTCGTCCCATTTGACATGGGCGTAGGTGAAGGGCTTTATCAGCGGATACTTCGTGTCCACGTCCGCCATCTTGTCGACTTTGCTTGTTATCTTGATATCCTTCTTGTCGCTCAGCGTGAAGTCTATCTCGGTATCCGCCTCTATATCGAACTCGGGCTCCTGCTTCCCTTCTTCTCCACCGAACATTCCCTTCACAGATTCCGCCAGCGACATAGCTGGAATCTATTTGTATAGCTTCGTTAATAATGTGTAGGTAAATCTACATCTCCTCCAGAGGCTCAACTCCTGGGCGGAGTCGTGGAAACTCTTTTCAGAGTTTCACTCGTCGCAGTAAAATCCGGCAGGTATTTTCTACGAGTTGGCGCGCCGAGATCATTCGCCTGAAGCGAATGCACTTTAAGACTACATTTCTTCCAGTGGTTCGATTCCAAGTAATTCGAGGCCTTGCTCCATCACTTGTATGTAAGCCTCTACTATCGCCAGCCTGGATTGTTTCAGCTGCACTGTTTCCGCGGAGTTAACCGGACACTTGTGGTAGAAGCTGTTGAACTTCTCCGCCAGGTCTTTCAGGTAGTGCGTCAGCTTCGCGGGCTCCTTGTAATCGAATGTTTCCTCTATCACTTCCTCGAACTCGGATATCTTCCTTATCAGCCCGTATTCAACATCCTTCTCAAAAGTGTAGAATCCGGGCTTTACTTCTGCATTATCCAGTATCCCGTGCGCTCTAGCGTTGGAGTAGAGAAGGTAAGGTCCTGAATCACCCTCCCAGTCCAGCGCCTTCTCGAAGCTGAAGGTTATCTCTTTGTCCCGATTGAACTTGGTGATAAAGTATCTCACTGCAGCTAAAGCCACTTTCTCGGCTATCTCTTTCTCCTTTTCCTCCGAAAATTCGTATCGATCCTGTATTTCTTCGAGAGCCAGATCCTCGCACCTATCAAGTACCGCATCTCCATGTTTGCCAACCCAGTTTCCCTTCCTGCCCGAGTAGGAGACATTGCCGGGCAGGTTCACAAGATCAAAACTCATGTGAGTGAAGTTTTCCGCCTCTTCCTCAAATCCGAGCGCATCCAGTGATATCTCCAGTACCTTCATTACATAGCTCTGCGGCTCTCCGACCACGTTGATATGATGATCTGCATCGCCAAAGTCCCCTGATTCTCTTTCACCGCCGGTGCTCCAGAGTATCTCTCCATTCGGCTGTCTGTCAAACTCTCTGTAGTCAAAGTCCGAGTCGAGTAGACCGAACTTCCACATCGTCAATGCTATATCTTTCGCTGTATATGTCGCGGTTCCATCGCTACGGAAAAGTATCTTGTAAGGCTTCTTCATCCCCCCAAGCTCGTCTTCATAGTCTGAGAGCTCGATCACCACACATCCTTCATCCTCTCCATCCTCGATCTCGTGAACTCTCTCCAGCTCTGAAAGCTTTTCCATACATTCTTCCAGGAGGTTGGATCTGACTATATCCCTTTCGAAGGTTATCAGGTTGTAGAAAACATTGCTGCGGTATGCGGTCTCAAGCTGACCCCTTACCGATTTATCCACAAGCTCCTCCATCAGTTCAAAGTTGTCGTTGCCTCCTTCCTCTATGTCCCGGATAATCTGCTGCACTTTCTCTTCGTCATCTGGATTTTCCTTAAGGTATTCTCCTGCATCCGAGTAAAGAAGTCCTATCCAGAAATCGTCTTTCTTAGCTCTATCTTCCTCATCTATTTCTTCCAGGAAGTTCTTGTAGGCGTATACGGTCCTGGCGCTCTGCCTCCCCAGGTCGTTAATAAGATCAATTACTTCGACTTCGTATCCAAGTGTTTCCGCGATCCTTGAAACTGTGTCTCCAAGAATCGCTGTCCTCATCGTTCCCATGTGTAGAGGCTTGTTGGGGTTCGGAGAAGTGTGCTCCACCGATACTTTCTCATTTTTATCCTCAAAGTCTGCGCCGGCAGAACTCACGATTTTCTCCGCGTATCCCTCCCGATCAACGTAGAAGTTCAGGTATCCCGGTCCCGCGACCTCTATTCTATCCACTCCCTCGACCTCCAGCTCCTCGCTGAGCTCTTCCGCCAGCTCCCTCGGCTCTCTACCAAGCTCCGAAGCCGCTTTCATCGCAGGATACGCAAAGTCGCCGTGTTCAGGCTCCGGCACCTCTATCTCTTTCCCCTCTATCTCTAATCCAAGTTCTTCCTCGAGTTTTTCCGCGATCCTCTGTTTAAATTCCTCCATAATTCAGTCTTCACCTCTGAAGTTTATTATAGTGAATCTAGTCTGAGAGGATTCAAACCAACTGGCAGGCGATCCAGTTGGAAGATCTTTTTGGTTTCTTGTTCATTGTTGTCTAATTTTGAAAAGTTATATTCGAGTCCGGAGGGATTTGAACCCTCGACAACAGGATGTCTTTTGATATTGGAAGGTCAGTAGAAGTCCTGCACTCTGTCCGGGCTGAGCTACAGGCTCTGATAGTGAGCTATATCAGGATTAGAGTTAAACAATTT
>JBDGRK010000020.1:0-22688 GCA_042218075.1 Candidatus Nanohaloarchaea archaeon
TCCTCTCTTTCAACCAGCTCGCCCAGGTCGACTCCCATGGAAAGAGATTTAGCTCCTGAACTTTAAACAAAATATCATGAATGATCCAAAGATTGTGCTCTACGATTTTGAGGGTGAGAAATCTCTATCTGACGAATTCAGGGAAGAGTTAAGACATCGATCATCTGAGTTGAGAGTGGTTGAGACAGCAGAAGACTACAGCGGCAAACTTGGTTCGGAGCACCTGGAAGGCGCACAAGTACTGATCTCTCGTGTCTTTGATGATTATCCTCAGGAACTGTTTCAGGATTCAGAAATCGAATATATTGGAGTTATGGCAACTGACAAATCCCATTATCCTCTGGATTTTCTGGAGGATAGAGGGATTGAAATTTCCAATGCTCCTGAATACGCCCGCGAGTCTGTGGCTGAACTTACTGTCAATATGATGCTGACGCTCAGTCTGAACAGCTACATGACAACGGATTTCGTGGAGTCAGGGAAATGGGATGTCGGTCCTTTTCCCGGTAAAGAGTTGAGAGGCAAGAAACTCGGAATTATAGGTCTGGGATCGATTGGATCAAGGGTTGCTGAAATTGCCAGCGGTCTCGGAATGGAGATATGCTATAACAGCAGAAGTGAAAAAGAATTTGCAGCAGAAAGAGGCTGGAAATTCCTTAAACTAAATGACTTGATTTCCAAGTCAGATGTGAATTCAATCCACTGTTCACTGAATAGAGAAACCGAGAACCTGTTGAACAAGGAAATTCTGGATAAAATTGAAGGAGAGAAGGTTATTCTGAACGGTGCTAGGTCCGAGATACAGGATGTTGAGAAAACTATTGAACTTTGCGAAAGAGGAAGATTGAAGGTCTGGTTTGATGCCCTGGAGGATCAGGAGCAGAGGGAGAACTTGCTGTCTGCAGGCAACGCGGTTCTTACCTCCCATTCCGGATGTGCGACTAAAGAAGCAAAAGAAAGGCTGAAACAAAAAACCCTGGAGAATCTTGACAATTATCTGGGTGAGAAATAGTGAACCAGATGTGCGAGTACTGCGGTGAGAGAGAAGCAGTGGATACTTGTGAGATGTGCGGTGCCAGTATATGCGCGGAGCATAAGAAGGATTACGGATGCGAGGTCTGCGGTGGCGAGTACAGGTTTGAATAGAGTTATTAAGAGAGGAAAGAATTTCTTGGTATGCAGAGGAGAAAGCTTGAAAGGTTCACCGAGTTTCTGATTATAGGTGTTGTTCTCGGGGTTTTCGAGGACATGCTGGCGGTGATGCTGGTGACAGGCGAGAGTTTCAGCCTTGAGATGCTTGGAATCGTTCTTATCGTTGCTGTACCCTTCGCCGCCTTCTCAGAACTTGTAGTTGACAGCAAAGAATATCTGATGATTGAGAAGATAGTTTCTAGATTGAAAGCTTTGTTTTAGTGAATATACTAATTATCAGGTAATGTCGGTAGTTTATTCCCGTATTTGGCTGTGTCAGCGGTCTGGTAATCCGGTTCCACTTCTACTTCGATTTCCTCGCCGTCTACTTCAACCACCTGGTTTTCAAATACACCGGTTTCGAGTGTATCATTTATCGGTCCTACTATAACTCTTCCGTCAATGTATTTTGCCTCCAATGCAGGACCGCCCCCATAATCTTCGGTATCTGTCTCTATTATTAAATCCAGCTCCTCGATAGCTTTTCTTGCTGTTTCAAGCTTGGAAATATCTTCTTCAGTGCTGTAGAGTATTCTATTCGCATCACTAAAGTCTCCAAGGGTGTTTCCTTCTGGCTCCTGATATTCGACATTACTTCTAATAGGTGATTTAATCGCGGAGAAAAGGTATTCGTGAAATTCTTTCCGATCCTCAAGTAGAACTCTTCCGGTTTGATCCTGATCCCAGATGTTTATGCCTGTCGTTCTCGGAAGATTATCAAAGTCTAGTGTGTGATCTGAATCGTAAGGATTTACGATAATGTTGGAACCGTCGTAGAATATCTCCACATCAGGAACTTCAGTGTTTTCTTCCGGTTCAACTTCCAGTTTTGCTGTATCTATTTCGTCAAGATCATCCTTAAATTGATCCAGACTTTCCTCCGGATTCACCGAGCTGAACTGGATGTCAGTATTCATACTTTGTTATTACTCAGTGACAAATATAAATCTTTGCCTAGAGCTTGTCGAAGTGCTCAAGCTCGATGCTCTGGATTCCTTCAACTTCCTCAAGCCTCTCCTCAACCGCGTCAGTTCCGCCTTCCTCGTCGGAAGTTATAGTCGAAATCTTGACCGCCTTCAATCCAAAGGCGACTTCTTCCTCCTCAAAGTCATCGACATCTATCTTCTGCTTTACGCTCTCTTTGATATCCTCCAGATCGGTTTCATCGCTTTCCGGCATAAGCTTGTAAACGCACTGTACTTTTCCCATTTCGATTACCTCTTGAAGAGAAGATCGGCATGAAAATTTAAAAACAGCATCTGCTGATCGATCTCAGGGTCCTTCAAAGCCACATTCCGGACACTCGTAGTCGCTGGCCAGTTTCTTGCACCTGTCACATCTTGCCAGGTTTTCCCCGCATTCAGGGCACTTGAACTCCACGAAGCTGTCAGCCGCCGACAGATTCCTTCCGCAGCTTGTGCATTCTTCAACTTCCATACAGTTTTTCCGGGAACGAATAGTTAAAAATGGGAGTGGAGAACGCCGTTATTTAAAGCTCTGAAGCGATCTCCAACTTAGGCCCTCTTGGTCTAGCTGGAAAGACGGCACCTTGCGGACAACTCCTGGCGCGGAGTTGGAACGCGCCAAGCCGTGCTCTGCACGGCTTTCGGAACTTGTTTACTGAAGTCAACTAGGTGCAGATCCTGGGTTCAAATCCCAGAGGGGGCGCTACCAAGGCTTGTTGACCACGTTCACCTTTTTTCTCAGGTTGTCGATTGTTGAGTCAACGATCCTCTGCATCGCTTCCCTTGAGTTGAAGGCGTTGTGAGGTGTTATAATCACGTCATCCCTATTTATCAGGATATGATCCTCCAGTATTACCTCGGGATCGCACCCTGCCTTTAGATCTCCTAACATCTCTATATCATCCTCTATGTAGCATTCCTCCTCAAGAACGTCGAGCCCTGCCGCTTCGACATTGTCCTGCTCAAGTGCCTCTATGAGCGCTTCAGTGTCTATGAGCTCGCCTCTTGCTGTGTTGACCAGTATCGCTCCATCCATAAGCTGGAACTCTTCCTCTGAAAGCATGTGCCTGTTCTGCTGGACCAGCGGGCAGTGAAGTGTAATAATATCAGCGTCTCTCAGCAGATCCTCTAGGTCGACGTACATGTAACCCATTTGATGAGCTGCCTCGTGATCTTTCTCAACATCGTATGCGATAACATGCATGTCGAAGCCGTTGGCTATCCGGATCACGTTCTTTCCTATCGTTCCGGTTCCGATCACTCCCAGCTTCTTGCCTTTCAGGTCAATACCCCTCAACCCTGAATGGTCGAAATCTCCCTGATCAACCTTCTCTACAGCCCTGTAGATCTTTCTGGTGAGGGACAGTATCAGCCCGAAAGTGTGTTCCGCTACAGTTGTGCCTCCGTAGTCAGGCACGTTCGAGACGATAATGCCTTCCTTGGCTGCCTTTTCAGTGTCCACGTGGTCGAAACCCGTGGAGCGACACGCTATCTGGTTAACGTCCAGCTCTTCAATCACTTCCGAATCGACTTCGGATGATACGAAAACTGTCACAGCGTCGTATCCTTCAGCTTTCTCGAGTGCCCGGCTGTCAAGCGATTCATCGAAGAAATCTATCTCCAGTCCTTCTACATCTCCCAGGTAGTTTTTCTCCCATTCTTCCGCGTCGAACCAGGCGACCTTCAATCTTCTCCCCTTATACTTTAGATAATATTTCTGGTACTCAAAAAGCTTCTCTAGTCATCGAAAAGTCACATGATCTCGATAGATCCTCTCTGGAGGTTTAAGTTCTTAAAGGAGCAAAAATGATGTATGAGAAAAGTCGAAATTGTGGATGATCGAGGAGAAAAGTTTGAGGCTGAGCTTGCTGACTCTTTTTTATCAAGGGCGAAGGGCCTGAGTTTTCGATCCTCAGGTAAGATGCTTTTCGCCTTTCCAGGAAATACCAGGTCTTCTATCGACATGATGTTTCTCTCGAAACCTCTCCACCTATACTTCATGGATTCTGAGAAGAAGGTGATAGACGTCAAAAGGGCGGAACCGTGGAGCCTCGACCCCTGGAGCTGGAAACTCTACTCCCCGGAACAGAGCTACCGCTATTTGCTTGAAAGTTTCGAGGAGCTTGATATAGAGGAGGGAGATGCCCTTTCTTTTGACATCTAATCTGCTGGTTGGAGCATATCTCTCACGCTACTCAGCTTGTCTCCTACTAATGGTATTCCAGGGCCTTTTCCATCCCGGATGATCATCTTGGGAGGTGATTCCGGGTGTTTAACCTTTTAAATATCTGAAAGTATACTGAGTTCTTTCTCCTGTTCATCGGTGAGATTTTCTGTCCCTCTTAACTCGAGACTTACCTCTCCAAGATTGTAGCTGTTCTCCCCAGTGACAAGGTCTACCATTTGCCTGTTTTCAGCTAATGTTTCAGAAGTGTATTCTTGATCTCCAATCTCTACAGTGTCGTAAAATTCCGACATAATTTATTTTTGTTCTTCATCGGATAAATCTTTCCCCCCGTGATAAAAGATTTTCCAAGTGAAACAGGGGTTATGGAGCTTTCAAAGTTCTGTCCTCGGTGTGGCGAGGAGACTGAAGAGCTTCACGGCGAGAAGAAGCAGCTGTGCCCGGAATGTTTCCCGGAGAAGAATGATCTTCTTGAAATACCTCATGTCGTGGAGATTGAGGTCTGCTCGGTATGCGGGAGGATGAGGAAGCACGGCGAATGGATCGAAGAATACTCGCTTGAAGAGCAGCTGGCCGAGAAGTTCGAAGAGTTTTCCGAGGAAGAAGTTGAGATGGAGCTACAGTACTGGGAGGAAGACGAGAAGATGTTTGTAAGGGTACACGCGTTGAGAGGAGAGATTAAGGATGAATACGATGCCGAGCTGAGAACGACAACGGAGCAGTGCGAAGAATGTTCAAGGTTCGAGGGAGGCTTCTACAAGGTGAAGATGCAGCTGAGAGGAGAAGCAGATCTTGAAAGGATATCGGGAAGGATGGCGGAGAAGGCTGCGGAGGTCACCAACGAGGATAGAGGAAGCTTTCTTTCCAACCTGGAGGAGAACGATCACGGCTTCGACTTCTTTCTTTCAACGACGAAGATTGCAGACGAGATTCTATCCATGCTGAAGAACTCTCACGATCCAGAGGTCAAGAGATCCTACGAGCTTGTGGGGGAAGAGGATGGCCAGGAAGTTTACAGGAACGTGATCTCCGTAAGGATAGAGTGAGACTTATGCGTTTTCTAGCCTACCATGCCAAGGGTGTGGGAGATATACTGGAATGGGAAATTCTGGAGAGGGTTCCCGGGGTGGAAATAGTCAGGAGATCTGAAAAATACATACTGTTCGAGACAAGAATAGATAATGTCCAGGATATCGTAAATCTGAGGACTGCTGATGACGCACAATTGTTGCTTGCTGACAGAAAATTTGAATCCAGGCCCGTTAATAGTGAAATAATCGAGGAGATTCCGCTGAGAAAGCTGGAGGATTCTTTCAGGTTTATAAATGATTTTAGATCTCTGGAGAGGGAATTTTCGATTACTTTATCCCGATAGAGGAACCCTGAACCCTGTTTTGAAGCTCTCAGGACAGAGGTTTCAGATAGAATTGAGGCGGAGACGGGATTCGATTACAGGGAGAGGGATCACTCAAATTTTGATCTCAGGATTCATCTTGAGGAGAACAGGATGCTGGTATCTGCCAGGATCTGTCGCAAGCCGCTCTACCACAGGGAATACTGGAATGAAGGAGTCAGGGGCTCTCTTAGAACTTCGGTGGCTGCATCACTGGTTAGACTGGTGCATCCCGGAAGGGAGGCAAAGATCGTGGATAACTTGTGTGGTTCCGGAACGATCCTCTGCGAGGCCGAGAAGATGGGTTTGGAATCTTACGGAGGGGACAGGGATGAAGAGGCGATTGCCTCTACGAAGGAGAATATTGTTGAGATCAGCCAGGATGCAGCTGAACGGATAAATAATCAGGACGCTAGATCGACTGAATATCCGGATAATGAATTCGAGATTGCGGTTTCGAACCTTCCCTGGGGCAAGCAGGTGGATTCAGGTTCTGATCTTTTCCCTGGAGTTATGGAGGAATATTCCAGGATCCTGAAGCCTGATGGAAGGATAGTGCTGCTTAACAATCACCGCGAACTAGTAGGCAAATATCTGAGGGAAAACTTTCCTGGTCATGAAACAGGCGGTATTCGGCTTGGAATGCTTGGCCAGCAACCGGTGGTGAGTTATGCGGTTCCAGACGAAGAATGTCTCAACAAAATGTAAGGCAGAAAGATTCTCAATTTAAAAAACTGGCTCTTCAATCTGCATCCATGGCGCAGAATCAGAACGGCGAGGAAGAGCTTGGAAGAGTGAGAGAGCCGGAAGGAAAGGAGGTAGTCGGTATTGTACTGAGAAAGGAGGGAGGCGGAAAGTACCGCGTCTACTGCACCGATGGAGAGGAAAGAATCTGCCGAATCCCGGGATCGAAGAAGAGAGGCATCTGGGTGAAGCGCGATTCTGTTGTTCTGGTAGAACCATGGGATATACAGGGAGACGAGAAAGGCGATATACAGAAGAGTTACTCCCAGGCCGAGACCGAGTGGCTGGAAGACCAAGGATATTTAGACGAGATCTCAGAGTTTCTATAACAATGAACCCGAAGTTCCTGCTAAATCAACTGCTTATTCTGTCATCGTTGTTTCTGATAGTGAACTTCCTGTTCTTCCTTCCGTCTTATTATTCATTCAATGTTGACCCCGCGAGATGCGACAAGCTGGAGGCTTCAAAACTCGAGTTCAGCTACCAGGAGAATCTCTGCGGTTCGGTCTTAAAGGCGTGGAAAAGTTTCCTGCTACAGAGAGAAGAGTTTAAATCCAAAGCAATCCCGCTTATAATTGCATTGCTGATAACTTCAATCTACAGCTACTACGAAAAACTTGAGGAAAGGTACAGAAGACTAGGTATATGAAACAGGATCCACGAGATTTTGATGACAGGTGGAGGGAGGAGTCGAGGAGGATGTTCGATTCTTCGGACGCCAGAAAAGCCTTCCAGAACGTTTTCGATCACCGAACCTCCAAGGCTCTTTTGAAGATGGCTGAAAGGGAGGTGGTGGAGAAAGTCTACGGGGTTGTAGAGTCGGGGAAGGAATCGGTTATATTCCTTGCAGATACTCCTGATGGAGAAAGAATACTGCTAAAGATTTACATGACGAGAGCAGGAAACTTCAGGGAGATGAAGGATTACCTCCGCGGGGACAAGAGGTTCAGGAACGTGAAAGATGATCGGCGATCAATCGTGAGGGAGTGGACGAAGAAGGAGTTCAGGAATCTGGAAAAGGCTTCTAAATTGGTAAGCTGTCCGGAGGCGATAGCAGTCCAGGAAAACATACTGGCGATGGAGTTCCTCGGAGAGAAATTCTCTCCCTATCCCAAGCTGAAGCAGGTCGAAGTTGAGAATCCCTGGGAGGCCTTTGATCAGACTGTCGAAGGTATTGAAAAGTTATGGAGGCAGGAGAAGCTGGTTCACGGCGATCTCTCCGAGTACAATATACTGGTCGACAGGAGAGGACAGAAGTACTGGATAGACTTTTCGCAGGGTGTCCATAGAGAGCACCCGGAGGCAAGGCAGCTTCTGAGGCGGGATGTCAAAAATGTCGCGGATTTCTTCGAGAGACAGGGCGCTGAACCTGAAGCTCAGAACGCCTTTGAGTCAATAATTTCGTAAGTAGAGAGTCTCTATCCTCAATTCAACTTATAAAAAGGTTTGCCGGAAATATCTACTAGAGAAATGCGAGAGTTAAGGATACCGGAAGACAGAGTTGGGGTTTTGATCGGTGAGGATGGAGAGACCAGGCAAGACATCGAAAAACTCACCGACTGCGAACTCGAGATAGAGGATAATCTTGCAAAAATTGAGGGTGAACCCATCGACGAGATGGATGCCTTCAACATGGTGAAGGCGATAGGCAGAGGTTTCAACCCGGAGAAGGCCAAGAGACTGGCTGAGAAAGATGTCATACTCCATCTGATTGATATAAACGATTTCGCAAACACTGAAAACTCCAGGGATAGGCTGAAAGGTAGAGTAATAGGAAGGGACGGCGAGACCAGGAGACACCTGGAAAAGGAAGGAAACGTAGAGATATCTGTGTATGGGAAGACTATCGGTATAATAGGTGTTGCTCAGAACATAGAGATAGTGGGTGAAGTCATCAAGCAGCTTCTGAATGGAAGGTCTCACTCATCTGCGTATAACTACTTGGAAAAAAATCGTGCACAGATAAAGAGGTAATTTTTGAAGAAAGGGGTCGAAAACTATACTATGCCTGATGGAATGGAACAGCAGATGGAATCGGGAGACCACAGAGAGATATCTGTGGCAGAGTTCTTCGAGAAGAACAAGCACCTTCTTGGTTTCGAAAACGCACAGAAATCGATTATCACTGTTGTGAAGGAGGCGGTCGACAACTCTCTGACTTACTCAACGCCTTTCGTGTATAGAAAGGATGGGGAGACTGTACATGGGAAGATAGGTTCTGTTATAGATCGGATGATAGAGGAAAACAGAGAAAACGTTGAGACGAAGAGAGGCGGAGATCTTGAGAAGCTGAGACTGAAAGAGAGGGATGTAGAGTCTCTAAGCTTTGATACAGAAAGCTACGACTTGGATTTCAAGGATGTAAGCTCGGTTATGCGACATAAAGTGAACAGCGATATATTTGAAGTCGAGACTGAGGGAGGAAGAAAGGTGGAGCTGACGGACTATCATAGCGTCTTCGTGCTTAGAGACGGTGAAATAGTTTCAGTCGAGACGAGCGAGCTAGAAGAGAACGATTACATAGTTATGCCTAAAGAGAGCTGGGGAGGGTCTAATATTAGAGATATAAATATCTTCAAGGAGCTTATGGCGCTTCCTGAGAGCGAGACAGAGGATCTAGGACTTTATGAAGTAGAGAGCCTGATAGAGGAGTACAGGAGTCAAATTGAAGAATATGTAGACGAAAAGTATAGACTCCAAGACTTTAGGAAGTGTGATAGACTACCGTTTAATATCGCCAGGAGGCTTGATCTGGATAAATCCGAGATTAGAGGATGTAAGATAGGATTCAAGTTAGGTCCAAACAATATACCGGCGGTAATTTCGGCTGGTAGAGACTTAGCGGAGTTACTGGGTATATACGCAGCTGAAGGCTCAGTCACCGGAGGCAGGGAGAGGTATGAAAAAGTCTATTTCTCTCTTGGAAGCCATGAAAAAAAGTTGATTGATCATGTTGAAGCCTTGGTAGAAAGAGTATTTGGCCTGGAGCCCTCAACCGTGGACGCCCATGAATCTGCAGTAAACGTTACAGTTAATTCAAAGGCCGCCGGCCTGGTCATGGAAAATGTATTCGGAATAGAGAACAGGGCTGACGAGAAAACTCTTCCACGTTTTGTCCTGGATCTCTCTTCAGATCTCAGGGAGAGGTTCTTTATAGCCTATGCGGCCGGAGACGGCTATCCTACTGAGGAGATTATACCTGTGCTGAGAGATGGAGGAGATATAAGCGATGTAGCTGTAAACAAGATAACAGTTTCTTCTTCCTCCAGAATGCTCTCATCAGGTATGAGATATCTGCTTTCTTCAATAGGGATTGATTCGACAGAGGAAAGAGCAGAGCCAGAGAACAGAACTGTAAAAGGAGAAGAAACAGAGTTTGGCGAGTCCTTCCTTGTCCATGTGAGAACTGGAGATACATCATATTCAAACAGATTACCGGCTGAAGAGGTACTGGAGAAAGTAAGCAGTCCGAAACTGGAATACAACCTGGAGAATAGAAATCAGCAAAGGGTAGGGGCTTCTACAGTTCTCAAAATGAAAGGTGAAAAGAAAGTAGAGTTTAAGGAAGAGGGTCTGAAGATAGCAGAAAGCGATCTGACCGCGGTCCCGATAAAATCGATTGAAAAGATAGAGTATAACCGGGAATGGGTATACGATGTTTCAGTGCCGGGTGATGAGAACTTTATGGCAGGAAATCACCCTCTCGCATGCCACAACTCGCTGGACGCATGCGAGGAAGACGAGATACTTCCGGAGATACACGTTCTTATTGACGAGATAGGAGACGACAAGTGCAGGGTTGAGATAAGGGATAACGCGATAGGACTCGACAGGCAGACGATACCCAAAGTCTTCGGTAAGCTTCTCTACGGATCAAAGTTCCACAAGCTACAGCAGTCGCTTCTTCCCGATCAGAAAGTATTGGTTCGTAAGGACGGAGATGTGCAACTGGTGGAGATAGGACAGCTATGTGATGAACTTATAGAGTCTGAAGAAGGTGATAAAACGGCGAAGATAGATCAGAAAATTGAAGCACCGTGTTTCAAAAGAGCAACCGGCGAAGTTGCATGGAGAGATGTTACGCACGCTATTAGGCACGAAAATAGACATGAGACGTTCAGAATTGAAACCTCTAGAGACAGGGAAATAGAAGTAACAGGGAACCACAGTTTGTTTGGGCTGACTAAAGAAGGTGAGATAGAAGAGATAGAGGCCTCTGAACTGGGGGAAGGAGATTCAGTGCTATCTCCTCAAAAGATTCCGAATAAAGGAGAGAAAAATTCTCTCAATATTTTATCTCAATTTAAAGCAGATGAGATAGAAGAAATGCGCTGGTATGTATACGGTGTTTCAGAGGAAAAGCTCCAAGTAATCAAGAAGAAAGGGGAGAAAGTTAGGAAGAAACCATCGCCGGAGTCCAGGAAAAGAACCTACTATCGATATAAAGGAGTTGACATCCTAAAGGATAGCCTGGAACAGAATTACTTGGAAAAGAACTATCTGCCGGCTGAAAAGCTTCTCAGACTTGGATGGGAGGATAAAGTAGAGAACGGAAAGCTAAGAACCTATCAGGTGGGAGGGAATGAAAAAGAGATACCATTGAAAATTGATCTGGACTCAGAATTTATGAGGTTCTTAGGACTTTTCGCTGCTGAAGGCCATGTGGACGAAAGACAGGCAGGTTTCACATTCGGCAGTCATGAGCAAGAATTTGTTTCAGAAGTAAGGCAGACTGCTGAAGATAAACTACAGATCTCAACAACTATGAACAAGAGAGAGGGTAATTCGACCAGAGTCAAGATCTTTGGAAGTCCTATTGTCAAGTTAATGGAGAAACTTTGTGGCAGAGGCGCTCAAAACAAGCATGTCCCGAACTTTGTGTTTGAAACATCGGAATGCAATCAGAAATCGTTCTTAAAGGGACTTATAGATGGAGATGGAAGCACATCGCATCCCGGAAATGAGGTAAGCCTAACTTCAACCAGTAAAAGAATGGCTCAGCAAGTTTCATACCTTATTAACATGCTTGGTGTTGTCGCAAGCTGGAAGGAAAGAAGAAATGACTCCAACATATCGGGAGGAGAGACAGTCACCTATGATGTGCTTGTTCACGGGGAGGATTTAGAAGTACTAGACTTCGGGCATGACACAGAGAGAAAATCAAAGTACAAGATGCTGCCAGCAGAATTAATGGAGGATCTAAGAGTTAAGGAAGTAAATGCGATGAGAGTAAGATCAAACAAGGCAGGTCTGTACTATGCTGCAGGATTAGGAAGTAAGCCTCAGTTCTCAAAGAAATTCGTTGAAAAGGTGGAAAAGATTAAATCACGTGAAGAAGTGGAGGAGGACTACTATCTGAAAGAGTTAAGGAACAGAGGGCTTGTCGAACAGAAAAGTCTCACAAATAAGATGCAGAAGATAGAGGAAAGAGTTGAGAAGCTACTTGAATTCAGTGAATCCGATCTATGTCTATTGGATGTAAAAGAGATTGAAAAGACGAAATCTCCTGAATACGTCTACGATATATCAGTTCCGGGAACGGGAAAAGATGAGAACTTTATAGCAGGCAACCAGGGGGCTCTTTGTGTCAAAAACAGCAGGGGCCAGCAGGGGATCGGAATTTCCGCCTCCGCGATGTATGCTCAACTTACTGCCGGAGAGCCCGTGACTGTATACTCCAAGATGGAGGGAGAGCCCTGCCACAAGTTTGTGGTGAGGATCGACACAGAGGAGAACGAGCCGGAGATAATTGAAGACGAGGTTATAGAATCCGATTCAGAGGAGTTTCCGGGCGATAAAGACTACTACTTTGATCACGGAACAACGATAGAAATGAATATAGAGGCCAAGTACACGAAAGGCCACCACTCCGTAAGGAACTACCTGAAGCACACCGCGATCATGAATCCCTACGCGAGAGTAGTTTTGAGAGAGCCAGACGGAAACAAGATAGAGTATCCAAGAGTCTCTAAAGAACTTCCAGAGAAGCCGAAGGAGATAAAGCCGCATCCTCACGGCGTGGAGCTGGGAGTAATGATGAGGATGATGGAGAATACAGATGCCAGAACTATCTCATCCTACCTACAGCAGGAGTTTACAAGGGTTGGGAGAACATCAGCGGAGGAGATATGTGATGAGGCTGAGATTGATACGGGCAGAAGACCTAACACGATGGACAAAGACGAGATAGAACAGCTTTTAAACGCTGCACAGAATGTAAAACTGCAGAGTCCGCCGAAGGACTGTCTTTCTCCTATCGGAGAGGATCTAGTATTGAAGGGATTGAAGAAAGAGCTCAACCCGGAATTCTCCACCGCTATAACAAGGAAACCTACAGTTTATGGCGGGAATCCGTTCCAGGTGGAAGTGGGACTTGCATGGGGAGGCGACATCGAGGAAGAGGGAAGCTACGATGAACTGAGGTATGCTAACAAGGTTCCCCTCCTCTACAAGAAATCTTCTTGCGTTACTACCAAAGCGATTGAGGAGGTATCATGGAACCGCTATAATGTCTCACAGGCAGGTGAGCGACCCCAGGGACCTCTCTACATACTAGTGCACATAGCCTCGGTCTGGGTTCCATTTACTTCAGAAGGAAAGGAGGCTGTAGCCAACTACGACCCGATCAGGAAGGAGATGAAGCTTGCGCTGCAGGAGGCGGGAAGGAAGCTCGGGAGATACATCGGAAGAAAGGAGAGGAAAGAGATACAGGAGAAGAAGAGAAGACAGTTAACCTCGTACGCGAAGGAGATGGGTCCGGCGATAGCAGAGCTTGCGGGAGAGGGAGACCCTGAAGAGATAGAAGACAAAATCCAGGAGATGGTCGAAAACGACTACAACCCTGAACAGCTTTAGAGGCGACATACTATGAGAAAAACGAAGACAAAACTTCAGAGAAGTTTATTGCAAAAGATTCAAGTGAATCTTAGAATCAGAGATATTCTCGAGGTCAGAAACATGAGGTGTATCTGAAGTGCCGAAGAAAGACTTAGCCAACGACGAATCCACGCTTGACAAACTAACCCATCTGGGACAGAAACTCAGAAGGCAACTGGGAGACCCGGAAGAGGACAACCTGACTATCGAGACACAGGTGAGAAGCAAGTCAAATGTTGAGTTCGACGAGGAAGAGGGAAGACTCTCACTTGGAGACTCGTACTCGACAAGGAAGTTCCTCAACATAAGCCATGCGAGAAAGTTCATGCAGACCACGATGGTTGCGAACAAGGCGAAGGAGCTGGTGGAGTCCGGAAGAACTGCATCGATCAGAGAGGTCTACTACCAGCTGAAGCACTCTGTACCCGGACTCGACGAGAACACGTTCGAGGACCAGGACGAGTCGAATAATGTTGTGGTGGATATAGAGACCGCTACAGGCGCCATCAGGGAGGATCTACATCTCTTTGCGGAACCGAAGGGAACGCTTTTCGGCCCTGTCGTGATAAACGACTCTGGAGACTCGATCGACTGCATGAACATGGGAACTTCGGGACTCTCGATTCCCTCGATTGTCGACCACTACGAGTTCGAGGAGTGCGATGCGGATTTTGTGCTAGTGGTAGAGACAGCCGCGATGGTAAACAGGCTTGTTGAAGAGGATTTCCACAAGGAACACAACGCAATAATTCTTGGAACAGGAGGCCAGCCGGCGAGAGGAGCCAGAAGATTGATCAACATAATGCACAACCGCCTCGATCTTCCTGTCTATGTGTTCACGGACGGTGATCCCTGGGGTTACTACATCTACTCCGTGCTGAAGTCAGGGTCAATGTCGCTGGCGTTCCAGTCGGACAGACTCGCGACTCCGGAAGCCAAACTGGTAGGCATGACGATGGAGGACATCGAGGAGTACGACCTCCACCATGTGACTGAAGACCTGAAAGGCAAGCCGGAGGACTCAGGTGGGCCTACTAAAGACTTCAAGAGGATCCAGGACGTTATGGAGTACGACTGGATGCAGAAGGAAGAGTGGCAGAAACAGTTCCAGAAGATGCTCGACATGGGAGTAAGGGTAGAACAGCAGGCTCTAGCCGCCAACTCTCTGGAATTCGTTGCCAACACTTATCTGCCTGAGAAGATTGAGAACAAGGAATTCCTGGACTAGAAGTTTAAAAGATTCGGCAACTTTTTGCCTTTATATTACCTGCCCAGATAGCTCAGTAGGTAGAGCGCCACGCTGTTAACTCCGCCTTTCTCTCGAGAAAGGTGGTTGAGAAAATCTCTGATCTTCGACTGCAGCTTTCTTGGTGAAAGCTGCTTGATAGGTCGACAGTTACGTGGTGGTCCCAGGTTCGAATCCTGGTCTGGGCGTCACTCGGCTTGTTGAACGTCTTCTTGTAGAACTGTTTAAGTACCGAACCGAGGCCAACTATAATCATGGGAGACGTTCACAACCGGAAAAAGAACCTGCAAAACACGTTAAACAAGATCAGGGAAAACCCTGAACTATCCGAAGAAAACACGAAACTGCTGATAGAATTCAAGGATCACCTGCTCGCGGAAAACATTTCAGTAGAAAGAACCTGCCGCTACATGAGCTCATGGAACACATTAGCACCTTTATTCGATTTCTCACTGGAAAACGCGGATAAGAAAGACCTGAAAAAACTGGTCGGGAAAATCAACCAGGATCAGATCAACGGAAAAGACTATAGTGTGTGGACCCTGGCCGAGTTCAAGAAAGCAGTACGGAAACTATACACGTACCTGGAAGGTGAGGAAGAACCCGAGCTTGTCGACTTTGTATCCGTCAACGTGAAAGAAACCGACAAACCCCGGACGGATCCATCTGAATTACCACGGCCCTCGGACGTCAAATCCATGCTTAAACACGCATCCAATAACAGAGATAGGGCTTTAATCTTTTTCACATGGGATACAGGCGGTAGAATATCAGAAATCCTTAACGTGAAATGGAAAGATATAGAGTTTGGTGAAAACCTGACAAAAGTAAGATTCAGGGAATCCAAGACAGGTGAGAGAAAAGTACATATCCGTGAAAGCGTTGAAACAATTAAACAATGGAAACAGGAATCGCCGAACACGGAACCGGACGACTACGTGTTTATCACGTTGAAAGGTTACGGTGAAACCGAGAAAGGCGACCAGATGCCATACAGTACCGCCTCACAGATATTCAAGCGTCTAGGGGACGGTGCGGAGCTTGAATGCAAGTATAATCCTCATGCTTTCAGGAAAGGCAGAGCTACGAACATGGCGGGGCAGGGAATGAATCAGGCGCAGCTATGTGAATACTTTGGATGGGTGCAGGGATCAGACCAGGCCGCAACTTATATCCGTATGGCAGAGCAGGACCTGGAGAAAGCTGTAAAACAGATTCATGGCCTTGAGGAAACTGAGGAAGAGAAAGAGGATCTTTCTCCTAAGACGTGTGCGTCCTGTGATAGTGTGAATCCTGGTTACCGGGATCAATGCAAGGAATGCGGCAACGCCATAACCGAGGACGTGGATAAAGTGATCGAGATGAAAGAGGAAGAGGTAACCAATGAGGTGAAAACGGATATTGTCGAGGAACTGTTTGACAAGATGGGGATGGACCAGGATGAAAGAGAACAGTTTATGGACCGGAAAATGGAGGAAAAGGTAAGTGAAATGGAGTTTTTCCAGCAGTAAAGGGTTAGATTTGTATATCTTGAGGAGATTATTAGAGAAGTAAATTTGACCGATGTCTTGCAGAATGATAAAGTTGAAAGCAGAAAAGATTTAGGATTAATACTTGCAGAGTTTATGAAAGAACAGGAAGTTGCAGATATATTTGATGTAAGCCAACAGGCGGTGAATGACTGGAAGAAGTGAGATTGTAATGAAGTTGTTAGACAACTTGTACAACGTAAATGTAAGTCCATGTTTCGATCGCTACAAGTATGCGCATAATAAGAGGTGAATATCCATGTCAGAAAAACAGAAAATCTTAATCGGGAAAAAGAATTCGATTGGATTAACCAAGACAATTGAGAAAGTGAGTTCAAGCAATTTTGAGAGTGAGACTGATGTAATCAAGTACCTGGATCAAGTACATGGGAAAGGAGAATACACTTTAACCTGGAAGAAGTTTACTGCATTCAGGAAGCTGTGGCAGGGCGAGCTTCGAGAGGTGCCTGCGGAAAACCGCCTTGAATACAGGACATACGACACCAACGAACTCGAAAGTTTGGGAATCAAACAAGTTACCCTGCCGGATTCTGACTGGGTAGTAATCGAAAAAACATAGTTGAATTATCGCCTTCACACGCGTGACGCACATACCGGATTCCATCATATAGACATACCTTGCTGCATTTTGCTAACCGGACAAACTGTTAAAAAAAAAGAGTGAAATGAAAGAAGGTTGAATTGGAGTCAGGCGTTGATCTCTGCATCCACTTCGACGTGTTTCTCGGCCAGGGCAAAGAACTGATCCGTCACTTTGTCGCAGTCAAGGTTATGCATGCATTCCGTGCAGTAAACCAGTTCAGGTCCTGGAATAGCGTTCGTGACGAATGTAAAGAATTTCCTGTCTTCTAATACGTTGTCTCCGCAGTTGTGACAATCTGCTTCTTCAATTTCCAGTTGCACGCTTTCTTTCCAGACAGAGACAGTGTATCCTCTGGCCTGCAGCACTTGAAGATTTTTAATTGATTCTTCTGGGAAATCTTCTAGTTCGCCTGATTTGAGTTCGTCTATCGACGCTACCGTGTTTTCGAACTGTTTCATGGTTTCTCACCTTTCTCGGAGTAGTATATTTTCTGGCTGTCTTCAATTTTGTAGCTGATGTCAGGGTAGTTGATCAAGCTCGCCATGTTTTTGTCTACCGTGGATTTGCTTAATCCTGTTTCTTCCACGATCTCTTCCTTTGTCAACGGTCCTTTTTCCTTTAGAAGTTTTGAAACCGAGTTCATACTCATTTCGGAATATTCACCCTTTCGAGTACGGATTCGCCTAGAGAGTTTATCTGGTAGAATATCCGCCGGTCCTCGATACCTTTCTTTTCGATCAAGTTGTATTTTTTCAGTTTATTTAAGTGGTAGTAGACTTTGGATTTGCTCATGTCAAGATCCTTGGCTATACTGTAGACATAGTCTTGGTTCTGCAGATGTGCCAGTATTTTTCTAGTGCTTCTATTCCCGATTTTCCGTGCTATCAGATCCGGATCTAGTTTTTCACTGTTTTGTTCTTGCTTTCCCTTGCCTTTTCCGTTATTTCTTACTTCCTGACTATCATTTGATCTTTCAATTTCTCCATAAGTTTCACCGTAATTTGACCCTTCCTTTTGACTCCTTGAATTCTTCATTCAGCTCTTCACCTCGGCTTCAACTTTCCATTTTCCATTATCTCTTTTTGCCAAATCTCTTTCTTCAAGAGAATTAAGAATCTCTCCCGCTTTTTCTATTTCTATCCCTGTGGATTTTGACACTTTATGAGATCCTGCTTTAGGATAATGTTTGATGAATTTGAGGACCCTTTCTACCTGTTCATCAAGATCATCTACTGAGGATATTGAGGATATTGAAGATATTGAGGAGTTTTCAGTATGCTCAGTAGATTCAGAGGGATGATTTTTACTACTATCTTGATTTTCATTGTCAACAAGATCATCAATATATTCGGTTAAATTATAGCGAGTCATTGAATCCTTGAAAGTAGTCTTATCGATCTCCAAACAAGTATACCCTTCCTGATCCTTAACCTTCATGCTATCAGACCGTATAAGGTCATAATCCCTCAACCTCTTCCCAACTCCCTGACTAGAAAGCTGATAATCCTCACTTCTGTCCAATTCCTCATTAACATATTCTGCAAGGTCCTGGAATCTTATTCTTATCTGATCGGCTTCTTTATCATTAAAATCGAGAATTATTTTATCCAGAATTGTCTGAACGGTTTTCGATATGTCAGATACGCCGCTTATATCCTCTTCTTCCTTTATTCTCGACTTAAGCTTGGTAGCCCTATCTTCCCCTTTGAAATATTTGAGAATTCCGCAGAATAATGCTATCTTATCAGCCTCTCTTCCAGATACATTCAACTTATCTCGATAACTGGAAACTTGATCGGTAATTTTTTCCCAGTTAAATAATGTGAACGCCGATATATGATTTCTCAGTTGTTGAGCCTCCCCCTTATTCTCCATTTCGATCTTTGCAGGATCGTCCATATCCTCATCCGTCCTGACAGTTTTTAGGAAGACGCACCTGCTTTCAAAACTGTCAGCCCAACCCTTGATACTGTTTGCACTAATCTTCTTAGGATTGAAGCTGTATATTGAAGTAATCTGGTCTTCGATTCCAACCCTATCAGGATCCGCGATTGGATAACTACCGTTTTTCCTGTATCCTGAATTAAATAATTGCTCAGTATCGCTTCTTGATTCCTCACTTCCTTTCTCAGTTTCCTCGAGATTGAGGCTGGCCTGGAAGCTATGAGCGAATCGTATACTGGCCTTTGGAGTACCAACATTAGGTCCCAAACCGTTGTATTCAAGCCAAGAGGAGGCAAGTTGAAGATTGGTTTTTCCTGTATCTGGTTCACCGTGAAGGTATAGATAGAAAGTATACCCTATTGGCGTGATCAAGTATGTGTGGACAATATAAGCGGCGATTAAATCATACCATTCTTCGTGGTAATGATTCCAATAGCGTTTGATAAACTCAATTATTTCATCAAATAACTGTTCCTTGTTCTTGATTTGGTCAGGATTTTTGACCAGTTTTATAACCTGGTTTGTGGGAGCTCTGATCTGTGGAGCGGGCTTGTCCGCTATTTTGTGCTTGAATTGAACTTCTTCATCGTTCAGGTTTATATAGTCATAATCTATTGCCTGCTTGTCTTTCTTTGGTACTTCCTTCCATTTTCCCTGCTCTTCCAACTCAATCTTTCGTTCAGATTTCTTATTTCTTATTTGCTTGATCTGTCCATCACTTGTTATTATTGCCTTACGGAATCTTCCTCTTTCTTGATCGTATATCCATATTGTCTGGAAGAAAGTTCCATTGACTACTCCGGTCAGCCTTTTTTTCACTGGTTGCTTTGCCTCGGCAAGTTGGTCAATTTTCCCCTCCCAACTCTGATCATACTGAGAATATTGCTCAGTATTCTCAATATCTTCAATATCTTCAGTAGATTCCGCTCTTAATTCTTTAAGTTCGTCTTCAAGTTTGGGTTTTTTGACAGGCAACTTCGTGAGTATAGGATCTATATCTATATCTGACCAATCTTTCACTAGGTTAAGAACCTCTTTACACTTCTCACCTTGTTTCCTATTGTCTGCATTTTTAGCCTCTTGAATTAGTTGATCTAGGAAAGTTTTTGCATCTTCAATCAATCCTGTCAAATCATATCCGTTTTCACTGGTCCAGTCATCAAGATCCATGCCCTCTGGCAGGTCAATCATGTACGGGTTCACACCGTTTTCAAGTAGTAATTCCGCTGTCTTTCTCTGTCCTTTCTGCCCTGGACCGTCCTGATCCATGGCTATATACACATTTTCAGCGTGCTGAACTCTTTCAACCACTTTCTCAACTTCTTTATTTGAAAACCGTGTGGTGACAGGGCTGACAACTGTAAAACCTGCCTTATTGGCGCTTATTGAATCCGTAATGCCTTCGGTAATAAACACTCCGTCTTTCTCACCTTGAAGCTCGTACGGAGTGTTTTTGATGTAATCAGTCGTGTAGTTCTTCTTGTACTTTGCATCGCTATCGCTCCCCGGCAACCTTCTGCCGATAGTGAATACGGTTCTATTACCTTGAAGGTAGGGCCATATTATCCGGTTTTCTAAATGTGAATAAAGTTCACCATCTTCGCTTTGCCCGAAAAACCCTGAGTCTAGAAGAGCTTGCTTATCAAAACGCTGTTTCAATATTTCGATGTCGTCAGATGTAGGTATTCCGGGCCTTGATTTTTCAATATCCTCTTCTTCAAAACTTCTTCTTTCCTTAATATCTTCCAATATATCGGAGTGCCTCTTTTTCAAGCTGTCATGCGCTAATTCTGTTGCTTTGGTCAGAACTTGAATCGCTTTCTGCTTCCTGTCGACATCTTCTTTGTCAACATCTTTGAACTCTTCAGGAAAGTGTTCTTTTAACCATTCAACTGCCTTATCAACTGAATTCCATCCCTTTGTGTGCATGACTAAAGTCGCTGGACTCTCTCCACCTTCTCCGTGGCATGCAAAGTGGCTTCCGTGGTAAACCGACAGATCGCCGGTATCCAGGTCGCATTCAGGACAGTAATAGTCTGTTCTGTCACTGTATCTACCTTCTACTTGCAAATCCAGTTCTTCAGCTATTTGTTTCAAGTTCACATTATCAGACTCATAGTCTTTTCAGTTTCAACTGGTTTTTCGCTGCAACTGCATTGACCCATATTCTCACGGTCGCTCCAGTATTCTTGACCGCATTCTTTGCATTTCCAGAGAATCATGCTTTCACCTCTCCCGTCTGTATGATTTCCTCTTTAAAGCAAAAAGGACACAAATCCCGATGGGTCACTTCTTGAAGCCACCAAGCCACCAAAAATTCTTCATCCAATCTCAAGTCGCAGCTGCGGCATCGGTAGTTCATTCTACCCCATCCTCTTTGTAGTAGTTGTCTATGATTTCACGGAGCTTTTTGCTGGCGTTTCCTGTTTCTTGAAGCTTCTCAAGCTGGTCTTCTCCAATGTAAAACGTTTTCTCTGTCTTCTCACGTTCAATAGAATCGGAGTTCTTGTAGAACTTCTTTTCAACAGCCAGTTCTTGAACCATCTTGTGTCACACCGCTTTCGCCTGGACCGTTGCCGCGGTCCGTTTCTTTGATTTTATTTCTGAATGATTCTCGGAGGTATTCCTCTACATCCTTCATCTATGCTTCAGCCTCCGCGACTGGTTTAATTCCAAGTTCCTTTTCCAGCTGGTTTAACTGCCTCATAAGACCTCTGCGACCGATTTCCGATTTAGCCATACCTGTCTCCTCAACTATCCGGTCGAGTCTTTCTTCCAACTGGTCTGGGATTTGAATGTGGAAGTGATTGTTCATGGTTTGTCAACCTCTGATCTGGGTCGGTAAAAGATTAGACCCACTTTTAAACACCAGTGAAATTTATAACACCGTTATAACTATTTTTTGGAGAGACGCGAAACTCTGAAAACCAGTTATAGAGCTTTTTCAACCAGGTAACTAGGCCTGTTTTATAAGTAGATTTTTCAGGTTCAAACTTAACAACGACAATGCCAGCAATCTGCTTATCCACCTTATCAGACGATTTCTTTTTGCCGTTAAACTCAAAATCGCTGTTACCGCCGTTTACTACCCTTTCAGGTTTCAAAGTTGTTCCGCTCCTTTCAGGAAGGCTTCTCTGAATACTTCTCCTGGGCTCATGTCTTTTTCCTTTGCTTTCTGCCGAGCTGTTCTTTCCACCTTTTCATCGATCAGCCACGGTGCCTCTTTCAACGTGTCGTAGCTCATGGAAAATCACAGCTCCGACTGCAGAAGCGCATCCACAATGTTGGTTTCTGTCACATCCTCTTCCTTGGCTTTTTCCCTCAGTTTTTCACGAGCTTCTCTGGATAGAGCAAACGTTTTTTTCTTCAAAGCTGGGTCTTCTCTTTTAGGGTTCTGCGGTTTCACCATGTTAACTGTGGCTGAATTGCAGTAAGTGCCTTCCTGGTGGTACTCAAGCAGGTCATCAACCCGGCTTTTGTCTTCTAGGTCCATGGCGATTATCCGGTTGCATACGTTGCAGATTACGTTGAATGTGGCGTTTTCTTGGTTTTCAACTAGTCCTGGCGGAATGTTTTCGTGGTTATCGGAACTCATGGAATACACACCTATACTTATATATACTTATTTCCCTTTAAATATCGTATGGATTTATACACATACATGGTGACAGATGACTCTGAACGAAAGAAAAGAGTGAATATAACACTTGGAGAAAAACACCTAGAAGCAATTGAAGAAGAGGCTCTTAACCTTTCCAAATTCGTACGTAAAAGAATCGAACAAAAATACCCAGAATACTTTAAGGATTAAAGAGTCAAATCAATGTTTTCTGAAAAAAACGGCAATATAAAAGCCCTATACTTGATAATCGGTATTTTCGTAATAGGAGGGTTTCTCAATTTTGCGATAACACCGACCGTTACCAGCGATACCTATGAAGATAAACACATAAAACTGGAGTTTCCTTTAGGCTTCCACGAAGAAGAAGCGGAACCTGGTCTGAAACAGTA
>JBDGRK010000021.1:0-85989 GCA_042218075.1 Candidatus Nanohaloarchaea archaeon
CCGTTCTCGTATACAACCGAGCTGTCATCCCTGTTATCCTCAACATATCCAAGTGCAGAGGATATCTCCCTTCCATAACGCTTCGAGATTTTCTCCATCAGTTCTTCATCCTCTTCAAGAAGAATGTGCACGCCTTTCTCCGGTTCCCCGAGCCTCCCGCAGGCATTGATAATCGTCGAGTACTCGTCTATACCTTTACCGTTCTCAAGGACGTATACGTTCTGTAGGAGTTCCTGGACATCGTAACCCTGCTTTATCAGGCCCTGGATCAGCCTTTTCTCCTCTTTCGCGGATAGATCGCTAAGACTCCTGAAACCTTTCGAATCTCTAATGCTTATATCCATCGATTTAAGGAACTGTATCGCGCCTGACTCATTGTTCGTTATTCCTTCAAGATGAGGGTCCGAGGTATACATCAGCGACTTGTGGAGCGGCTTGGTACTTCTCCCGTAGAGATCCAGTCCCTGCCTCTTCCGGATCAGGTCCTCTTCTTCAGCTCTCTCCAGCAAATCTTCATTGAATCCTAGGAATTCTCCCTCCTGCTTCTGTACGTCTCCTGTTGCTCCTATCAGCGCGTACTTTACCAGGTCCTTATTTTCACTGTCTATTTTTTCAGCCAATAAATAGGTCATTCCAGCCGCCGAAATTGCCTCTCCGCCATCTATTCCTAGAAAGTGAGGGTTGAGGTGGATGAAGCTTCCCTCTTCCTGGGGCTCGTGGTGGTCGGAGACTATGACTTCCTTTCCCGCGCCCTCAACTATTATTTCTTCTAACTCTTCAGCCTTCCCGGAACCGATGTCAACGAAAAGTACAAGCTCCTCTTCCTCCTCCGCTATCCTCTCTATATCCTCGGTATAGAGCTGCTTCAGTATCTCGTATTCAAATTCATGGTCCATCCTCTCCAGCATTTTTAGGGCTATAGCTGTCGCACAAATCCCATCCGCGTCGTACTGGCCTACCAGCCTTATCTTTCCCGGGTAGTTCTCCAGTTTCTCCGCAGCCGGTTCAGTTGATTCCAGAATATCTTCTACCATTCATAGAAAGGTTTTCGTGAACAGGTTAAAACTGTTTTGATCAGTCTTCTCTCTCGTACTCCCAGTCCTGTGGTATGTTTCCTTCTTTCCTGTGGAAGTCGGCTACCTTCCTTATCTTGTCCTCTGCCAGCTCCAGGTTGCGGATCGCCTCTTCATCCTTAGGGTTTTCCTCTATATGTTCGCTCATCGATTCCGCCTTTTCCAGCAGGTTGTTCAGGTCTTCCGGTATTTGAGGCGCGAATCCTTCCTCCTCAAGAATTTCCGTAACTGTGCTATCTGTAACCTGTTTCACTGACGGGATTCCGTACTGGTCCCTCAGCTTCATTCCGATCTCGGAGGGTTGATTTCCATCCTTCCTCAGTTTCACTACTAGATCGATTACTTCCTCCTCATCGTATTCAACCCACTGAGGGTTTTTCTTGTTCACCGGTTTGTTTGATCCAGAACTGCCTCTGCCGTCTGAGTGCATCTTTGACATTATCTCTCACCTGCTATCAGCGCCAGTTGGAAAAGGTTTTTCAGGTATTCAACCATCCGCCTGTAAAAGTATATTCTCAATCTTGGTCACCTGTCGATACGGTCAAGCCCCTTTAGGGACTTTCTCGCTCTGTAAAGCAGATGACAGGGAATTCTTTTAAAACCGGCCTCGGGAATCGATTAATGTGAACTTCGAAGTTGATGAACCCCGGCTGCTATACGGTCTAGGTGCCTTACTCGGAATTTTTTCGATAATATACTTCGGTCAGCAGCTGATTTTCGAGCTCTCTCCAACCATAAAATCCTTCATTCTTCTGGTCTCGTCTCTAATGTTTTTGGCAGCGGCCGAATACTCAGAACATGAAACGCTTGTATCGTCGCTTTACTTTTTCACTTCATTCTCTTACCTGAGCTTCCTGGTCTACATTTTCACAAGATTTAACTTTTCACGTGAAACTGTTTTCGTTTCTCTGGCGGCTTCTTCAGCACTTTTTATTTCTCTGGGCTACCTGAAAAGTGAGAGAAATCTCGAGATCGACCCTGAGAAATCCCGGACATTAGTTATGACTCTATTGCTGGTAATAGTTGTAGCGGTTCTTTTCGACGTTACCGGATCGCAGCCTGAGCACAGTATTGAGCTGAAAGAATCCGTAAAGGTGGATAAGCCGGGAAGTATAAACGTCGGAAGTATCACTGTTAGAAACGATTTTGTCTTTTCCAGGAACCTGGATATCCCGGAGTACAGCGGATGTATCTATAGATCAGCGGAAAACCGTAGAGGGCTGTATTTCAGTGCTGAATCGAGAAATCTGATCAAGGGAGATAAAGAGGTAAAATACAACCTGACGGAAGAGGTCGGCTGGCACGAAAACGATTCTCTGGCAGGAAATTATACTGTTTATAATTCAGAGTGTCCTGAAAATCCGGAGCAAAACTCGATCTATGTCTCGAGGTCGGTTGAGGAAAGACAGGTACTGAGAGCTGACTGATTACTTGTACCTGCCTCTCTGCTCCACTTCTTTCAGCTGCTCCAGGACATCGCCGGACTCTTCCAGTTCTCTATATCCTTCAACGAATTTCTCCCAGGCTTCTTCTGAGATCTCAGGATGCGAGCTTTCCAGTACCTGCTTCAGCAAGTGTATATCCACCGCCCTGTCCTCTAACCTCTCAGATCTGAAAGAGAGCCCGAAATCTACTATGGATACAGTCCCTCCATCATGCAAGGCGTTACTGGTCGTTAGATCTCCATGAATGATGTCCGCGGAATGGAGCCGGGCCACGTTCCTGCCCATTCTTTCCATCACAGAAACTTCATCTTCAAGACCTTTCTTCAGCGGCGTCCCTTCCACCTTTTCCATCTTTATCTTTCCATCTTTTTCCTGGACATCAGGAACGTTGACACCGTACTTTCCCGCCTCTTTGATGAGTTTAAGCTCGATTTCTGTCCTTTCATCTTTAAGCCTTTCATCAAGTTCAGGATGCCTGTAGTTCTTCGATCTTCTTTCCTTGACCACCTCTTCTTCCCTGATCTCAACTACTGCTTCCGCACCCCTGATCTTTTTCATCGGTCTTCACTCTCCAGATAACTCCTTACCTCTAAAAGGCTTCTTCTGCGAAGTTCTTCCGCATAGTTCTGCTCCGATTCCAGTCCCAGCAGGTGTTCACGGATCAGTTCAGCTGTGAGTATCTCAGGTACTATTACGTAGATAGCACCTTTTTCCATAAGTTTCCTTGCCTCGTCAAGCTTTTCCGACCTGAGAATAACTTCTGTATCCGCCTCAAGCTCCAGGATTCTTTCCGATACCATTCTGAAAGGCGCGGTTGAAATCACGAGCTTTGCCTTTTCTGTATCGCAGAGTTCCCAGGTCTCACTGTTCATGACGTTCCCGTATGCATACTTCAGGTTCCTGTTCGTGAGTTCAGAGATTTTTTCTGGATCGTTTTCTATCACTGCAAACTCGACTTCCATTTTCCGTAGGGTTTCAGCTATCCTCTTCCCCTGAGTATCGTATCCTACAAGTAAGATGTGATCTTCCAGCTCCTCAAAATTGCTTTCGGGCATTACGTCCCTGCTAGATTCCACTATATTGAATCTTTCCAGGAATTCGAATAACCGGTTCTCGTATTTCCGGGTGTAGGCTGAAGTTGTCATTGTCAGAGTGGCTGAAAGAACCACTGCCTGGAAAAGTGGTTCAACTATGATTCCGGTTATCCAGGCCTGGATCGCGATCACAAGTGAAAACTCGCTGACCTGGTCCAGGCTTACACCTGTAATAAAGGATGTCCTTGGATCGTAACCCTGATGAATCAGGGAATTGATCATCAATCCTGGCTTTATCAAGGAGTTAAACATCACGAGAGAAAATGTGAGCATCAGTGCAAGCGGACCTGGAACTGAAAGCAGCGCTCCCAGCGTGACGAAGAATATCGCGGAAAAGAAATCCTTGAGTGAGCCCATTGTCTCCAGCATCTCAAGGTTGTGCGGGAATCTCGCCACCGCCATTCCAGCCGCAAATGACCCTATAACAATTGAGATGCCCAGGTAGCCGGAGATAGCTATAAATCCTGTAAGTACTGAGAGTCCCAGTAACATCAGCATTTCATCTGAGCCATCCGCGAGCGAAGCCAGACTTGAAAAGATGGACTTCCTGAACACTAGAGCAGATAAAAACAGCCCGGAGGCATAGATCAGGTTTAGAAGTATACTTGCGGGCATGAAGAGAGGTGAAGAAACCAGAATGACTGCACCTATAGCGAATAAATCCTGTATCAGGTTGATTGATTCAGCCAGTCTGCCGTGTATCAGCCTTTTGTCCACCTCCTCTGACAGAAGTTCCAGTCCCACCAGCGAGGAGCTGAGCGTTGCCGCTATCGAAAAGTAGGCAGACTGCGGGAAGCTAAGTCCTATGATCTCCGCGAACGAATAACTCAGGGTTCCGATAAGCACTACCTGGAGTGTATTGACCGTCAAAGCCTCTGTTTCTACAGAATTCAATTTTTCAGGATCAAATTTTAGCCCGAAAATGAATACCAGGAATGCGATCCCGACCTGTGCAAGATCAACCAGTCTGGACTGCTCGATGAACGCGCCGGCTGCGATGCCTGCTACTATGTAGGCGGGTATTGCCGGCTGTGAAAGCTTTTCGGATACAAGTAGCGTTATTGCTGAAAATACGAAGATTAAACTGAGAGAGGTTATCAACTCAGCCATCCCTTCCACCCCAGTAGATTGTCTCGAGATCGTCCTGCGTTTCCTCCCTGAAGAGTTCCGGATCCTTGAGGTAAAGCTCCAGGTAGTCGGCAACTTTTTCGCCCGTTATCACGTTCTCGATAATGACGTACTCCGCTCCCTGTTCGTAGAGCTCCGCTGCTTTCTCAAAACTCTTGGCCTCCAGGAATACAACTGACCCTCTCTTCCTGTCGTTCAGGATATGGTGGTTTACGTTCTTATCTCGGGAGAAAGAGAGAACTAGTTCAGCCTGTTTGAGACCTGAGCTGTTTCTTATCTCTCCATGTTTGAAATCACCGTAAATATATTCGTGATCCAGTCTTGAGAGTTCCTCCACGTTTTCTGGATCGTTATCCACGATGACTATCTGTTCGTACTCTCTCTCAAGCTCTTGAAGCACCCTTTTCACCACCCTGTTGTACCCTATTACCAGCGCATGGTTCTCAATAGAGGCTTTCTGAATATTTCTTTCCTCGGCTGCGCTGAATCTCTCAAGGTACTCCTCGACTCTCAGGAAAATCTCTGAGTTGAAACTTACCAGGTATGATGAGGCAGCCATGGTGGCGAGTGCAACTATGCTTATGAAGCCAAGAAACTCTCCCGAAATGAAACCCTGTGAGGCCGCAACGGCTGCCATTATTAGCGAGAATTCGCTGACCTGCGTCATGTTTATGGATGCTTTGAAAGAAGTTTCCGGGGTGAAATTCAGTCGATCCACCAGGGAGAAGATAATGATCGCCTTCGCCACCATTAGGAATAGAGAGGCCACCACTGCCTCAAGAAGAAAAGCTGAGAGGTGTCCGGGCAGTATCTCAAGCCCGAAGTTTACGAAAAATACTGCCATGAAAAGCTCCGTCAGGGGTCTCACTCTTTCCTGGAGTTCGCTGCTATATGGTAGCTGTGCCAGGCTGAGGCCTGCGAAGAACGCTCCTATCTCCAGCGAAAGCCCGAAGTATTCTGCGCCCGAGATAAACAGGAAGGCCCAGGCTATCCCGTAGATGAAGAATGCGTGCTTGTTCTCCGATATCCTACTGAATATTTTGGGAAGCATGTATCTTGAGGATGCTATCGAGATGGCCGCGGTAACCCCTATCAGGAAAAGTATCTCCGCCAGTCTGAGGGAAAAAGATAGAGGGCTTGAAAAGTTTGCGGTCATCATCGCCAGCACCAGGACCACTGCCACATCCTGGATCAAAAGTATTCCAGTGTCAAGTCTTCCATGGAGCGAAGAAGCCTGGTCTCTATCCTCCAGCAACTTGATTACCAGGGCGGTGGAGCTAAACATGGAGGCAGCACCAAAAAATATCGATTGGGGCAGGGAAAAACCGAGTATGCCTCCAAGTGAAAAGCCGAACAGAAAAGTCATTGCCATCTGCGGTAACGCGATAAGGCTCACCGGCTTGATTATCTTCTTTATATTCCCAAGATCTATCTCCAGCCCGATGAAGAATAGCAGGAATACCAGCCCGAGTTCCGAGAATATTCCGGTTATTTCCGTTTTCGCTACAATGTCAAGCCCGGCCTTCCCAAGAATCAGTCCTGTCAGTATGTATGCTATAACCGCCGGCTGCGATGTCTTCCTCGCGATGATAGATAAAGCTGTCGCCACTGTTACAACCAGCGCCAGCAATTCGAAACCTGTAGCCATCAAATAGAATCTTTTATCTGCTCTTTCTTAATAGGACCTTCTCTGTGCATCCTCAGCTCTCCATTCACTATCTCTACTATAGTGGAGGTCGGCGAGTTCTCCAGCTCTCCCTCATCGATGATAAAATCTGCTTTTTCCCTCAGAGAACTGTCGATATCCTGAACAGAATAGGATGTATCACCTCCAGAGATGTTGGCGCTCGTGGCTGTTATCGGTGTATCTGAGGCGAGTTTCCTCGCTATTTCGGAGGAAGAAACACGGAAAACGAACTTCTCGTTTAACTCATCCGGAACTATCTCCTTCTTCTCAGCGACGAGCGTTATCGGCCCGGGCATGAACTCTTCTACGATACTCCTCTCACTTTCATCCATTTCTGCAAACTTCTCTGCCTGTTCCACTGAGCTGACAATCGTGGTCAGACCCTTGCTTCTCGGCCTCCTCTTCATTTCGTAAACTTTATCTATCGCCTCCGGGTTGGTTGCGTCCGCAGCTATTCCATAGGCAGTCTCTGTGGGGAAGATGACTCTTCCTCCTTCCGATATCACTTCTCTGGCTTGAACTAATTCTCCTTCCATCTTAATCACATCTCATTCAAATCCTATTCGAATAAACTCTTGAAAGCTTTCATGTCCTCCTGGCTCAGCGGAACTTCGACATCTCTTATGTAAACTTCTGCTTCCTCTAATGCGGGGTCTTCTCGCCCGATGATTACTATTCGATCTCTCCGGTAAACCTCGAAATCTTCCGAGCCTTCAAATATCTTGAATCATCAGGAATCTCCGCTTCACTATCTAAATCAAATTCAGTGTAATCTCTTAAATCAAGAGTTTCGCTTCTTCCATATGAAAGCCTTCCGGGAAGATTCGCCAGTTCCCTCAAATACTCTCCGAGCGATCTTTTCTTGAAAGGATCAGCTACCAGTTCTCTTCTTGTAATTTCTCTTTCCATCTTATTTCACCTCTCCCGGTACAATCTCGAGTTCCGGAAAGTAATTACTGTGAAAACCGGTGTCAAAGCTTGCGAGTCTATCTCCCTGAACCTTGGCGTGGCTTCCGATAAGAAAATCAGGAGCGATATGTTGCCGGGCTTTGATCGAATTACCGCAGTCTGGATACTCTGCATCTGTTTTACTGCCGCATTCGGGGCACTGCAGCCTTTCTGGACGGTTCGACAGGTATTCCGAGAACTTTTCTCCAGCAACAAAGGCAGATTCTTTAGATATTGACTCCACTCTGATTCCGGTGTCTTCAATAAATTTGTCCAGTTTTTTACGATCCTGGAAGTAAGTTGAAAGCTCGGAGTAGATTACAGGATTGATGAATATTCCGCCTTCCCTGTCCAGTTTCCCCAGAAGCTGTTCCGCTTTTTCGTTCAGGTCATCTCCAGAATTCAGCAGCGCGATCAGTACATTGGTGTCGACTACTGTCTTACTCACCGCGCAGCTCCTCCATTATCTCTTCTGTAGTCTTATCTGTATCCATCTTTCCTTTCCATCTGCTGAAAGGATTTTCTTCCTTCTTCTTCCTGACCTTGATCTCTCCTTCCTCTATCACAAATTCAAGCTCGTCTCCATGATGTATTCCCGCGTACTCACGGACTTTCTTCGGTATCGTGACCTGCCCTTTTTCAGTAACACTAACAATAAGTAATACTTGGAAGTAATACTTTAAAATCTTACCAAACTTTATCCGTTCTTCACCTAACCTAATTTCTTAATTATCTGGTCCGTATTCATGACTTCTGAAAACATGAAATCCTGTACAGCCTCCACTACCCTGTTTATCTCTTCACTCGATAGTTCTTCCAGATCTATGGAATCTGTCGTATCTCTGACATAATAGGTCTCATATCCCCTGGCTTCTGCCTCCCTTGCCGTGGTGTCCGTGCATAGGAATGACATGAGTCCGCAAATAACCACTTTTTCTACTTCTTTGCTCATCAGAATCCTATCAAGATCTGTACCGTGGAAGGCTCCCGGATTTGTCTTCGTAACAACTGGTTCGTTTTCTTCGACATTAATTTCATCCATGAATTCGACATGACTTGAGCCGGCACTGAAAGTCGAATCATCAGGATCATCACTGATGTGTCTGACATGTATTATTTCCATATCTTCCGACCTGAAGAACTCGAGAAGTCTCTTTACATTCTCGGCAACAGTTTCAACGCCAGATATATGAAGAGGTCTTTCGCTATCGGAATATTCCTTCTGCATGTCGATAACAATTAGAGCGGTTGACATAACAGGTTATTCTCCCTGAAAATTTAATTTCTTTTCAAGCTTCTACTTCCCCGGAATCCAGTTCAATGTTGAATTCTCTGAGACCTGAAAATCGTTCTTCAGCTTCCAGAACTTCTATCCCGATAACCTCTCCATCTTTATCCAGGTCCGCAATGGTTCTCTCGTCTATCTTCTTGGTATCTGAAACCTTCTTATCTGAGAACCTGATGTATATTGCATCCGCCTCCCGGTCATAGTTTAGGTCCATATTTCTTACCTCCAGTATACTGTTATCACTACGATTTTATTATTCTCCGGTTTGAAGACGATCTCTATCTCATTTCCGTTCAACTTGTACACAGTTTTCTTCCTGTCATCATAGGCTTCCAGCCACTTATTATTTCTTATACCGTTTTCCACTTCTTGTTTCGATATAAATCTTTCCTTCAATCTTTTTCGAGCATGAGAAGTGTATTTTATCTTCCTCATGCCCTAAAATTATGGTTTAAGCATTAAAAAATCTAAAATCTATACTCTACCATCCCACTTCCACCTCGTCGGGTCGCCAGTTCGGTCTTTTCACGGATTCTTCCATCCCTGTCTTCCTCCCGGATTTCAGCTCTACCAGTCCCTGGTGGGCGATCATCGCGCCGTTGTCCATGCAGTATTCCGGGGGAGGTACGAAAGCCTCCGCACCTCTCTGCTCGCACATCAGCTCCACCATCTCTCTCAGCCTTGAATTCATTGCAACTCCTCCCGTGAGAAGCGCCTCTGAACTATTCTCCTGGCTCATGGCTCTTTCAAGCGCCTCAACAACCGCACCGTAGGCATGCTCCTGGAATGAGTTCGCCAGGACTTCATCCTCCATATCCTCTATCTTTCTCTCTGTCTCCGTCACCAGTCCCGAGAAGGAGAAATCCATCCCCTTGATCGGGTAGCTCAGCTCGATTATATCTTCAGTCTTCTCCGCGAGTTTCTCTATCTCCGGGCCTCCAGGATGAGGATAGCCCATCTTCCTGCCGAGCTTGTCGAGGGCGTTTCCGAGCGCTATATCCAGTGTTTCACCTATTATTCGGTAGCGTCCTGACCTCAGCTCGATTATCTGCGAGTTCCCTCCGGAGACGTAAAGTGTGGTTGGATTTTCTGCTCCTGTAGTCCTGGTACCGATAGAAATGTGAGCGAGACAGTGGTTAATTCCGATCATCTCGATATCATACTTCTTCTTCAGACTCCTCGCCATCACTGCTCCCACATCCAGGCACTGCGGGATTCCCGGGCCCTGTGAGAAAGCAACTGCATCGACATCTCTCCATTCAATCCCTGCCTCCTGGAGAGAGTTGTTAAGAAGATCTAGTGCATGCTGGTAGTGATGCTCCGCGGCCTTCCTCGGGTGTATTCCTCCCTCTTCCGGCTCGAACATCGACTTCTGGTTCGCCTTTATTTCTTCTTCATCTACAATCCCAATGCCGAGAGTGTGGGCGGTCGATTCGATTCCAAGGACTTTCATGCTTGAGAGTTAAGCTACTGAAAAGTTAAAAGTCGGAGTTCCCTATGCGCTGACGGCTTTTCTTTCCTTGACTTCTTCCCGGTCTCTAAGCTCCTGATCCAGCTTGAATAACTGCTTGACAACCTCTGAGTCCTGGTTCAGCCTGTAAAGTTGTGTCTTCCCGTACTTCCTTGTTTTCTCTACTGCGTCCATCTCTTCTATTTTATCCCAGTTCCTGTGAACTGTTGATTCTGCAATTCCTGTTACCTCTGCCAGTTCTTTCTTTGAGTAATCCATCGAGGGATGTTTCATCAGAATGTCCAGTATCTTGAGAGCCGCTGATTCTCCGAATATTTTTTCTAGAGGTGTTTCTTCCATTTTATTTCAACCTTTCAACTATCACTGATGTATTTACACTTTTAAACTTTCTGTTAAGAAGTCTTTCAAGCTTTCATCTTCGCAAGTTTTATTAATCAGTTCGGGACAAAACTACTCTGTGAGTAGAGAACAGAAGAAAGTTGCCCTTGTTCAAGGCATGGTACAGAGAAGACAGTAGAAAATGAATTACAAGTCGGTAGAAGATACAGTATCAAAGTTGCCAAATAGGGAAAAGAAAGAAGCATTAGAGATAATTGAAGAACTTGTTCAGGAGGGTTGGGCTGAGTATCACAAAGGAAAGGAATGCATCTCGCTAAATTCCTCCAAGAGAGATGAGATAAAAGAATTTTTAGAACGAAGAAGTGATATGGAGGAATGGATGCTTAATTCCCTATTTTAAATCTGATAGATAATTTGCCATCTTCTCCATCGCCTCTTTCCTGTGGGAGCTCTGCTGTTTCTGGTCGCTGTCCTCTCCCCAGGTTTTGTCGCTTCCCTCAGGAACGAACATCGGGTCGTATCCGAATCCTTTCTTCCCTCTCGGCTTCACAAGTCTTCCCTCTTCCGAACCCGAGAATACTTCTACATCACCTGTTTCCACATTGAGAACTGCAACGCTTGCTCTGAAACGAGCGGAGTAATCTTCATCTACAAGCCTCAGCAGGTTTTCCTTCCCGACTTTTTCATCAAAGGGAGAGCTTAAAGGGCCGGGAAATCCATTCAATTCTCCAACAAATATTCCGGAGTCATCTGCAACGATAAAACCTTCTTCGATTCCGGAGTTATCTCTGGCGGTCCTGAGCTTGTACTTTGAGATTTCTTCAAGAGTTGCTTCCTGGGGCTCGACCGTGTCGGCTTCCAATTGTTCGACTTCAAATTTGGGTAGAAGCTTCCTGGCATGTTCAACCTTTCCGGAGTTGCCTGTTGCGAAATACAGCTTCATATTTCTCAATTATCTAGAAGATTCAAGAAATTATCTCTTTATTTCCTGAAATTTTCCGTAGGCAAGAAACTGAATTTTGTAAGAAATTTTTATAACTTGTCATTAAAGGGTGAAAATATGTCAGACTTTATAGAGCAATACAAGTCTGCTTTCAAGAGCCTAGGATTTGAGGAAAATGAGGACTATAATTCGGGTGACGAGGAATTTTATCTGGAGAAGAATGGACAAATAGCGTTTCTGGAAGAAGGTTCTGGATATCTAATGAATGGGAGAGCAATAGATATTGTGAGTCTGGACCCTAAAGAATTAAGCGAATTTTCTGTACCTGATGGACTGGAGGATTCGAAACTGTTAATAGGAGATGCTCATCCTGATCACGCAAATGTTAAGTTCGATTATGGAGAATATGATGGAACCGTAGAAGAGCATGTTGATGCTGTTGTTGATGTGATTGACCAATTTGACTCTTTACTTGAGGATTAAAAATTACTCGTGCTTCGTGTAACCGCATTTTCCGCAGCTCTTTCTATCCTCGTGTTCTGCCAGGAAGGATGAACATCTTGGACATTTTTCAGCCTCGTAGTTTCCTTCTTCATCGTACTTCTCCCATCTTTCAACGTTTTCATGTTTCGACATTTTCTTACTCCCCTGCCTTCGACTCCAGCCAGTCTACAAAAGTAGTCCGGTTTTTGTTGTCTCTTTCAGCCTCAAGAGCTGCCTCGAAGTCTGGAGTTTCCATCGCCTCTAATTCATCTTTTGCATCGCTGATCGTCCCCGAGACAACTTCCTGATAATCTGTCTCTGCTTCGGTTTCTCTTTCTTCTTCAACATTTTCTTCCTCTTCCTTTTCAACAGTATTTTCCGCGAATTCTTCCGGGTATTCAAACTCTTCGTAGATTTTCAGTATGCCTGTAGAAGTATTTGATCCGAAACCGGTTTTGATAGATTCTACCTCGATCTTTTCCACGTCCAGATCGTTTTCCGCAGCAAGACGCTTCTTCACGTCTTCCTCAGAGGGTGTGGCTTCTCCCTCGTGTTCCATCTCAACTTCCACGTGTCTCCTTCCAAGAAGAGGGTTCTCTCTCACCGATGCTAGTCTTGTCTCCATGCTTTCACCTTGTCCTAATAGCGTATCTTCCAGGGGTCTGGATTTCGAGCCTTTCGGCTATCTCCGAGTCTTCCGGGTCGTAGATCACTACCAGTCCGCTCCACGAATCGGAGAGATCATTGTTCTTGCATACTGGGCACTCGGATTCTCCTTCTACTATCCTGTTGCACTGCTTGCACGCCTGCTCACTCATCTTCATCCTCCTCTTCTTCCTGTTCCTCCTCGTATTTTTCTATCCATTCATCCTTTCCGAGTCCAGGCTGCCTCATCGTCAGGTTTATCTTGTTGGTATCCTTTTGTTCCAGGGAGACTGCGATTATCCTGGCGGTCACGGTATCTCCAACCTCAAGGGAGAAGCTTTCCTCGTCCGAAACCAGCATCGCATTGTCCTCGTCAAAGGTTACATAGTCGTCCATGATCTGGGATACGTGGCAGAGCCCGTCGAAAGGACCTATCCTCACGAAGGCTCCAAACTCTGTAATATCTACTACTTCCCCGAACACTACCTCGTGTAGATCCGGTTCGAACACTATTGCCTCGTACTCCACTTCGTAATGTACGCCCGCATCTTCAGGCTCAATTTCTCCTCCTTCAATCGAGTTGACCTCTTCGACCGCCAGAATAACACCGACTTCGGCGTCAATCCTTCCCTCCACCTCGTCAGCAAGTCCTGCCTCAACACTTTCCTCTACATCTTCTCCGAGGTGTTCAGGGGGTACTCTGGCCGTGTCGTTTATAGTGAGTCTCTTGTACATATTTTTTCCCGTTTAACACTAAACCGATTCGACGCAAGTTTTAAATTGGGTTTGTAATGTTTCTATAGATTGAATAAATCTCCAGAACTTCAGAGAAGGAACAGGTTTAAAAGTTTTCTAGAAGGTGAATATACATATGATAAAATCTGAAGGTTTTCTTAAAGCTGCTCTGGGGGTATTGGGAGGACTTGCATTAATTATTGGAATTTTTATGATATCTCCATTCCTTGGAAAGCCTGAAGTGGATTTTTCAAATCCGGCCTTCTGGTTCGGTGCTATCTCGCTTTCGTCCGGCGCGATAGCAGTTCTTTATTCGGTACTGTCGCTTCTGGAAGGGTGATAATATGGATATAGAGAAAAATAAGATAGACCTCAAATATCAGGTGATCAGCGGACTGGGACTGAAGTCGCTTGGATTTTCGGTTTCAATTCCCATAGGCCTGGCGGGGCTTTCACTTTTCCGTACAAGAAAACAGGTATTGATAGAGCTGGGTCTCTCGCTTTCAATCATGCTCTTGATACTTTCCACAGTATTCCTGTTCCGTTCATGGAAGTATCTGGAAGAGCTTGATGACTTGAAAAGCCTGAGTTAAAGATTTTCCGCTCTCCTGTTCTTAACCTCGAGATGGGTTCCCTGTCTCACGATTATTACAGGCCGGGACCTCTCCAGTATCCTTTTCTTCAACTCCTTGTCGTTCGTCGCTATTACGTAATCATCCGAAATCTCCACCAGAAGGTTGTCGACTTCACCTTCCTCTTCAGTTTCCATCACCTCTATATCCTTCTTTTCAACCAGCTGCTTCACGAGTTCGCTGTACTTCCCGCTCTCGATGCTCCTGGCCTCCTGCACTGCCTCATCCAGAGTGTAGAGATCGTGATACGGGTAAAGCCTCTCAAGTTCCTCGAACAGGTCGAAGGAAAACTGGAATGGAGCGACCAGGAAGTTGGTGTCGAGAAGGATTTTTTTCTGCATGGGAGATTTCTGGAGGATGAAATCTTTAACATTCAAGATGAATTATTTGCTATGATCAATATAGGTATTCTATGGGATGAGGAAGTAAGCTGGAATGGGGGGAAGCCCTTCAATGGTGAACCTGATGATACCTATTCGTTCTTTTCCGATCTAGCTGAGGAAGAAAATGTTAGAATTTATATAGCCAAGTATAGTTGGTACCGTCAAGGCGCGCTTGAAAAGGCGTGGAAGTGGAATGAAGGATGGGAGAAAGTCGAACAGCTTGATATAGACGGTGTTTTCGACAAGTTTGTCTTCAATAAGGATACGAGAAGGCTGAAGAGACTGATCGCAGATGAAGTTGGAATAATAAATGATCCAGAGCTCGAGGAGCTCTGCAAGGATAAGCTGGAAACCTATAGGATATTTCCGGATAAAGTTCCAGAGACAAGGAAGGCCTCCGGAGATGCAATAAGTGAGATGAGGAAAAAATACGGCAAGGTGGTCCTTAAACCCAGGTATTCTTTCGGAGCAAAGGGCATACACATACTGGATAAGGGAGATGAAGTTCCTGAGACAGGTGAAAACTACATAGTCCAGAGGTTTGTGGATTCTTCCGGAGGTATAGATGGCCTGGTGGATGGTTCGCATGATCTGAGGGCGATAATCGTCAACGGTGAGATAGAGGCAAACTATCTGAGATACAACGAGAACAGCAGGATAAGCAATGTTTCGGAGGGAGGAGTGAAGGAGGTTGTTGACCAGGAAGAATTTCCGGAGGAAGCTGTAGAACTTGTTGAAGAGGTTAACTCGGAAATAGATTTTCAACCATCAATATTCTCGGTAGATATTTTCTTTGATTCGGAGCAAGAACCTTGGATTGTCGAGCTAAACTCAAAACCCGGTCTTAACTTCTATGGAGATGAAAGAATGAGAGAGAATCTTAGACCGGTTATGGAATCACTTCTGGAAAGTTTCAGGACAATAGGAGTATAGATTCAAGCCTTCTTCTGTTTTTCCAGCGCTCTCTCGTGAAGTCTTTCGACTATACGTAGAATAATATCCTCTCCAACTATATCGTTTATCTCCTCATACAGTCCTGGCGCCCCATTGACTTCAAGCACGTAATTGCCGTCTTCTATCTGTATCATGTCAACGCCACAGATGTCAAATCCAGTCGCCCTTGCCGCCTTCAGTGCTGTATCCTTCATTTCTCCAGTAATTTCAACTTCCTTTCTCTCTCCCCCCGCATTTAGGTTAGAACGCCATTCTTCATCGCTCGTGCTTGATCTCTTGTAACCTGTGACGTGGTCGCCTACAACCAGCATCCTGTTATCTGTACCGTTGTGATCCTTGAAATCCTGGAGACATATGTCCTGTTCGAAAGCCTTCATCGTGTCCATCACAGGCTTGAGTTCGGATTCAGAGGAAGCCCTCATCACCCCCTGGCCTCCGACACCGCCTATGGTTTTCATTATTACAGGGTAACCGAGTTTGGCTGCTGATTCCACAGCGGTCTCAGGAGATATCGTATAGAAACTATCAGGTACCTTGACGCCATTTTCCGCCATTATCTTGACGCTGAAAAATTTATTCATCTCATAGCTGAAAGTATCATTCTCACACTGGGTGACCACTCCCTCTTCATTCATCACTTCCGAAATATGCTCGGCAAACTCCTGGTCGTCGTTTTCAATCCGGAAGTAGGCTGCATCGAATTCTGTCAGGTCGGTACCGCGGTAGAAAATACTGCTTCCTTCCTCTCCATGTACAAACTTTACTCCATCAATCGGTGCTGCCAGAACTGAATCGAAAATTTCCTCGGCTCTCTCGATTATTAGCTGGTGAGTCGTGGATATTTCTCCGTAGATAATCACAAGCTTCATTCTAATCCTCCTTGAGGACCTCAGCGGCGTTTCCAAAAGTATCCTTTCCTGAGATTTCCTTGAAGCGCTGGAGATCAGGGTTGGGATTTACATCAACGATTTTCTCTCCTCTTAGCTTTACCTCGCAGAGATTCGAGCCAAGAACTTTCCGGGTCCGTAAAACTTTCTGCTCGAGTTCGGAAGAAACTGTAGAGTACTTCATCCTGTCTCTCTCAAATTTCCAGCCATCGGTATCGTCCTTGAGTGATATAACCGTGTTTCCTACCGCTAGGCAGAGGTACTTTTCGCCCTTCTCAAGCTCCCTGAAAACCGCAACTCCTTCACCGTATTCAAGCCCCTCCACGAACTCTCCTATGCCTTCAACAGTGTCTATTCTGGCTTTCTCCTTTTCCTCAAGATTATTGTATCTTGTAGCCACCAGCGGCCCTTTCAGGTGGTTTTCCATGTTCCTGACCGATTTTTCGTCCGCTATGACCGCCGTTTTCGGTGCATCAATTCCTTTCTGGTGTAGCACCTGGTAGAGATAATTTTTCTTCGCCATGGCGAAGAAAGCGGTCGATGAATAGTTAAGATTCATATCCAGTTCCTCAAGTATCTCGAGAAGAACCCTGCCGAACACAGCATTTTTGACAGGTATTTCGGCATATGCTGCGTCAAAATCAGCTATCTCCTTACCTCCCAACGTTATTCCTATCTCGTTGTCTACTACCCGGGGTGAAATCTCTTCAACTCCTATTGTAGCAGAATCCTCGAAGTACTTGTCCAGTTTCCCCAGATCTCCTTCAGTTATCTTCAGGAGTTTCATCTTCTTCCTCGTACACCTCGGAGGCATCCTCTTCAAATTCCGAAGGTTTCCAGACTCTTGTCAGCCTCTCCCCGGAATTCCATTCCTCCATGTATTCTTCGAGAGGTTCAGGCGTAGAGTTCTTCAGGAGTCTTCCCTTTCTCATTATCTTCCTCAGTCTGGACTCGAGGGTCTTTGAGAGCTCCTCGTAGAGAGTTTTCTCCGCATAAATCAGGTCTTTCTTGATTCTCCAGTGTGCAGTGGTGCCTTCAGGAGCGACCACTATATATCCTCTCCTGTGTCCATGCTCTCCCATTGCATCCCTCAAAGTGTCAGAGTCCACGTAGTAGACCCCTCCATTCTTTCCGCTCGGATCCAGGTTGAGTATCTCGTCTCCCTCCACTCCAATCGAAAGAACGAAATGACCTCTTTTAGCTCCCGGGAATATCTCTGGCTTGAAGAAGTTCGAGACTATGAGCGCACCATCATTGAACCAGGATTTGTACTCGTCCGCCAGGTCTGTTATTTTCTCATGACCTACCCAGGCCGTCCTTACCTCGCCATCCGTTAGATCCTCTATGGCCTCCATCAGATCGTTTTCGTCAACTCCCTCTTCTCCTATGTCGGCTTCTTCACCTATCTTGCGCTGGTCGTGGCTGTATCCGAATATCTCGAGCGCCATTTCGGCTGATGCAGGTCCACAGTATTTTGGATCCTGTGTCACGAAGTAGCTGGTTATGTCTTCCAGGGTTTCAAGGTCGCTCTTGGTTCTCTTCAGCTTGATCCTTGATTCCATCACCTGCTTGTTCGGAGTGACCAGGTTGTAACCTGTTTCCGTCTTTATATCAGTGCTGAATAGCGATATATTGCCTATCTCCCCCTTTTCCTCCTGAAGCTTGATCTCCTCTCCACTCCTGATAAGCTGTGAATTCTTGAGGTATATCCCGGCGGCGTAGTTCTGGAAGAGATCCTTGAAGCCGAAGAACAGTAGTCCAGCGATCAGGAATGCAACGGCCCAAGAGGAAGCAGTCACCATTTCGCTGACGAAAGTGTCGCCTATGCCGATCTCTGCCAGTGTTATCTGCAAAAGAACCAGGTAAAGAAAACCCTTGACCAGAATACCCACCAGCCTGAAGGAGCTTTTTGACAGCCCTATGTTCCTGAAGTATTCCTGTACTCCTATGTTCCTGATGAAGTCTGATCCGACCTTGGTGGATATGTTTATTACAAGAAAACCCAGTATGACCGCGAGTATTGCCGATAGCATTTCTGGTATGAAAGATATAAGCTGTTCCACCGTCCCGGAGTCAATTCCTGCATTGAGGTACAGGAGTGCCAGTATAATAATTCCCGAGTCAAGAATGTGGCCAAGGTATCTTACAGCCTCCAGCCGCTTTTCAACGTCTTTCTTCGTCAGGTTCCCTCTCCTTCTCGTGGTGAAAGTCTTCAGCACATACTGAATAATCTTGACGGCCGTGTGACCGAGAACCAGTATCGATAGCGCCACTACCGCCTCCATCAGAGGACTGGCACTACTCAAGAAATCAACTACCATTTTTCTCCCCTCCGCAGGCTGATTTTAAATTCCTCTGTTTAAAAGACCACATGGATTCATCCTGTAGAGACAATCCTTCCATGGCCGATAAGCCTCCAGCGAGAGCCTATCTGGCGTGAAACCGCCACCCGGTCGCCTTCCTCGGCACAGATTGGCATTTTCAGATCGAGTATCACGTTTTTTCCCAGCTCTGAGACTGCTCCGGCTGATTTTCCCGTACCCACGTTAATCATCAGCGGTTCTCCCTTGCTTACATTCTCTATCTGTTCTTCTTCCTCCGATCCCAGCAGCTGCTCCATCAGCTCCACGTCAATTTCCACTTTGGTGGCTGTTTCGGGTAGTTCTCCTTTCCTGCCCAGAACGTTCCCTGCCAGGCCATCTGATTTCGCCATTGAGGGGTCGAGTTCCGTCTCCACCGCTAGTAAGCCTCCTGGTTGTCCTTTTTCTGCGGGTTTTCCTCCCTGCAGAATGCTGGATACTTCTGTCTCCACGCTTTTCCAGTCCCCATCCACTCGTGTTCCAGGCCTTATCTCAATCTGCTCTCCCTCTTCTAGCTCTCCCTTCACAAGACTTCCTCCGACTACTCCTCCGCTTAGCTCTTCTATATCTGTTCCGGGCTTGTTAATGTCGAATGAACGTGCGACAAGCATCTTTGGGTCTGATTCAGTATCTCTGTCCGGTGTGGGAACTTCTTCATCTATAGCTTCCAGAAGAGCCTGGATGTTCACTTCCTGCTGAGCTGATAGTGGTATCACCGGAGCTCCTTCGGCTACACTTCCCTCCAGAAATTCCCTGATCTCTCTGTAGTTTTCCTCTGCCTCTCCCTGACTTACTTTGTCTATCTTGTTCTGGACAACCACGATATTTTTCACCCCCACAACATCGAGCGCGGCTAGGTGCTCTCTGGTCTGTGGCTGCGGAACTTCTTCGTCAGCGGCTATTACCAGGATAGCTCCGTCCATTATTGCTGCGCCGGATAAAACATTCGCCATAAGTGTTTCGTGGCCTGGAGCGTCTACCAGCGAGACAGTCCTGACATGGTCTCCCTCTCCATCCACGTTCAGTTCCCCATCTTTCTCGTAGTATGATATGTCCGCGTATCCCAGCTTGATCGTTATACCTCTCTTAAGCTCTTCTGAGTGTTCATCAGTCCACTTGCCTGAGAGAGCGTTAGTGATACTGGTCTTTCCGTGGTCCACGTGACCTACAAGACCAATATTGACCTCCGGTATTTCTTCAGTCATCTTCATTTGAAAGAAGTTCTTCTACAGGTTTGGAACCTTCATCGACTACCCTGGTATTAAGCTGTTCTATCTCTTCGCTGACTGTGTTTCCTCTCACCGATTTTCTTCTCCTCACTCCTTCCTCGTCTTCCCGGATTCCCTGGCCTTCCTCGATCAGTATTCTTCTGCGCACGGCACCCTCTATCGACTCTCTCATCGGGAATCCCTGCTTGTCACTTCCTCCCGTGATTTCCAGACTGTAGCCTTCAAGGCCGATTATTCCGCCATCTATCTCTTCACCAATCTTCTTTCCGACAAGTTTTGAAGAATCTTCCACCTCGATCTGGTGTGTTTCGCCGTCAGAATTTCCAACTGTAACCTTCATGATTGATTCACCTGCTCAGTTACCCGAGCAGTTTAACTTTGAAGCCCAATTCTTTTATTGTCATCAACATCTTCTTCCTCTACTTCTGATTCCAGTAATTCCACTATTTCAGGATCTACCTTATCTCGGTTTTCTCCCCCGGATAAAGCGGGTTCGATAATTACCTTCGATTCTTCTTCTTTCATCCTTATTTCATGTACTTCTCTCGGATCACTGTAAGCGTAAAAACTTTCCCTGAAGGGGGCTGGTAAATCGTAGAGTACCTGAAATAATCTGATACAGGTTCTGGTGTAAGCTGAAGCGAACCTGCCCATGACCGGGCCATCATCGATTTCTTCTGCATATTTCTTTACCTGGTCATCTAGCGCATTTCCCTTGAAAATTGTGGTTTTGATATCCTCCTGTCGCTCATAGGGAGCCCTGACATCGTTAATGTCCCAATCAGAAGGGACTACCCTCTTGTATTCCGGATCATGCCCTACCATAATTTATTTACTACCTACTAATCTTAAATTTTTTAAACTCCATCCTGATTTTTATTCTCGGAAAAGATAACTCTGGACATGAGATCCAGGGTTGTTTTCGGTATAATGGGGAAGTTCCTGAAGATTTTTGGAATCCTGCTGTTCCTACCGGCCCTGATCGGTCTCTACTACTCGGAGTCGCTCTACATGATATCAGGTTTCCTGGTCTCTTCGGCCAGCTGTATCTTTATAGGCTCGATGCTAAAATTCTCCCGAATAGATAATTCTCCATCGGTCCAGGAGGCTATGTTTTCAACAGTAGTCGGATGGTTGATGGCTATATGCTTTGGAGCGATCCCTTTCCTGGTATACGATGTGACCATAGTTGAGGCCCTCTTCGAGGCTGCAGCAGGCCTCACAACTACGGGAATATCAATGTTTGCGGAGCCCTCCGCTCTTTCCCACTCGATGCTTTTCTGGAGAGGCTTCATGCAGTGGATCGGCGGACTCGGGATACTCACTTTCTTCATCGCAGTCATCAGAGAATCCGGAGGAGTAGCGAGAAGGCTCTACTCCGCCGAGTCTCACAAGACTGATTCCGGGTCAATAAGGCCTTCCCTCAAGAAATCCATCATCGATCTCTGGAGGGTTTACGGATTTCTTACAGCGGTATTCATGGGTGTCTACGTGGCACTGGGCATGCCGACTTTTGAATCCGTTCTCCACGCTTTCTCGGCGATATCCACCGGAGGTTTCTCGACACAGGCCGCCAGCATAGGAGCTTATGCAATCGAGATACAGGCGATCACTGTCCTTTTCATGTTCCTTGGCGGTGTAAACTTCGTTCTTCTCTACAGATTCCTGAGAACAGACCTGAAGCCGATGCTGGAGAGCTCAGAGTTCAGACTGTACGCTTTGATATTTTTCCTCGTGGGAGGTTTCATGCTGCTTGAGCTTCTATCCAGGGGAACAGCTCCACAGCAATCGCTGATCGATGCGGGTTTCCAGTCAGCGGCGGTTATCTCCTCCACAGGTTACTCTACAGTATCCATCACTGCACTCTCGATATTTATTCAGACGCTGCTTCTCGGTGTAATGTTTGTCGGGGGATCCCTGGGGTCAACGGCGGGAGGGCTCAAAGTATTCAGGCTGAAAGCACTTATAGAGCTTCTGAAGACGCGTCTACGATCGTACAGGCTGCCTGAGTCAGCGATAAATGAGGTGAAGATTGACGGCGAGTTACTTGAATCATCCACGGTCAAGACAATATCCATACTCTTTTTCACCTGGGTTTCGGTGATATTCTGTTCGACGCTGCTGATACTGCTGGTGGAAGATGTGACTCCCCTGGGAATCCTCTCAGGCACGATCTCCTCAGCGGGAAATATGGGTCCTGTATACATGCCGACTGAGGATCTGGTGTCTCTCTCACCCGTAACGAAGCTTGTATGGATATTTGTGATGCTTGCGGGGAGACTCGAGATGCTCCCGGCGCTGGCAATCTTTAATACCGGTCTGTTCAAAAACAGTTAGTATGTACGTCGTTATCGCGGGAATAACCACTATAGGAAGGAAGCTGGTGAAGTCGCTGGAGGACAGCCACGACGTCGTCATAATAGATGAGGACCAGGATAAATGCGAGAGACTGTACGCTTCCTCGGGAGCCACTGTTATAAACAAGTCGCCAACTTCTATAACCGCTCTGGAAGATGCTGATATTAACAAGGCCGACGTTGTAATTTCGGCTATGAAGGAGGACAACGATAACATGGTGGTCTGCTCACTCGCAAAGAAGTACGGTGTTCCGAAAGTTGTATCGCGTGTGGAGGACGACGAGTACCTGGAAGCGTTCCAGATCGTGGGAGCCGAGACTATCGCTCACACCGACCTGCTGCTCTCTGAGTTTCTTTCCACCGTTGAACACCCGTATCTAGTGAAGCTGGCGAACCTTGAGGGGGATAAAGAGATCCTGAAGGCGGTTGTGCAGGAAGATTCAAGGCTCGAGGGCAGAACCCCGGAAGAGATGCGTGAAGACAAGAGGTTTCCGGATCGCTTCAAGATTGTGTCGATCGTACAGGGAGATAAAACTATTTCCGACGACATGAACGTGCAGCTTGACCCTGAAGACGAGATAATCCTGATAGGTCCGGAACCAAAGAAGAAAAAGCTGGACAGTTACTTCCAGAAACAGTAAAAATCTGACTCCACCTTAATATTACTGGGAGATAATCTCTTCATATGGTAGCGATCGTCTGGATCAGGAGGTCGATGAGGCAGCACGACAATACAGCGCTGGTGGAGGCTTCAAGAGAGCATGATGAAGTAATTCCATTCTACATTGTAGACGAAGAGTACTTTGGATCTGCGGAGCTAGGTTACCCGAGGGTCAGGTTCTGGCGCGACTCGCTGGAAAACTTCAGAGAATCCCTGAACGAGAATGGAAATGAATTGATAGTGAGGAAAGGCAGTCCCATTCCTGAACTGGAAAAAGTGATAGAGGAGACAGGGGCTGAAAAACTTTACTTCAACCGGGACTACACACCATACTCCCGGAAGAGAGATGAGAGGGCGAGAGAACTGAATGTCGAGGTTGAAAGCTTCAAGGATCTTGTGATGTTCGAGAGGAAAGAGATTCTCACAAATTCAGGCGATCCCTACAAGGTATACAGCTACTACCGCGACAAGTGGATGGATAGGCAGAAAAGGAGGCCCCAGAAGGTAGAAGAATACTCGGTGCCCGATATTGCATCTGACAGTATTCCCTCCATGAAACAGCTGGGATACGAGAAGCCGGAAGGCATGGAGTGGATATGGAATGCTTCAAGGGAAGGAGGAAGGAAGAGACTTGAAGAGTTCTCAGGTAAAATCTCTGACTATGGAAAGGATAGAGATAAGGCCTGGAAGGAAGCTACATCCAAGTTATCGCCTCACCTGAAATTCGGTACAGTTAGTGTCCGGGAATGTTTCTGGAAAGCTGAAAGAAGCAAGGTGAGAAGCGAAGAGCCGGAAGAGTCCGGTGCCCACGCCTGGCAGGAAGAGCTAGCATGGAGGGATTTCTACTTCCAGCTTCTCTGGAACTTTCCGCGAACCACCGAGGAGCCTTTCTTGGAAAAATATTCTTCAATTGAATGGGAATCAGGTAAAGAGTCACCAGAGAAATGGAATGCCTGGAGGGACGGTGAGACAGGTTTTCCCTTTGTCGACGCTGGAATGAGGCAGCTTGAGACGGAAGGCTGGATGCACAACCGACTGAGGATGGTTGTCACATCTTTCTCGTGCAAGGATCTCTGGCTGGACTGGAGAGACGTCCACGACTACTTCTCAAGGATGTTCGTTGACGCTGAACTCTCATCCATGTTAGGAGGTATACAGTGGGCTTATTCAATCGGAACTGATGCGCAGCCCTACTTCCGGGTTTTCAATCCCTGGACGCAGGGAGAGAAATACGATCCGGAGGGGGCGTACATTAGAGAGTATGTTCCGGAGCTTCGAGATGTTCCCGATGAGTATATTCACAGACCTTACAGAATGCCGGAGTACGTGCAGCAGGACTCTGAATGTTTAATAGGGAAAGACTATCCGAAACCGATCGTCGACCACGATGAGAGGAGGAAGGAAGCTGTAGAGAGGTTTGAGGAGGCAGGGGATTAGAAATTTTCAAATTATGCGTTAGGGAGTTCGATTAATTTACTTAAACCTCCCCGGACTATCTTAATCTAGTGACAGGCGTAAACCGGAACGGATTCAGGTTGATCTTGATCGCATTTCTAGTTTTAGCCATCTCTGCTACAGGCGCTTCACTTAGCTGGAACTTTCCTTCAGACGGATCGGATTTTGACAAAACAGTTTTTGTTTCAATCAATGCCTCTGATAAGAAGAATATTCACAATGTAACTTTCTCTTACAAGGATCCCAATAGTGGAAGCTATACTTCGCTGTCGGGATCGGCTACCAATCAGTCAGGAGGAAATTTCACTGACACTATAGATGCAGGATCTGGACCTTATGGAGAATATAGTATAAAGGCGATAGTTTACAATGGATCAAGCTCTCCATATGACAGGTCTATCACAAGCGTTAGAAATTTCACATTAGATGGAGCATCTCCTTCCGTAGATTCATTCTCGCCCTCGGATGGAGGATACACGAATGGGGAAAACGGGGATGGAGACAGTATCGATATATCTTACTCGGCCTCGGATTCACATACTTCTGTAGATTTCAAGAACATCTCGATACAGGGAGAGAGTAACTCTGATAACTCGAGCAGCCTCAGCGGTGTATCGCTCGACAATGGAAGCTACACTGTGGATTACTGGGTGAATGACTCAGTGGGTAACGTGGCCTCGGGATCATGGAGCTTCGATGTGGATACTTCCTACGATGGAGATACTTCGCCGGAATTCGATTCTGGCGGCGGGGTAGTTCTGCTGGAAGAGGATGAGGACAAGGATATTACTGTTTCATTGAGCGAGAACGATGAAAGCTCCGATATCACCGTAACGTGTTATGATGGAAGCGACGATAAGATTGATTCAGAGACCAAATCAGTATCTGGAGATACAGATTTCACCTGCGAGGTAGACGGTAGCGACTACTCGGGGAAGACTGAGAATATCTACGTGGAGATGTGTGACGAGGCAGGCAACTGCGAGAAATCGGATTCAACCGAGTTCAGGTTCGATGGCAGTCCTCCCAGCGTCGACCAGCTTGAGAGCTCTGCGGGGGTATCAACCTTCAACAGCGACTTCAACATCAGTTTTTCAGCCAGCGATGATGTTTCTGACTTGATCGATGTCGAGTACTTCTTCAACGATGAAAGTAAGAATGAGGGAGAAGGAAAGAATGTAACGGGTAAAGTCTCAGATTTCAGTGATGCAGAGTTCCAGGTCGATACTTCCAGCCTGGGTAAAGGCAATCACACGCTCTACCTCAGGGTGAAGGATGAGGCGGGCAGGTGGAGCGACACCTCAGAATTCGGTTTCGAGTACTATCCCAACCGTGATCCGAAGGTTTCCCTGAAAACCCCGGGCAAGCTAAGCCTCAAGGCAGGAAGTTCGGGAAGCCTGGAGGTTGAGGTCAGTAACACAGGCAAGTTTTTCATCAACAGGGTAAATGTCAGTGTTTCCTCGAAGATAATGAGCGGTTCCTCAATTGTCAAAGAGATCGAGCCAGGGGAATCCGTAAATACTTCATTTGAACTTTCCCCGGCTGAATCAGATATAGGAAAGTACCAGGTAAAAGTTTCGACCGATAATCCCTCCGCAACTTCATCACTGGGCTACAGGGTAAAGGCAAGCAAGGAGCAACAGAGCTCGATAGAGTCGGATCTGGAAGAATACGAGAAGAAACTGGAATCGATCCAATCCAATGTTTCAGAGTTGAAGAATAAAGTCTCCGGGAAGAACTCGGAGAGACTCAAAGGAAATCTTTCAGAATTTAAGTCCGAGGTTGAAGAGGCTAGGTCAGCGGTTAATAGCGGCGAATACTACAGTGCGAAATCAGCCCTGAGCGGAATTGAGTCGGAGTTCAAGTCGGCGAAGAAGACTTACGAGGAAGTAAAGAAGGACTACCAGAATTCAAGGATGTGGATGCTTATATTCGCCGGTATCGGTGGAGTTATAGTATTGGGTCTGGGAGCAGGCGGTTTCCTGGTTTATGAGGGCTACATCGATCCTGAGGAGCTGAAGCAGGAACTTGAGGGGATAAGTGCTGGAGGCCTGGATCTAGGACAAGTCGAGCACAGGATCAAGAACCTCCTGGGACAGGAGCCGGAGGCCGAGGAATTTGAGTGGGATGGATTCGAGAACAACTAGGTAACTTTCCTCGCATCTTCAAAATATTCAGAGAAGATTCCCTTGGCCCTACCCGTCGATACAATTTCCGATATCTCCTGTACAAACCCCTGGTTCTTTGCGGCTTTCGAAACCGCTTCCTCCAGCAGTATCTTGATCTGCGGGTCTTCAAGCATTTCTTCCACCAGTTCGGAGTCCGCTCTCTTTCCCTTCAGGTACTGTGAGACAGCTGGCTGTGTAAGATCCAGCTCGATGGCGATCTCCTCCTGGGTGTGACCGTAATCGGAGTGCAGTCTCTCCGCCATCAGTTTCCTGATCGCTGGCAAAATTTTCTCCGCTACAATCTCGGACTCGAACCGCATGAAGTATAACAGCGTGATAAAAATTTAATAGAAGGTATGGATAAGTCAAGAAGCTCCAGATTAATGGTCGGCCTGCTGGACCTCTCTCGAGAGATGCTCTATATCTGAAGCGAGTCCCTCCAGCTTTCTCGATACCCTTTCCTTCTCCTTGATGATGTTCTCGACCTTCTCGTACTTCCTTGAAGCCCTGTCAAGATCGTACTTCTCAACGTAGGCTGCCTCGGTATCCATCATCTTCTCGATTATCTCCTCAGCTATGTCGCCAAGAAGCAGGTTGAGCCCGAAATAAACCTCCGACCGGACGTACTGTCCCTCGTCGGCCTTCTCTCTTATCATCCTTTTGACTCTTGCATGGGTGAACGGGAGGTCTGAAACCTCTGTGTCCTCTGGTACGTTTACCATTTTATCACATCAAAAATTTGCCCTCACAGGCTTTTAATGGTTTCCTCATCCCTCATTGACCGGTAATTATAAACCGCTGGAAGTTTCAGCTTGAATCATGGTTGACCTGGCTGCGATTGATACAGGGCTGGGGATTGTGGTAAAAATTATAATCATAGGTGTCCTGCTCGTATTTTTCGCACTGCTGTGGAATCTCGACAGGCTTGTCAAGTCGCTGGAGAGATCCGCGGAGTCTGTGGAGAGAACTACTGAGACAATCGAGAATCTTGTCGAAATCCTCCGTAGGATACCTTTCGTGGGTGGAAAAAAAGATGACAAATGAGTTCATGGAGGCGATAAAGGAGGATGATGGAGATGAGGATAGCTCGGAGCGTTTCCGGAAGCTGAAAAAGCAGCAGGCCGGGACAGAAAAGAACAAGGCCGAGAAGCGTTACGAACAGCTCAAGGAAGAGGCAAAACAGGAATTTATAGAGAAGCAGGAGAAAAGGGATGAGGAAAGCGAATCGGAAGAGGAAGATGATACGTTCGTAACCTACTAGGAAAGTTTAATATTCTGGAAACTCATCTTCTTCCATGGATCTGGACCGTGTTCCAAACATAGCCAAGTATCTTTCCATGATATTCCTGCTGAGCTACTTTGGCAGGAACGTGGTCTGGTACTTCCTCCCGGTTTTCTTCGAGAGGCAGATACAGAGCGTCTTCCTGATAGGCCTGATGACTTCTCTTCCCGCGATAGTCACGATTGTACTTGATATACCTGTGGGGAACCTTGTGCAGAGGGCGGGAGAGAAGATAGTGATCTTCCTTGGTCTGCTTCTCAATCTTTTCCCGGGCCTGTTTTACCTCACGGGAATACCGATCCTGCTGGTATTCGGTAAGGCCTTCGAGGGAATAGTGAAGTCTCTGGTCTGGAACGGAGGATGGACAATCTCGCTGAAGAGCGCGGACGAGGCCAGTGAGTCAGAGTCCACCTCTGTATTTCTCCTGGGGGTAAATATAGCTGCAGTGATTGGTCCGATAGTCGGAGGCTACCTTATAGCCTCGAAAGGCTTCAACCTGGTATTCGCGATCTGGGTTTTCGCCGCCTGGCTTGGAGCCCTAATCTTCTACCTATACATAGGATTGGAGGGAGAGAAGGGCTTCATTGAATCTCTTGAGGACCTTTTCCACAGGAAGACGTACGTGGACGATTACCGTCACCTGAAGCGGAACTTCGAGAACCTCAAGTTTCCCATGCTTCTAATTATGCTATACTCGATCATTTTCTCCTTCTTCTGGCTTGCGGTACCGCTGCTTCTCGAGAGAATAGGAACGAATTTCCAGACAATGGGATTAATATTCGGTCTGGCAGCTCTTCCAAAGCTGTTCCAGTTCTTCTTCGGAAAGCTGGGCGACTCGATGGGAAGGCTGAAGCTGGCGGGGATACTCTCACTGCTGCTTGCCCCTGTTCTCTACTCGATGAGTCTCTTCTCCAGCATCTACCTGATAGGAGGGCTCTTCCTTGTTGCAAGGCTGTTCGCCTCCGGAATGTCCCCTCTTTTCCATGCCTTTTACGACTCCAGGGTGCCTGATGAGCTGGAGGGTGAAATGACAGGATTTCTGGAGTTCGCGAAGCATTCTGGCCAGGCACTTGGCCCTGCTGCAGCTGGCGCATTTGCCTCTATAGGAGGTATAGGTCTTTCTTTCAGGTTCGCCTCCGTTGTAAGTTTGCTAATCTCTGTCTCGGTTTTCTACTGCCTTAGTTTCTCGAGCTGAGTAAACTCCATAATACCGGCTTGCCTTGAAACCCCCACTGCCATTAAATCTTCTATATCCACCCTATTCCTGAGTAGAGGCGATAGAAGCTGGCTCTGTGGAGTTTCATTAACGCTAGTGCCGTTCGAGATGTCCGAAAATGCAGGTAACACTATTATATTCTCTTTCCGTCGAGTTTCGCCGTAGAGGAAACAGTCAATCTTTTCCCTGACACCTATCTCATCTTCCAGAGCCAGCGCCGGATGCTCGTGTCCTATCACAATCATATCGAATTCTCCACCGATCTCCAGTTCATCCAGAACTTTATCCCCGTGTATGAATAGAATCCTGTTCTCAAGCTGGCAATCTACAAATTCTGAGCTGAATTTCTGCTCTTCGACCATTGTATCGTGGTTGCCCTTGACCACGATGATATCCTCGAAAACCTCTTCCATCATTTCCAGCAATTGCTCTATCTCATCCTCTTCCGCGCTTGAAGTCCTGAACTCATTCTTGAGATCGCCGTTTACAAGTATTCTTGAAGCACCGGATTCTTCTCTCGCAGTTTCTATATCCTCTTTTACCTGCTGGAGCTGGTGCTGAGGTATGTAGTTACCCCTGAAAGTCATCGTTTTCTCAAGACCCAGATGCAGGTCTGAGATCACCAGCAGGTCCAGATCCGGGTGGTAAAGTGCAGGTAGTGAATTCACAGTCTGGAAACCAAGTATTTCCATCCGCCTACTCGTTGATAGACCTCCAGACTTTTAGGAATGTCTCGAATACGTCGTCCCCTGTAGAGGCTAGTATGTAACTTGCTCCATACCTTTCGGCTATCTCCTGTATCTGGTTCCTGTGTTCTTCCAGCCTCTCCCTGTACTTCTGCTTCGTCTTCCTTGAGAAATAGGTCCTTATGCTCGAATTCGATTCGGGGTCTTTCAGGATTCTCTCTCCCTGCATTTCTGGATCTATCTCCTGGATATCAAGGGTATTAACGAGTACCACTTCGCTATCCTTTAACCGGTTCACACCTGCCTCTATCTGCTCCACATCGGTAAGAAAGTCGGATATTATGATCACGACAGACTTGTTCTCTATTCTTTTGCTGTACTCCGTCACGCATTTCTCTATCAGCGAGTCAGGTGTCTTCCTGAGCTCGTTCAGTGTCTCCACCATCTCCGCCATGTTCGGGTTTCTCCTCGCTGAAGAAATGTCAGTAATTGTCTCCGAGAACACCGAGTAGCGGAAGCGATCGTTAGTGTTTGAAACCATGTACGCCATCGCGAGTCCTATCTTTGCCGCGAAGTCATACTTCTTCTCATCCCCGCCAAAATCCATCGAGCTTGACCGGTCCACAAGTATATGGACAGTGATGCTTTTCTCCTCCTCGAACCTCTTGACGTAGAACTCTTCCGTTCTGGCGTAGGCCTTCCAGTCGATTCTCCTGATGTCGTCCCCGGGAATGTACTTCTTGTGGTCCTCGAAGATCATTCCCTGTCCTGTAGAGCTTGAAGTCTGCTCTCCCTCCCTTATCTCCGTAGAGTTCTTCTGCAGCGCCAGGTTGAACCTGTCAAGCTCCGCTATGAAATCGACTTCTATCATTTTTCCACCTATCTGTCGATAATGCTCACACTTCATCTACAATCTCTTCGATCACATCGTCCTCATCCTTTCCCTCTTTCTCGGCCCTGAAGTTGATCCCCAGCCTGTGCCGGAGTACAGGTTTCGCCATCCGGTCTATATCCGACTCGGAGACGTAGTTTCTTCCCTCCACGAGCGCCCTGCCCTTCCCGGCGAGAACAAGATTGATAGAGGCCCTGGGGGAGGCGCCATAATTCAGGTCTTCATGTTCTCTTGTCTCTGAAACTATTTCTACCGCTCTATGCTTGATGTCGTCCGCGATGGGAACCTGGCGCGTGAATTCCTGCAGCTTTATGAGCGATGGTTTTGAGAGAACGTTTTCCAGTTTAGGCGAGTAGTTCAGCTCCGAGGTGAACCTGTCGACTATCTTCCTTTCATTTTCCTTTGGAGGATAATCCAGCTCAAGCTTCATCATGAACCTGTCCTTCTGCGCCTCGGGAAGAGGGTAGGTGTTGTGGTTTATACCGCAGGCTCCGAGTCCTGCGATGTAGTTGTGTGTTTCTGGAACGCTTAGACCGATAATTTTTCCCTGATAGTCTTCCTCTTCTATGGAATCTATTCTGTCATAGAAAACTTCGTTTTCCCTGAACTCCTTTAGATGCTCCAGAATTTGCTCTGCCTGCCTGATCCTGGCTCTGTATTCGACCTGTATGAAGTCCGCGACTTGCGGGATTGATTCTCCGTAGCTGTAAACATTGCTCACCGCGTATTTTGAAGCTCCTGTTCTGTTTTTGACTTCGGTAATTGATAGACCACAGTCTCTGGCTTTTCTCTGGAAATCAAGATACATCCCCTGTTTTCTTTCTTCAAGCACGGATTCTATTGAATCCAGGAATTCCCGGAAATGGTTCTCGTTCATTCTCCCCCTGCTCTGTAGGCTGCTGTAGGAGTTGTACCAGTCCCTGGATGCCATATCGCCCTGGTGCTTGAGACCTAGCAGCTCAACCAGCCTTTCAGCTTTTCCAGCATCGAGCGGCACAGTCCTGTGCGCTGAATCGAACTCCTCTGTGCAGGGTTCTTCTCCCCTCCACTCAAAATTCGACAGGTATGCACGGATATCCTCTCCCTGGACTTTCAGCCTGTATAGATCTTCTTCCTCGTAAATCCAAGGCCTGATGCCCTTCTCCAAAAGCAGGTGAGAGATCAGGTTTACCATCTCTCTATCTTTCTGGGTGAAAGTGATCCTCCTCCTTTCTTTATCGAAATGTGACTCTGTCAGCATGAAAATCTCTAGAAATGCCTCTCTGAACGCTTCAGGGTTTTGCATGATCTCTGCCGGGGAATCGATGCTGAAGCGCTTTTCAAGGTAATCCAGGAACGGTTTAGAGCTGATTTTAGCCTCTCTACAGGAGTCTTTCTTCCTGGTGCTCACTTTTAGTCCGGCGTTCTCCGCTACTTTGATCCATTCATCAATTTTATCCTCCAGGTTTTTCTGCCAGACGCTGATTGAATTTTCGCCTATTTCTCCCTCTGCCATAGCGAAACCTACCAGGAATCCTGCCTCATACTCCGATATCTCGCCTATCCTGTGTACTCTGAAATCCTCGACATAATCGCCTTCCTCTATTTTTCTCTCCTGGATAGCTTCCCTGAGATCTTCCTCAATCCCGTTTTCCGCTCCTTCCAGGTAGTTTAGCACACTTTCGTAGCTGACCCCGGCCTCAGCCGCCAGTTCTTTCTTCGTCAGCCCTGATGCGATCCTTAGATCGTCTATTTCCTTGGAATTCAGTGATTCTCCGGATTCCAGTTTCTGGTTCAGTTGCCTTACCCTTTTTCTCCTGACCACCCTGTAATCGTTCCTCATTGATTCAAGGATTTCTCCATGACTACCTGATTCACTTTCTTCAATTTCTAGCCTGTCCGGCGCCACCAGGAAGTCATCCTCCTCCAGTTCAAATGCTTTGACCCACTCAATTTCCCCGGACCTGTTCACCAGGAAGGGATGGTTGCCTGAAACCCTGATCTGCCTGCCTGTCTTTGTCTCCAGACTGTAGGTTTTACCATCGTATTCCTTCTCGTACACCATACATTCCGCTTCCTCTATTTCTCCCTCGGAGTTCAGACTCCTCGTGGTATCTCCTGCGTCGTAAATTTTCCTGTCTTCCTGCTCTTCGACCAGTCTTCCTTCTTTTTTGGCATGTTCCAGTGCTTCGCAGGCTTTCCACAGCCTCCCGTTCATGTAGAGTGTCTCGTCAGGATGTAGGCTTCCCTCCTGGTCTATAGGGTTCTGGGTTGCCATAAGGAAGAAAGGTTTATCCAGGTCGTATGATTCGTTGCCTGCTGTCACCTGCCTCTCCTGCATCGCCTCAAGTAGCGCGGCCTGCGTGTTGTGCACTATTATTCCTCCTTTTCCTGCTATGAAAGAGTGATTGTCTTCCACTGTAAGATCGTAGAGGGTTTTCTCTCCCTCTTTTTTCTCAATGGACTCAACGAAGTCTGTCGTAAAATCACCTTCCGCTATTTTCTTGAGATTGCCTGTATCAAGTTCTTCCTCTTCAAGGCTCTCGCAGATAGTCTTCAGTTTTCTCTTGCTGTGTCTCATTCTGTTTTTGGGATTTTCCAGGTTATGGGAGTAGAGACCTGTAAGTTCATGGAATTCCTCATGAGTAAGCTCACTCTTTTTCCTGGCTTCTCTGATCTCCGAGTGCATATCCGGTACCAGATCCATGAACTTTCCGTTCTGAGATTTATCTGCGAGTTCTTCCAGCTGTTCTGATTTCTCCTCACCGTGGAATCCTATCTCTTCTCTGAATTTCTGGATGTTCTCTCCATAGATTCTGAGTTCCCAGTAGTTCTGTTCTTCTCCACTTACCCTCCTCTGGACTTCCTGCAACTTTGAGACAATCCCGAACCTGAGCAATAGGTATGATAACTGGTTGATCATTTTTTCACTTTTACTGGTGAAACTGACGTGTTCACGTTTCACAGTAGCTTCGGCCTCGAAGAACATTTCAAGCAAGTCGGCTACGTATTCTTCCGGAGCCTTCATTATGAATTCAGGTATCTCCTTCCCTCCAGAGTTAGCTTCTATCTTGAAACCCATCGCATCCAGGAGTTTCGAGAAGGTGGAGGAGCTCGCTACAACTCTTCTCTTATCTCCGTCTGAATCGTATACCTTCACACTGTAATCGAAAAGCTGTTCAATAAGTTCAGCCGAATACTCGACAAGTTCTTCCGACTTCATATCTATCTGGATGCCTCTCTCCTCTGAAGTATATCCCTCAGCCACAGTAAGTGCTGTGAAGTGTGCCAGTTCTCTGCTGATTTTTTCAGGCATTTCGAGAGGAAATATCTGGCCAAACTGTTCCGACTCTGCCACAAAGGTTGAGTTCTTTATTTCTCTTTGAATGTAGTCAGGGGTTTTCTGCTGGAAAGTACTGATAAGTTGCCTGTCTGAATCGGTATCTGAAGGTTTCATACCGTCCTCAAACTTCCTGAAAAGGTGTTTCCTTCTACCGATCTCCAGTTTTAACTCTTCGGATTCCTGTATCGCTTCCTGGTCATAACTGATTTCTTCGGAACTGTTTATGTCTATCTGTCCCGGCAGTAAGACGCAGTCTTCCTCTTCAATATTCTTTGCTTTTTTCGTGTCTATATCCCCGTCTCTGACTGTGAAGAATGGATGAACTCCTGAAACTTCTATTTCCCTGCCTGACCGCAGTCTAAGCCTGTAGGTCGGCTTTTCAGTCTTCTGCCGGTAGATGTAGGATACTTCTCTATTCTCTATCCTCCCTGTTTCAGGATCAAATGACGGGACCTCAAGTTCACTATCCGGTTTCCACCATTCCTCGGTACCGTCAGTCCTTACCAGTTCCCCGGCCTCATTCATAAATATTTCTTCAGCTTCTCTAAGTTCTCCATCAGCAGTTACGATCTTTGTACCTGCTGTAACGCATTTAGGCGTCGCTCTATTGATCTCATCCGCAAGGATCATGTTGGCGAAGATAGGTCCTTCCTGGAAGACGAATTCCTTCTCTCCATCGCTCTTCTCGTTGACTATGTGAGTGCCGGTGATATCCGAAGGCATCAGGTCAGGCGTGTTCTGTATCCTGGAGAACTCCAGACCCAGTACCTCCGAAAGCGTTCTGACGGTCTTCGTCTTTCCCAGTCCCGGATACGATTCAAGCAGGATATTGCCGTCGCAGATCACCGAGATCAGTATGTTTTCAATTATCTCTTCCTGGCCTACTATAACTTTGGAGGTTTCCTCCATCACTTCATTCAGCTTTTTGTTAGCCTTGTCGTACTTTTCCGCTTCATCCTTCGCTTCAATCGTCATGTTATCAACTTCGCAAGTCACGTTTAAATCGATTCATTCAGGATTCTACCTCTATATCCCTTATCTCGAGGTTGTATCTCTTCGCCAGCTCCAGGTTCTCCTGCATTCCCGAGAAAGAACTACTCATAACAGGGTTTTCTGCTCCTCTGGCATCATTACCGGATGGATTTCTCTGGCTGGAGCTTCCGCTGCCTGAAACATTGTAATCAATCAGGGAATCCGAGACCGAAATATCCTCCGCATCACCGTAGATATCCGTGTTGTTCTTCACCTTAACGCCCTTCTTCTTTTCCTCTCCCACCTGTTTCAGGATATCATTCTGTTCCGGTATAAGCTGGCCTCCCTGTTCCAGCACCTGGAAGTTGGTGAGCCCGGATAGAACGGTCAGAAAGCTAATTATGCCTATCGCCAGCATTTTCTGTATTATCTTCTTGCTGGGAATTATACTATCAGATGTGACAGATCTTGAACGGTCCAGCACTTCGTCGAAGAGAGCCTGAGAAACTATATTGTTCGCATCGATGTTGTCCCTGGCTGTCCTCAGTCTCTCCTTTAGTTCGGGGTTTTTCTGCTCGTAAATCTCTATATTGTACTTCCTCGAGCGGTGGAAAAGATCGACACAGAAAACGATGAAAGTTAACGGTACCAGGTAATCCAGGTTTCTTCCTGCACTCGCAAATCTCAGGGAGAAAAGGAAAAGCACAAGGTTTGCCGAGAGAAAGAAGATCATTGAATCAAGCGCTGCCTGGAGTAGATTGACTTTCAGGAATTCTCTCTTCAGCCTCTCAAACAGTTTTTCTACTCTCATGATACCACCTTAATAGTATTCTTCCTCCCAGTCCTCACACTCGCTCCTGGCACTCGCAGTCAGGTTGTTTTCGTCGTCAAGACATATAATCTCTAGTGATGTGTTCAGGTCAGATATATCCGAATTCAGGCTCTCTTTCTTTTCCTCCAGATCGTTAATTTTATCTTCCAGAGTGTCTATCTCGGAATTTTTGGCGTTTATCTGGCTTCTCAGGCTGTCTATTGTCTGGTTAAGGTTTCTGGTTCTTCGAACATAGGTCTCAATATCCTCCTGCCGGTTCTGGAGTTCCTGCGTCAGGATTGATATCTTCTGTTCCAGCCCGGCGATCTCTTTATTCTTCTGCTGAAGGGTCTCGTTCAGGTCCTGTTTCTGCTCCAGCAGGTCGCTGAGCTGTCCCTGGTAAAGCACTGAGAGAGCCGCAAGTATTGAAAGGATCAGCACAGTGGTGGCAAGCAGGAAAGGATTGAGCCGTCGCTTCAGCATAGGGGCATCCATTTTTCTCACCTCTTATCTCCGCTCATTTTTTGCCATTCCTCTTCCTGTAGCCTACTTCGCCAAGGAAGACTAAAAGCGCTGCGGCCAGGAAAAATTTTGAGAGGCCCTTCTGCTTTTTGACTTTCTGGCTGTTGAACTGTTTGACTGCTTGCTTTATTTTCTGTTTTTCCCCGGGTGAGAATGAGTGTCCTCCCGTCGATCTCGCGAACTTCTCCGCATCATCGTACCCTATCTTCTCTATCTCTGGATTGTAACTGTAGGAGTAAACTGCTTCCCCGAAGCTGTGGAATCCCGTTGAGTCCGGCTTTATCTCTCCAGTGTAGAGCGTATCGCTCTGCCGGGCAAGCCCTGGCTTATCATCAGATGATCTCACATTTACGGTTTCATCCATTCGGCCGTTCTCGACGTTCATCCATTTATTCTCTTTTCTCTCCGGTTCGCCGACAGACCAGCTCATTGTTCTAGATACCAGATCGGAGTCACGGAACATTATCCGTCCGAGGTCTTCCGTTCCGCCCGAGAATGCGGCTACCCTCCCGATGCCGTATCTCCACGTGGTCAGGAAGGGATTGCCGTTACCCATCTTGACCAGTTCCCTGGCTCCTGGTTTCGGCCTCACTGAATCGTAACGCTTTATGTAGCTCTCCAGCTCCAGTCCCCGGGTGATGAAGTGTCCTGGGCTGACAACCGTGATTAATGTGCTTTCGGAGGAGCCTCCACCTCCAACCAGGTTGATGCTTTCACCGTTCCTGAGAATATCTCTCGCACGATAATACTGTCCGCCCGATTTTCTCGCCAGCTCTCTCAGGAATTCATCTCCTCCCGGTGCATCCTGCTGACTGGCACCTATCCCTATTATAATCAGGTTTGAGTCTAAATTCTCTGCTACATCGAAAGAGTTCTGCTGGATTCTGTAACCGTAGGTATCCTTGAAGCTTCCTCTTTCCCTTCCTGTCGGCAGGTTTCCATCCGTGATCAGTATTATATTGCCTTCATCCTCCCCTATCAGCTTTCTTGCGGCCTCTAGTCCCGCACCGTGGAATGGAATTCCGTCGGGCTGCAACCCTGCAATGTGGCTTAAAAGATCATTTTTGGCGTAAGAAACAGGTTTCGGATAGCTCAGGATTCCAGCGTTTCCTCTCGCAGGCAGAGTGGAAGTTGAATTGTAGTATACCAGACCTACTTTGTTTCCGGTATTAAGACCTTCCACAACAGCCGCACTCATTTTGATCGACCTGGATCTGCCTCCCTCCGATCCTATTTCCCTTGAATTGTCTATCACGAGTATTGTCTTGGCTGCATCTGATGCTTCCGAAGAAGACTGCTTCCTAACGGGCAGGAGATGGTTCTGTTCATCGTAGCTCCCGGTGTATATCAGTCCGTTGCCCTCTGTCACGTACGATGATAGTTCTGACTCCGGTATTTTCTTCTTTGCAATCACTGCGTAGTATTTATCCAGGTTTTCCGGGAGTTTATCCCGGTAGGTAAAGCTGTAAAATTCGCTCATCTCCTGTTCTATCCTGCCTCTTTCACCTATTACAAGCACTTCAGGTTTCTCTGTCACCTTCACTGCCTTGAAGTAATGGTTGTTGGATCTGAACCGGTCCTGCATATCTACAGATGCCTCCATCCTGTAGTAGCCCTTCTCCGAAAAGCTCCGGTCCAGCACCCAGCTTGATTCTCCCTTTTTCTCGAGTTCTGCCTTCTCCCCGTTGACTCTTACCACAGGCTCCGGTACTTCCCCTGTTGAAGAAACTTTTACCGTGTAGGAGTTGTCTGCTCCGGGATAGGTTTTATCAGGCCCCTCAATCCTTACAGATGCCTCCGTTTTCTCCCCTGATTTGAGAAGATGCACGGTAGAGTTCCTGCTTCTTATGGTCTCTGCAACACCTGAAAGCGAAGAAGAGGATCGGAGATCCGATTCCAGGAGATAGACTCTGTTTTTCTCAACTTTTTCCAGCAGCGAGCTCCTTAAATCGGAATTGTTGCCCGAGGCGATCTGCACCCGGGATACCTCGACTCCTTCAAGCTTAAACTTGACGTCCTCTATCGCTTTCATGGACCTGGAGGCGTCCTCTAAGATTACCGCCTTGGCTTCGTCTCTCAGCTGTTCCTGTGTCATGATCGATGGAGAGGAGGCTGCGATCGCCACAAGTATCAGAGTCAGGGCTTTCGTGAGAGAAACAATTTTCTTATACCGATCATCCGACCTGAAGGCAAGATAGAACCCTGGCAGGGATAGAGCTGCAAGTGAAAGCATCAGCGGTGAACCGATCTGGATCACTGCAGGTCACCTATCCAGTAAAGGTAGAGAAGTTCTCCAGCTATCAGGATCAATAGAAGCAGGCTTGCCATTCCCTGTAGTTTTCTCTGAGATTTTTGCCCGGGATTTCTGGAAAAAGAGCTAACTTCTATTCCCTCTCTCAGGGATTCGTCTGAATCCAGCATGTTCGCTGCGATTTCCGCATCTTGAGTCCTGTAGAATCCTTCTCTTTCAAGCTCTACTCTTCCAGATAGCTTCTCGCCTGAAGGTGTTTCAACTATTGAATAATTGATTTCCTGACCGGTCCTCAAGTTCAGCTCATCTATCTCCTTTCGCTCAAGCATTTCCCCGGAAATCTCCTTCCAGAAAACCGGGTACAGGAATCTTGTCCTGAACTTCTCATCCTCAAGGTTGTAGAAAAGAAACTCTCCTGAACCGTAATCCGATCTTACCAGGATACCGGGCTTCGAGCTGAAACTTTTTCCCCTGGTTCTCTTGACATTTTTTACCTTCATCTCTCCAAGGTTGATCCTCACAGGTTTTTTGATGCTGACAGTGACGTTGCTGTAGCCCTTCTCCGGTTTCACGGGTAACTGGTCGAAGCCCATCCTTGTGAATTCCTGGTTGCCGAAAAGTACGAGACTATCCCCGTTTTTCACCCTAGACCCTATCTCATCAACTGTATCGGTGATGAGCCTGTTGGTCCTGCCCACAACGTAGAGATCTGCCTCCGGCAAGTTTTGAACCGGCGGTCTGACTTCCTCTACCGAGGTAAATTTGACCAGCTCAAAGACCTTCTTGAGGTATCTGTTGCCTGGGTCGGAAATTATCACTACCTTGAATTCTTCTTCACCCGGAACGTAAAACCTGGCTCTGTTATCCACAGTGAAGTCATCTTTTTCGAGCTTTACGGTATTTTTGCCCTCTTTACTGTCTATCCTGATGCTGCTGACGCTTTTCGGCTCCAGTTTTTCCTTCCTCGAATTTCCATTCGCGGTGACATCAACCGTGTGAGACCTGTTCTCGAAGTTCTGTACCTCGATAACAGTGGTATTTCCTCCTACATCCATGTTGACTATGCCCCAGCTGTTTCTCCTCCCTGTTTCCATCACTTTGAATTGCTTGCCTGATGACCTGAAGCTTTCGAAGACCTTCAGAGGGTCAGCGCCGTCACGGGTCTGATCAAGATCGCTCCCGACAAACACTGCAGTCCCTCTCAGCTTCGCGGATTCCAGGGCAGAGTGAATATCGGTAGAAGTATGCTTTAGCTCTGCTTTCTTAATCAAGCTGCTTGCCCGCCGCCCCGAGACTCCCTCTGCCGCCACACGACTCTCATCGGAAACCTTGATCAAGGTGTTTTTCTTACCGAGATTATCCTTCAGGAAATTCTTTGCCTCTCTGAAATCGCCCTCCATGCTCGCGGACTGGTCCAGTATCAGCACAGAGTGATCTGGAGAGCCCTTTCCTGTAATGTATGGTTCGGCTATAGCCACCGAGAATCCCACAACCAGCAGGATGTGAAGAAGCAGGATCAGGTTTCTCAGCAGTGTCTGGAGTGCCTGGCTGGCCGATCCTGATCTCTGCTCTCTCCTGAAGAACATGTAGGATGGCATCACCTTTCTCTCGGGTTCTTTCTTGATCAGGTAGAAGATCAGCAGCGGTATCAGTCCGGTGAGTGCAATCAGACCCTCCGGGAAGAGGAAAAAGCTTCCTAGCGATGCCAGAATGTTTTCAAGTACCATCTTGACGATCCAGTTCTTTTCTGCCTATTTTTCCTCCCCATGTGATATTTTTTCCATGACCTGCTTATGTAACTGTTGCAGCCGCTCCTTCCTGTCTTCCATCTTCACCACATCGGTGCTTCCCTGGAGAAGTAGATTGTGGCTGAAAGGGGACGGAATCCTTGAGTCGTGTTCCGAGAACTCTATCTCACCGTCTCTGATTCCGTTCCTCACCTCTCTGGTGTGCCGGATGTCCATTGCGTCCTCCATTATCTCCCTGTAGGTTTCTCTTATCATCGGAAACTCTTCGCCGTGTTGATTCCTTAAAGTGGATAGAAGGAAGTGACCTTTCATCTGCTGCTGCCCAACAGTTTTCGAGTTGCCGGCGTAGTTCCTGAGTATCATCAGCGATCTTCCCGCAACGTGCCGGAACCTTCTCTTCATCAGCTCTGTTTTCGCCACAGCTTCCCTCAGCTCCTCCTCGAGGTCGCAGCTCACGAATTCTTCAACCAGGCGATCAAGATCAACGGGTCTTCTCGGGGTTATGAGTATGAAGCCGCTGTCATCTATCACCATGCCTATATTCGAGCTCGTCCTCTTCTGGAGCAGGTGTGCAAGGATTCTAGCCATAGCATCGTGAGTCCTCCGACCGTAGATAGTGTGGAATATGATATTCTGTCTGTTATCGTCGTCAATATACTTTTCTACAGTGATCCGCTCATGTGTCGAGACCTCACCCATGAAATCTCTCTGCTCTCGAATGTAGCTGAAGATTGCCTCCGCCGTATTCTCATCCAGGTAGTAGTTGTGCATGATCCACTGGATAATATCGTCGTCTCCTGCCCCCATTTCAAGCTGCTTCGCCACCTGCTGCCTGAACTCCCCGATCTTTATTCCAAGATCGTAGGAAAGTGGCAGGCGCTCCGAGTACCAAGAAGGTACTGTAGGCTGCTTCTGTGGTTTCGGATCGACGAAAACCTTCATACCTTTAGCGTAACTGAACTCATAGGTCGATCCCCCGAGTGTGAAAATGTCGCCTTTAGTCAACCTGTCGAGGAACTCCTCATCCAGCGAACCTACGTAGTTCTTGTCGCCTCTCGTCACTACATCGTAACCTGTCTCGTCTGGTATAGTGCCTATGTTTGTCATGTAGATAACCCTGGTCATCTTGCCGCTCCTGCCGAATCTTTCATCCTCTTCATCTATCCAGATCTTCCTGTAAACGTTCTGGTCCTCCAGCTCGTACTTTCCTGCCAGGTAGCTCATCACCTGGTCAAAATCCTCTCTCCTCATATCTTGGTAGCAGTAGCTTTTCCTCAGCAGGTTGAAGGCGTGATCAATATTCCACCTGTGATCGCATGCCATGCCGACAATATGCTGGGAGAGCACATCGAGACAGTTGGTCGGGATCTGTATCCTGTCCAGTTCATCCTCTTTTGCGCACTTTGTCAGGACGGAGCACTCCATCGCATCATCCCTGTCCACAACTATCATCTTTCCCTTCGCCTTCTCTCCTATACGGTGGCCTGATCTCCCCACTCGCTGTATCCCCCTCGAGACGCCTTTTGGCGATCCGAGCTGGAGCACTAGATCCACCGAACCTATGTCGACTCCAAGCTCCAGCGAGGTAGAAGTCACTCCGACCTTGAGCTCCCCCTTCTTCAGGCTCTCCTCCACGTTCAATCTCTCATCGCGTGACATCGAGGAGTGGTGCGCACCTATGTTTTCATCGTAGTAATCCGGGAATCTCTCCTTCAGGTTGTTCACGACCCTCTCGGTCGCCGATCTGGTATTGGTGAAAATTATGGTTGATTCATGCTCTTTCACCTGCTCGTGGATCTGGTCGTACATCGCTTCGTTGATCTCCCGTGGATCGGTGTGGATTAGATCCCTGACCGGTGAAACAGTCTCTAGGTCTATTTCTTTCGAAGCCGCGACGTCCACGATATTGCATCCCCTGCTCTCGTAACTTGATCCATCCGCTTCTTCCGCGTGGACTATCTCCTCCCCGTATTCTGTCTCCTCTCTCCACTCATTTTCATCCGCCTCGTAGCCGACCAGGTACTTCGCGATCTCGTCTATCGGTGCCTGTGTCGCCGAAAGTCCTATCCGAGTGGGGGAGTCGTTGCATAGTTCCTCCAGTCTTTCAAGCGAGAGTGAGAGGTGCACACCTCTCTTGTTTTCGCTGATCGAGTGGATCTCGTCGACTATAGTGTACCTGATATTCCTCAGCTTCTCCCGGAATTTCGGTGAGGATAGCAGAATTCCAAGAGTCTCCGGTGTCGTGATCAGTATCTGAGGTGGTTTCTCCAGCATTTTAGACTTTTCCGCGTCAGTGGTGTCTCCCGTTCGAACCGCACTTCTGACTTCGGGCATCTCGTGACCCATCTCCTCGGCCTTCTCCCTTATGCCGTTCAGAGGCGACTCAAGATTCCTCTCTATATCGTTGCCCAGGGCCCGCAGAGGAGAGACGTAGAGTACGTAAACTTCATCCTCAAGCTCTCCCCTATCCCCCATCATGAAAAGTTCGTTAAGGGCTGAAAGGAAGGCACTGAGCGTTTTCCCACTGCCCGTCGGAGCGCAGATAAGCGAGTTCTGGTTATCGTGAATAAGATCGAAAGCGTACTTCTGGGGTTGGCTCAGGAAGTCGAACTCCGAGTTGAACCACTTCTTGACGTAAGGCTCAAAGTCTTCAGGTAGTGATTCAGATGCTCTCTCCTGTTCAACAAAGTTTATTCCGGTCATAGAATTCCAGTCTTTCCAAGATTTAAGAGGCTATCATCTTTCTCCCAGTTTCTGGAAAACTCTACCGGAGACACCTGTCAGTATACTAACCAGAGGGTTCAGAGTGTAAAAAAGCATCGTGGAAATTACCACGATCATGTAGAAGTTGGAGGAAATCAGGTTTGTTCCAGCTTTCTGCACCCTCCGGGAGATCTTTATCTGGCCAACTGAGCTGTTTGCGTTTCTCTCATAACGTTCAGGTATTTCCTTTTTCGCGGATTCAAATGCATCGGAAACCTCGAGTCTGGCCTGCCTGTCCAGTTCCGAGTTCTGTAAAACATGTCTCTCCGTCAGCTTGACTGTTGATTCACTGACCCGTCTCATCGCTCCTCTCGCCGCTTCCCTCTGCTGGCTTATCAGTCCGGAATCCCTGACCACTTTCTCCGAAACGTTGCCCATCTTTCCGGCTATCTCTCCAGAAATATCCTGTTTAAGCCCCGGTCGAGACTCCGCTGCACCGTACACTAAGAGGCCGATAAGCAGCCCGCTGAGCAGCATAGGCATGTAGGTCGAACTGCTGTAGCTGTTGAAGCCTTCGCCTCCTGAAAAGTATGAGACAAGAATGTTGGAGAAGCTGATGAACAGTGCGAATAATCCTGTCAGGAGTCCCAGCGGGATAAAGATCAGTGATACGAATCCGAGAAGGGAGGCTTTGCTGAAACCTTCTCTTGAGATGTAGGCGGTGTACCCGAACATTACAGGAACCAGCAGTAGCAGAGCGTAAGTTGATGGACTCGATGGATCGAAAATGTAGAATCCGGACACTGCCAGCAACGCCAGTGATGATTCCGCCACGTATTCTATGTAATCTCTCTCAAGGTTCATGGAAACTTCTTGTAACTACTGGGTTTTAAACTCCTGCGATCTCATTAAGCAAAGCTTCAGCGTGTCCCCTATCCTCTGCCTCGACTATCACTCTGCCAGACCTGAACACTGTTACGCTCCTTGCTTTGAATTTCGATTTCAGGAGGTAATCGTTCTCACTGAAACTATCCGCCTCAGCTTTCAGTCGCTCGATCACACCTCCTGAATCATCTATCTCAAGCTGGAATTTTTGCTCGCCACAGACAGAAATACCTGATCGAGGAGAATCCAGGTGCGGGAACTTCTCTTCCCTGCAGACTTCGCATCCATCGCTTTCTAAATCGAATTCCTCGCCTCTGAAAGTCTCCAGCTTCTGCTCCACCTCTTTCCCTGCCAGGTACCTGACAGCCTTCATCGCTGATTTCGAAGCGATTGCCGAAGCAACCTCTCTCATGATTCCCTCGATTTCGCAGGTTCCAAGGCTTCCCGCGGAGACCTCTTCGAACATGCAGCTGAAGCACTCGCTATCCAAGAACAACGAGTATCCCGATCCCGCCAGCGCGGAGGTGTAGATCCAGGGCTTTCCCTCTCTACAGCAGTACTCGTCTATCAGGAATCTTGTCTCAAGGTTGTCAGTGCCGTCCATCACCAGGTCGGATTCATCCATCAGTCCTGTATTCTCCGATGAAAGGCTTGCGACGTTAAAATCAACTTCTGTGAAGTCTGATAGCTTTTCTGCCGCGGCCTTGGCCTTCGGCAACGCTTTTTCAACGTCTTCATTACCGTAGAGGTTTGAAGAGTAGAGATCGTTCTCCTCAAGATAGTCCCTGTCGATCAGCGCTAGCTCAATTCCGTGCCTGGCCAGGTGTTCAGCTATCACCGAACCGGTGGCTCCGAGACCGACTACAGCGACTCTGGATTCATGGAGTCTCTGGATCTCTTTCTCGCCGTAGTTTTCCAGGGATCTGAAGCGGGAATACATGAAGCTCCGGTATCTCGGAATCTTATTAAAACCTGCAGGACAATTCCAGTTTAAGAATATGCCAGACCTGTTAAGCTCCTTCATGAATTCTTCATTCGGTTTCGCAGATTTCAGCGTCGAAGGTTCAACCTTTTTCCTTGCAGCTGCTGTCATCTTGGGAGCTTTCGTCGCCAACAGGCTCAGCAACTACATCATAGGCAGATCTGTAGAGAGAAGAAGTGATCAGCACGTCTCTGTAACCGCGAAAAAGATTTCATCGTACGTGATATATTCGGTAGGATTCGTTGTTCTTCTGGGAGTCTTCGGTCTGCCCCTATCAGCGCTCGGAACTGCTGTTGGGCTTATCGGTCTGGGTCTATCGTTCGCGCTGAAGGATATAATTGCCAACTGTGTATCCGGCCTTTTGATAATGATATCCCGTCCCTTCAAGATCGGCGACCAGATAGAGGTCCAGGGTGAATCCGGAACTGTAGAGAATATTAAAATCCGGGCTACCGACATAAGGACGTTCGACGGCAGGAAGATAATAGTGCCGAACTCTGTGCTCTACAACGGGACTGTGAAGAACAACACCGCATACGATGAGAGGCGTTTCGATGTGATAGTGGGGGTAGGCTACGATGAAAGTATAGAAGAGGCTAAGGAACTCGCTATAGAGACCCTGGAGGAAGTTGATTCAGTTGACTTCGAACCCGAGCCACAGGTGCTTGTAGAGGAGCTGGGCGGATCCTCAGTGAACCTGAAGCTGAGGGGCTGGACCAAGCCTTCAAGAGCTTCCATGGTGGATGCCTCCTCACAGGTAACCCAACTGGTGAAGGAGAAATACGATGAGGCAGGAATCGACATACCTTACCCGATCAGGACGGTCTACATGAACGAGGAGTGAAGGGTAGAGATTACTTCCGGGTCGGCAGTTTTTTCTTAAGTGTTGTCTGGGAATAACTAGGTATGCCGACCGATATTGATTCAGGTAAGATGGAAGAGATTGAAAATTCTGGAGATACATGGGTGATTGATTTCTGGGCTGAATGGTGCGGTCCATGCAAGAAGATGAAGCCAAGGTTTGAGGAGGCTTCTGAAGAGATTGAATCTGTCAACTTTGGTAAAGTCGACATGGAGGAACATCAGGAACTGGGAACTCAGAATGGAGTAAGGGCCTTACCGACAATGATTATAGTTCAGGATGGAGAGGAAGTTGCGAGGACTTCGGGAGCGATGCAGAAAGACGAGCTGAAGCAGTGGATAAGGGAGAACAGCTAGATAGTTCCGCTCCAGTCCACTTTCCCGTAACCTGTTTCTCCCTCTTCAAGTTTTTTCCTGATCTCTGCCGCTACTTCCGAGGCATCTCTACCGGTTGTATCGACTTCAATTACATTCTCCTGGTTCTCAACCGCCTCAATCAGTATCGAGTCGAGCTTCTCAGCCTCTACATTTTCCTCAATCTTTTCCCTGCTGTAATCTCTCGTTTCAAGCCTTTCTCTCAGCTCTTCGGGATGGCACCTCAGCACGATGCAGTAGTCTGCGGGGCAGTGGTGTGAAAGGTGTCCCTCTATCACCATTTTTTCTTCGTTTTCCAGGTAATCTTCCAGTTCTTCTCTCATCTCCTCTATGTTGACCTCGAATTCCTCCCTCTGTTCTCCCAGCTCTCTGGTTCTGCAGAAATCACCCAGATCCACTGTTCTGAAACCGTCAAGCTGCTCCGATACCGCGGTTTTCCCTGTTCCGGGGGTTCCTGTCAGAGCCACTATCATAGGATTCCAAGATGTTTCTGAAAGAATAAAAGCTTACACCGACCACGAACTTTTGTGGTAGAATGATCAAGGTATGGACTCGAAGATATAATCTTCTGCAACCAGCCACGATCGGGGTGGTAACATGATCGAGGTATGGACTCGAATAAATGAATTATTCTGCGACCAAACTCTATCGGCGAGGTGGAACTCTTGATAGAGGTCTGGATTCGAAGATGGAATCTTCTGCAACCAGACTTAATCTGCAGGGTGAATCTCCTTGATTGAAGTCTGGACGGAAAAGTACAGGCCGGATACTCTGGAAGAGGTGGTTGGGCAGGAAGAGATAGTAGAGAGGCTCCAGGCCTTCGAGGAGCAGGATTCGATACCTCACCTGATGTTTGCCGGCCCCGCAGGTACAGGCAAGTGTTTGACAGAGGACACTCCTGTCATGCTGGGTAACGGCGAACTGAGAAAAATAGGGGAGCTTGTTAGGGAGAAATCAGATGGTGAGGGAGTTACAGAAGTTGAAGACTTGACAGTTTTATCTTTGACTGAAGGAGGATCTGTAGCGGAGAAAGAGGCTTCGCATGTATTTAGAAAGCAAGCGGAAAAGGTTCTTTATCTGAGCTCCGAACATGGATTTAGTGAAAAGTTAACGCCAGAACATCCGCTTTTAACACTCAGAAATGGTTTGCCTGAGTGGAAAGAAGCAGATAAGCTTAGAGAAGGCGATTTCATAGCAGTACCCGAGAAATTGGGTGTAGAAGGACAGGATAGAGAATTTTTGGAGGAACTTGATGGGGAAAGATTTAGAGTTGTTTTGCCTGAAAGTTTTGATATTCCTCTCTCGGAAACGTTTGTGGGGAAGAAGAGAGAAATCTTAAGCCTGATAGAAGAAAGAGATAATATTGGATTTTCGGATATAACCTCTGAGATCGAAGAATCGTCTGTCAGAAATTATCTATATGAAATGTCAGAAGAAGGCTTAGTGGAGATAAAAGATGAACAAGTTAGGATTTCAGCATCGAATCAAAAAAATGTGGCTAGACTGGATTACTGTCGAGAAAACAATATATCTCGAGATCATTTTGAGAAAATAGTTTACGTGAACAGGTTCAGGAACTTTTCAGGAAAGATTGAGCCGGTGGAGAAAGTTTCACCTGAACTACTTGAATTTCTTGGCTTCTTGTTGGCCGAGGGAAGTCTGCGTGAGACAGGTTTCAGATTTTATAATGACGACGAGAAGCTATTGGACAGGTTCAGCGAACTAGTGGAGAAGCTTTTCGGCGCAGAAACGATTAGAGAGCAACCGGTTGATAAAACTCCTTACTTAAGGGTTGAAGAAGGGGCGACAATCTCTAAACTTCTAGAGCAAGTTTTTGATTTGCCTTTCGGAGAGAGAAGAAAGAGCCATGAAATATCACTTAACGACTACGTCACGGCTGCTTCCGAAGAATCTATTTCCAGATTTCTGAAGTCTTACTCGGATTCAGAAGCTTGTGTCAGTAATCAAGGTGTGCAGATAACTACCGCTTCTGAAGAGATGGCATCGAATCTAACTTATCTTCTGAAGAGGCTTGGAATACACTCAAGGATCAAAGAAGAGAAAAAATCTGCTTCGAATGGTTCTGGAATAGAAAGAACGTATCATACAGTTCTTATCTCCGGAAAAACAGATCTTGAAAAATTTGATTCTGAAATAGGGTTTGATCTCAATTATAAGAGTGAGGAATTGGAGAAATTGATATCTAGAGATAATACCCCTAATTTGGATATAATTCAGAACTCGCCAGACACTTATAGAGAGATCATGGATGAGTTAGGAATAAAGTATAAACAAGTTTTTGAGAGCAAAGAATATGCTTTAGAGTCTTCTTATCAGGCTCTAGGGAGATTGAGTCATCGAAAAATGATTACGGATCTTGTTGAAAAAGCAGAGTCAAGAATTAATGAGCTAGCTTCTCTAAGAGAAGAATTAAGAAATTTCGATGAATGCGCTGAAACTTATTCTAATATAGATTCTAAAATCCAGGAGTTAAACCAGGAACTTGAGCCTATAGAAGTGAGAAATGAAATTGAAAGAGAAGAGGGAATAAGATCGGACAGGGTTCTTGAATATGCTCAAGGTGAGAGAAGTCCGGAAGTCAATAGGTTAACGAGTATTCTGAAGGTTGATCGGGTTGAGAAACCGGATCTTGAGAAATCTTTGGAGCAAGTAGAAGAGTTACAAGACTGCCTTAATAGGACTATTAAAACTTCTAATAACTCGTTGAGTTCCGTAGGCAGAGATATAGACAAGAGTTCAAGCTGCATCAAATCTGCCTTAAATGGAAATATATCTCAAGAGAATCTGAAAACACTGGCAAAAATACATTCCAATCTTTCCCAGGACCTGGATCGGACATTGAGAAATACAGGAATTATAGAGAAACTAGAGAAGCTAAAGTTCTTGAAGAAAGCAGAGCTAAGATGGGTTAAAATAGAAGATATAGAAGAGGAGGGTAGCGAGGAAGTTTACGACTTGACGGTTCCTGGCAGCCATAACTTCATTGCGGGGGATGTTCCTACGGTTGTTCACAATACAACTTCAGCCATCGCACTCGCAAAAGACCAGTTCGGCGATAAGTGGAGCCAGAACTTCATGGAGACCAACGCCTCGGATGAGAGAGGTATAGATGTTGTGAGGGAGAGAATAAAGGATTTTGCAAGGACTAAACCGGTGGATGCCGATTTCAAGATAATCTTCCTGGATGAAGCTGACGCTCTTACTCAGGACGCCCAGCAGGCCCTGAGAAGAACAATGGAGCAGTTTTCGGACAACTGCCGCTTTATTCTATCCTGCAATTACTCATCGAAGATAATCGATCCCATCCAGTCGAGATGCGCTGTATTCAGGTTCAAGAGGCTGGAGGATGAAGAGGTGGAAGAATACATCAAGAGGATCGCTGGAGAGGAAGGTTTCAAGATTTCCAGGGAGGCAATTGAAGCGGTGATGAGAGTCTCGAGCGGCGATCTCAGGAGGGTTACAAATATTCTCCAGACTGCCTCGATGGATAATGACAAGGTAGAGGAGGAAGATATCTACGGCGCTTCTGCATCACTCAAGCCGGAGGAAATCACCGATATACTGGATAAAGCCCTTGAAGGAGACTTTATCGATGCGAGAGAGCAACTGGCAGATATTATGATTGAGAGGGGTCTGGATGGACAGGATGTGATAAATGCGATCCATAGAGAGGCTCTAGATCTTGACATATCGGAAAGAGGTAAGCTTGAGATAATTGAAAACCTGGGCGAATTCGAGTTCAGGATCGCGGAGGGAGGCACCTCGGATATACAGATAGAGGCTCTTCTCGCCAAAATAGCTGACCTGGAAGAGGAATAAAAAATGGTAAAATCTCCGGGAGGCATATCCTGAATGCCTTATTGCGATACACATGAAACTCCTGGAGGGGTTTCTTTGAACGCGCAAAATCTAAGGTTTTGGAGTGGGGCGTAACCTTATGTGGTCGAGAAAGTACAGGCCTGAAAACCTCTCAGAGTACAGGGGAGCTTCGAATGAAAAGCAGGAGTTGAAGGGGCATGTGGAAAACTGGGAGCAGAGCGATAAACCAGTACTGCTTCACGGTCCTCCCGGTACAGGCAAGACATCCCTGGTTGAGGCGCTTGCGAACGACCTGGATTACGAGCTTGTGGAGACGAATGCCTCGGATGTCAGGACAAAGGATAAGTTGAGAAAGGAGCTCAAGCAGGCGACACAGCAGAAATCTTTTTTCGGCGGTAAAAAGCTGATTCTGGTGGATGAAGTTGATGGCATGAGTTCGACTGATCGTGGTGGAACGCAGGAGCTGAACAGGATTGTGGATGAGACGAGGTTCCCGTTTGTTATGACCGCTAACGACGCATACGACCAGAAAATCAGGTCTCTCCGGAACAAGTCAAAAGTAGTGGAGATAGGGAAGGTTCATACCAATTCCATAAACGCCCATCTGAAGCAGATCCTCGAGGAGGAAGGCATCGCATACGAAAAAGGAGCTGTCAAGAGGATTGCTAGACAGGCGGACGGACAGATGAGATCCGCGATAAACGATCTTCAGGCAGCTGCAGAGGGGAGAGAAAAGTTGAGCTCGGAGGATCTCCAGGCTATCGGGATCAGGGATTCGGAGAAGGATATATTTGACTCGCTGAAGATGATATTCAAGACTGAGGATGCCTCCACGGCCTACGAATCGACGGACAACCTTGACGAGGATCCGGATACTTTCCTGCAGTGGGTCAGGGAGAATATACCGAGAGAATATGAGAAGCCAGAGGATAATGCGAGGGCCTACAACTGGATTTCGAGAGCTGATCTTTTCAATGGCAGGATCAGGAGATCGATGAACTGGAAGCTCCTGAAGTACGTCTACGCGTTCTCAACGATCGGTGTCGCCCTTAGCAAGCAGGAAAAATACTCTGGCTGGACAAAGTACCAGTATCCCTCGAAGATAAAGCAGATGGGCTCTTCCAGGTCTTCGAGGAAAAAGCTGGAGGAGATATCGAGAAAGATAGGTGAGAAACTTCATGTTTCACTTAACAGGTCGAAGTCTATGATGCCCTTTATTGCCGGACTGATAGAACACGACCGGAAGTTTGCGGAACAGCTTGAGCTTGACGAGGAAGAGGTAGAGTTTATTGAAAAATTCTCTAGTTAATGCATTTCAGGAAAACTTCCTGGTTCGATGAGCGTATTGTAATATTGAAGCAGCTCTCAGAACCTTTATCCCAGTAAGAGTGGTCTGTGCGGTAACTTGAGATCATTGAAACCATCAGGCCGAAGTTTTCCCTCTCCTGCTCTGTGAAATCGCTGTCGTTGTAAAGTCTTCCAGCCTCGTATTTCACTGTCTCTGCAGTGTTGGAAATTTCATCTGTTGAAACAGATCTGGACTGTACCTCTGAGATGGTGCTTGAAGCCGATATAACTATTACACCTGCCAGGATCGAGGAGATTAGCATGAACTGTCCCTTCATCATTTCCACCTCATGGAAAGCCTGTATGGTATGAAAGATTTGCCGGCTATACCTCCAACTGTCTCGGTACTGACTCCTGAACCCTTCCTTTCCCCAAACTTCTTGTTCTCGTCGGAAACCCAGTGCAGCATTGCCGCTATCAGTCGTCTCTCGTCTTGACTGTAGCTGTTTTCGTAATTCATTCTTACGAGTCTACCGCCTTCAATACCTTCGACACTGGTACGATAATTAACTAGTTCTACACTTTCCTCTCCTGTATAATTGAATTCAAGCTTTGTCCCGTTCTTTAGTGATCCGGGTTTGCCCGGGAAGTGTATTGAGTAGTTTCTTCCCTCGACTTTCAGGCTCTCATTCTCCAGGTAGGGTCCTTCACCGCTATCGTTGAACCAGCCGTTACCGTTGAGATCGATGTTAGCCGCTCTAACGTTATTGTTTTTGCAGAAAGAGTCTGAATCTCCAAGCTCAGTGTTTATAACCTTGTACTCTACGTTCTGGTCGTCTCTGTAGTCGTAGAAGTTGAATCTTCCCCTTGTAAGGTTTGTGGTGTTGAACTCGGGAGTCTCCACGCATTCAGTCTTTGGAAATCCCTTCGCTTGGGATTCGATGTCAACCTTGTCCATGGTGTAATTCGTGGCATTGAACTCTGAGTTCTGGTAAACTCCACTCTCCGATCTCACCATAGGCGGCTTTTTCTTGAACATGGGGCTGTTGGAGGAAGATATCTTGCCGCCAGGGTTGATGCTAAGAGATTCTAATGCCTGGTTTTTCTCCTGTTCAGATCCATAGTAACCGCTGAAGTAGGCCTCTGCTTCTTTCGAAAACCTGTTATCCGTAAAGTTGGCCCCTGAAACCGGGGAATGCGAGATATCAACCCACTTCATCCCTGTCTTCGTGATGAAGTTGTTATCAAGCGAACCACCGGTGTAGAAGTCCTGTTTCCTGAGCTCAGCGAGAATCATTACTTTGCCCTCCCTGTCCATGAATCTCCTTATATCGGTCGAATTAAGCTCCGCGTTCGGGTCCATCATCCTCAACACAGACTCCCTTTCACGGAACACCAGGGTATCATATTCTACAAGATCTTCTTTTTCCGCGGCCACGGTATCAGTCTCCACTTCCGGATCGATGCCGTTCACCCGGCTCTTCAGTTGTTCGCCGATATCGATTACCTGGGTTGCCTTGTAAATCTCTAGCTCACTGTCGGAGTAGATATTCTTTATGTCGTAATGATCTCCGCTTCCGTCCGCCAGACGGAAGAAATCCTCAATGTAATAGGGTCCTTCCTCCGACGAGAACTGGCATCTCGTTCCGTTATCCACGTACACAGTATCGTATTTAGCCGTATCGTTCCTCACATCAGGGTTGGTGTCGGCCACGTAGACAGGAGGTTCATTCGAATCCAGCCGGGAAATGTTGGTCAGTATAGGGCTGTCAGAATTTATCTCTTCCAGGTCGCCGGTGTCGCTGCAGTGATCTCCAGTGGTGCTGGCATCAGTCAGCGATATATTTCTCCTGCGGTCTCCCTGGTCAAGGACGTGGAAGCCCACTATTGTCTCTTCAATAGGCAGGTTGGAAACGGTTCCCGAGACGTCTATCTCGCTTCGTGTCATGGTTTCAGCTGTGGTCTCGAGGCTTCCTGTCCCGCCGTTGCTAAGGAAGTATTCAAGATCCCCGGATTTCTTCAGCGTGATGGTGAGGTCCTGTGAAGTGGCCTTTTTCTTCAGGGTTTTCAGGTCATCTGCAGGTGGTTCAGGCACGTTTCCAATTACAAATATGAATAATACCAGCAGAGAGGCCATAACCTCGATTATGTAACCTACTCCCTTTCTTCTCACCAGGTTGTCACCTCCATCCTGAGCGGCTCCCCCTCCATCGCTCCGAACCTATCCATGGTAACGACCTCTGTCTTTCTCGCGACCGTTGGTCCGAAGCTCTTTATCTCTTTCCTGATTATTACTACAGCTCCCCTGTTATTCTCCTTGTTCTGGAAACCGGTAACGTTGAAGCCGTTTTCAGTTATATTCTCGTCGATTCCATAAGGCTCCTCTGACTTCAGGTCGTCCTGGAAGTCCCAGTCACCTTCGCTGACGTAAAGGGAATCATAAGAGCCGTCATGGGCGGTCACAAGTACGTTGTACTTGTTACCGGTCAGATTTATGCTGCCGTAGTGTACCTCGTTTTCGGCCCTGCCGTAACTGGTCAACTCTTCGGTTCCATCTCCGTCAGTATCCTTCCTTCTCTCGGGTTCTATAATTTCTGGATCGTCCGGCGTGGTGGTGTTTTTGATGAAAGATTTCTGTGTTTCGATCGTCGGCAGCCATACAAATCTCAGGTTGTACTGGTTTCTGGCGCTGGTCAGGTTCTTGAATCTTGTGTAGTTCAGCTCTGTGGTATTGCCGCTCGAGAAAGTTTTGAGCGCCTCAACCTTTTCTCTTGAGATATTGTGGTAAGCTGTCGCCAGACCCACTGCCTCTGTATTTTGAACAGTGCTGCTGTTTCTCTCCCAGTTTGAACCTCCTGATCCAAAGCTATGTCTTCCTCTGGCCCTCATCAGCTGGTCTGAGACTGCTTCTGCCTCCACCTGGATGCTGATCCTCTCCATTTCGCTGCTATAACTTGGCAGCACCTGGTTGGAAGTCAGTAAGGTGATCAATGTGAGCAGGAATAGTCCTGCTGCAGCCAGGAATTCTATGTTGAGCTGGGCTTTCATCGACTGTACCGTAATTGTCAAGGCTTCGTTTTCAAACTCCCGAAAGTCCCACCATGTACATGAATATGATGAAGGCGGCAGGCAGCATTATCAGCGCGTGCTTTATACCCGCGGAAGGCGTTCCCTGCCCGATCTGACCCGCCACAGCTCCGGTCGAAAGCCCCTGTATCATAAGCATGGTGAATAGAAGTGCCTTGTAGTAGGCCATCTGTCCATACTTGTACTTGCGGGAGAACTCGCTGTTGAGACCTTCCTGGACGGCTTTATCGGGCACAAAACCGAATACTTTAGCAGTTGTGCACATAGGTTCTGCGTAAACTATCTTTCCATTACAGAAGTTTGTGGTCCCGCCTCCACCCTTACCTCCTGACAGAAAATCGACATTCTGGAGCGCTCCTTCTCCCGCCTGGCCCAGTCCCAGCAACTGTCCAAGCATCATGTATATTCCGATAGTTATACCCACGAAGAGGAAGAAAATGACGTACATTATCAGGATCTGCTGCTTGATCTTGGAATTCTTCTTCTGCACGACTTCCTTTAGGTTTGATGAGTCCTCTGCAATAGTTTCTATAGTCTTGGTGATGTTTCCTCCGCTCCTGAAGCTCTGCAGGAGGATGGAGATAGACTGCTGGATCACCGCTGATTCGCTCATCCGCCTCGAGAATCTTTCCATGACTTCCGGGAACGGGACTCCCCATGTAAGTTCGTTGTGGATTCTCTCTATCTCCTGGTTCAGTCTTCCGTAGTCTGTTTCCTTTGCTGACTCAAAGGCCTGGATTGTGGTCATTCCTCCTCTCTTGGACTCGGCAAGATCTTTTAGGAAGGAGGGGAACTGATCCTCTACCTCCCTTATAGCCCTGTTCTTCAGGAAAGAGATTACCCCGTACGGCAGTAATGCCGTGATAAGCCCCAAGAGGACTAAAGCGCCTCCCATCTGCTGTCCGCCGAAAAGGTAGACCAAGATCCCGCTGACCGTGATCAATACCCCTAATCCAAGAGATCCAAGCACTATTTTCTCTCCCTTGGTTCTTCCCTTCTGCATTTCTTCCTCCTTAAAGTACTCCAGCATTATATCACCTTATTCCTCCAGGTGAAATACCGTTGACTAACAGGATAAACATGCCTGAAATGATAGGTAGCCCGAAAAATATCGCAGATATCTGGATAAGGACTATCTTTTCAGCCGATATAGCTGTAAAACTGCTCATGACCGCGCTCATCGATGTAAAGACTATCGATCCCACGATCACTACTGTGATGTACATTTCCACAAGGAGAGATAGGGTTTCCGAGTAGGATTCTATCCTTCTCTGGTAATCCTTCATCAGTGTCTCCGACCTTTCTCTCAGGAAGTCCCTCATCGAGCCTCCCGAGGTCAGAGCGTGGTTCATCCCCCACATCAGGTCCTTGTAATGATCGCTCGGGGTTCTCTCAGCTGCTCTCTCCAGTGCCTCGCTGATATCCATTCCAAAGGTTTCGATATCCCTGCTTATTTTCTCCGCCTCCTTTGAGACCTCTCCGTACTCCTCGACCTCGGACATGTTCTTGAATAGCTGAGATACTGGGGTTCCCGTGCCTGCCAGGGTTGACATGTACATCGTTGCGAAAGGTAAAGTATCTCGTATCACGGATGCTCTCTGTTTCTGCTTTATCGATGGGTAAAGGAAAACTATCATGAAGGCGATTGTCGGTACCACAAAAGTGGCTACCAGTCCAAGGATTATGCCTGTCAGACCGTAAAGGAACATGAAAAGAGCGCCGAACACGAATAAGCTGAATACCGCTGTCATAAGGGTCGTGAAAATCATCATGCTCAGGTATTCAGGCAGTGAAACATGAATATCCGCCTTGGAAAGCTGCGGTCTCAGGTTCTCGAAGTATTCCACGAGTTCGAGTCCGTAGTTACCCATCTGGTCGTAGCAGAAGTTGGCGTATCTCTCAAGCATCTTTATCGCCTTACTTCAACTGTTTCTCCCGGTTTTTCCCCTCTCTCAATCTTGCCCAGTACTGACTGTGGATCAGAATAGTAGCGCGATATGACGTCTCCAACTTTCCTGTAGTGCTTTATCTGCTGGTCCTGCATCCAGTCAAGCACGTGCTGCCTTCGCTTCAACTCGTTTTTGATATCTTGCTCGTCTCCCCCGGTTTCCTCGACGATTTCCTTTAACAGGAGGGAATTGTTTAAAACGTGGTACTCGTCCGTCTTGGCGTCCCAGCCGAATACCTTGTTTGCATCAATTCCTGTCCTCTTTTCATATCCTTCAACCTCGTATATCCCGGTGATCCTCCTGATGTACTTGTCTCCTCTCCTGATCCTCTTTATCAGCATCACGGCATCAAGTGTCTCTATAAGTGAGGGAGAAAGGTTGATAGGGTTGGTAGTCAGACGATCCATAAGCATATCAAGCGAATCGGCGTGGATTGTCGAAAGGCCGGTGTGCCCAGTGGCCATCTGCTGGAAAAGTATATATGCTTCCTCACCACGCACCTCTCCAACGATGATGTATTCCGGTCTCTGCCTGAGCGATTCCTTAAGAAGGTCGTCCATTGACACTTCGCCTCCTTCTTCTACGGAGGAACCGAAACCACTTCTGGCAACTTCTGGCACCCAGTGATCGTGGGGCAGCCTAAGTTCGGGCGTATCTTCGATCGATACTATCTTCTTGTCCGGTTTTATGAAAAGCGATAGAGCGTTAAGCTGGGATGTCTTCCCCGCTCCCGTCGTCCCGCATACAAGTATGGATTTCTCGTGCTCAATCAGTGTCCAGAGATAGCTCATCATTCTAGCGTTCTCCGTCTCGAAATCCATCATGTGTATGGGTGTAAGAGGATCCTCTGTAAATCTCCTAATGGTGAAGTTGGAGCCCTTTCTCGCGATGTCTGTCGCGAGCGTTGCCTGAACTCTTGAGCCGTCAGGGAGGGAGCCGTCAAGAAGTGGGGAAGAAACCGAGATAGACCTCCCGCATCTCTGCGCCAGCTTCATCACGAAGCTGTCAAGTTCATCCGAGTTCTCCCAGACAATATTCGTCTTCAGTGAACCGAACTTTGGATTCCTGTGGTAAACGTAGACAGGAATTCCCGATCCATCACAGGAGATGTCCTCCACTTCCTTGTCGTTCAGCAGGGGCTGGAGCCTGCCCAGTCCAGCAAAATCTCTCTTGGCGTAGTACCGGATTACTTCACGCTGCTCTCCAGTAAGAGAGATATTGTACTTGTCTGTTATCTGGTCTATCTTTTCCTCAAGGTAGTTTTCCGCCTCTTCTGTCTCAAGATCCGTGAATTCTATGTCAAAGCTTCTCTCCAGTATTTTCTTGATCTTGTCTAGTGCTTCTCTCGTTCCCGGGTCCATTTCAGGCTCAACCACCCTGTACTCTAGCTCTCCCTCATCCTCGTTCCATGTTATGTGAGCCCATGAGTACACCATCTCTCCCTCTTCAGGATCCTGCGGAATCAGTGGATAAACGATATCAGTATCTGCAAGACTCTCATCATCCTCATCTTCCACAATTCCTGACTTGAACTCTCCAGGTGCTGGAACTTTCACACCATCTACTCTTTTCGCTTCCTCTTCATCCTCATCGTCTTCCTCGTACAGTTCCGGGTGCTTTATCTTCTTGAGTCTCTCAGCCAAGCTTAAAAACTGGAAAGACATTATTCAGACCTCAGAACGTATTTTCTACCGGTTTTGTACAGCCTGGCATCTCCACCAGATACAGATCCGCTCATATCGTACGTTTCAAAGTTTGAGATGCTTGTTGAAAACTCTTCCGAAGCTGTTATGGTCTTAATCTCCTGGTTGATGGTTACGGTATAGTCTTTTCCACCTATATCTTCGGGTAGCTCCAGAAGTTTGTTTCCAGAATGACTGCTATTCAGGTCATAAATTGCCGATTTGATCCTGTTGTTAACTATTTTCCGCTCTTTATTCTCTGTCGTGGTATCTATGCTGTTCTGGTAGTTTGTGAAAATCGCCAGAGTGGTAATAGCAAGGCTCAGACCCATCGCAAAGGTTAAAACGCTTTCAACCGCCAGGTACTGGCCTTTCATTCTATCACTGGAATGAAATCCTGATGTTCGTGTTTCTTCTAGGTACGATCTCGCCGCTCCTTAACTTCACACTATCGCTTCCCGCCTCAGTTGTACCCTGGTTGGATATGAATATATCTGCGTCTCCAGTTGTCCTGGTCTGGCCTGAACTGGTCAGGTTGATCCTGTAGAGCTGTCTTCCTGAAGGTTTATCCTCCATCATGTTCCTGAATTCAACCCTGTAGGTCAATAAAGTGCTGTCTGGAGCTCCTGCAGCTCTCACTGCAACTACACCCGGCAGGTCGCTGCCTCTTCTTGCGTACTGTCCTTCTCCTATGCTGAGGTTCTGGAAGCTGCTTCCCTTCAGTAGACTCCACGTGTCCATGGGATACACCGGGTCCTGACCTCTAAGCCTAACATCAATAAAGTTTTTATCCGGGTTCAGCCTAACCCTGATATTGTCGGGGTTTGAAACTCCGTCAGAGAGATCGAACTCGGAGGTAGTACCTTCACCACTTCTTGCCACCTCTACTATCGTGTCTCTAAAACTGATTACATTACTCTCAACGTTTTCCACCTCTGCCTGGCTCTGCTGCTTCTCCAGAAGCGGAACGCCCCACACGTAGGCGGTAGCCACGGATCCTACTACCACGCCCGTGATCAGAACTGCAGTCACTGCTTGGGCCTGACCTTTCATGCAAGAATTCTTCTGTGACTCTGAATATAAAGTGTCGGGAGTCTACCTCAATCACACCTGATCGAACCTGAATAACTTGGAACACATCTGAACTCCCAACTGTATCCCTGTACGTTGCTGTACTTGAGCCTGAATCTTACACTTTCCCCTGCATTAGGGAATTCGATGCTGGTGTTGCACTGGAGGTTTCTGTTGCTGCCGCTCGTGATAAGCACTCTTCCCTCTCCACCAAAGCAACTGCTTTTATCAGGGTTACCGATATCAAAGTTACTCTTTAACAAGTTAGAACTGAGGTATTCGGATGTTGAAGGAGGCGATACAAAAAGATCTACGTCCTTGCTAAGATTGACCGCTTCTCCACCGTTGTTCCTTAGCGAAACGTTGATATAGTTGTCATCCGACCTGTAGACGTATTGGGTAGCTATCTCAGTGTTCTCCGCCTTCCTTCTCTCAGCTAGATTCTCAAGCTGCCCTCTATCACTTGTGATATTCTGGTAGAGGCTCCAAGCCGATGCTACTGCTCCTACCGTGATAAGTAGCAGAAGCACGACGGCGATTACCGGTGTTATACCCTTCCTGCTCATCCTACAAGAAAACTTATTTTACCTGTTTATATAAATCGAAGAGTTTCCACGTGATCATCCGCATCTTATCGCACCGCTGGAGCTTGGCAGGCAGCTAAAGTCCCAGTTGTAGCCCTCGACATTCTTGTAGCTCAGCCTGAATCTGACTTCCTGTCCGGCAGCCGGGAATTCAACGCTGGTGTTACACTGTAGCTCTTTTTTGTTACCATCTGTGGTAAGCACCGTTCCTGATCCCCCGAAACACCCGCTTTTCCCTGGATCTCCCATATTGAAATTGCTTGTTAGCAGGCTGGGACTGAGGAACTGTGAGGAAGATGGCGGTGAAACCAGGATATCCACATCTTTAGTCAGGTTGACTGCCGTCCCACCGTTGTTCCTGAGTGATACATTAACGTAACCGTCATCCGATTTGTAGACGGACTCAACCGTTATCTGGGTGTTTTCAGCCTTCTGCCTCTGGTTCAGCTGGTTGACCTGGCTCTGGTCGCTTGTTATCTGCTGGTAAAGTCCCCATGCTGATGCGACTGCTCCCACGGTTATCAGGAGTAGTAAAACGACATCGATTACCGGTGTTATACCCTTCCTTTTCATTATTTGACCTATGGTTAAGCATCCTCTCCTCTCGTTTAAATAAGTTAGCAGGACTGTGTTCCCGAGTTGAAACAGACGTAGGTGGTGGAGGTTTCGTAGGACCCTCTTACCTCTATGATTTTCTCCTCTCCCTCAGCGGGAAACTTGACTGTTGAGTTCAACCTTACCGTCTGCCTGGGCTGGAGCGCCACGTATGTATCTTTCGATTCTGTGAAGTTCCAGTTTTCCGGTCTTCCGTCAACGTACATGTTGATAAGTTCTTTCCCCTGGCGATTTCTCAGCTTTAGAGTTGTCTGTCCACTGTTCCTCAGGGTCATTATACTGTAACCGTCACTCCCGTTGAAAACCAGATCCGTGCTCAGTTCTGACTTCGATGTTCTCTCCTGCTCCTGGACCCTGTTCTTGATATTATCCTGGGTCTGCCCCGACACTTGAGATACGAAACTCCAGGCAGAGGCTGCCGCTCCAACACTTATCAAGATAAGGAGAACAGCGCCTATAACTGAGCTGAGACCTTTACTCTTCATCTTCCATATTGTCGAACCTTTTTCTCAATTTTCTCATCCTGTCGGAACCTTCATTGCTCTGACTTCGCTGTCCTCGCGACTGGTCCCTATCAATATCCATTCCCTGGCTCATCCCGGAGCCGTTCTGGTTCCCTGATCTCTGGCCGGAATTTTGACCTCCTCTCTGAGATTTTTTCCCTCTTTCGACATTCATTCCTCCAGAATTACCCTGCTGGGATAGAATCTCCGACTTGTTCTGTGAAGTATAGGACCTCCTTATATTCTCATTCAGATCCTCCAGGTTCTGGATTACCTGTGTGTTCGATTCCTTGATATCCGATGCCACATCTTCCATCTCGTTGCCTATCGCGTCGGCAATTTTGGAGTGGACATCCTTCATGACTTCCCCTTCAAGATCCGCTTCAGATGCCTGTTCAAGCAGATCCATGAAAGAGTTCATGTTATCCACTACCTCGTCCATCTTGTGCGTCAGGTCTTCCACCGAATTCTTGAGTTCATGCGTGGATTCTGTCATGTCGTTTACGATCTTCTGGTTTGACTTCATTATGTCGAGAACGTCCCTCACAAGTTCGTCGTTTCCAGAAGATTTCTGTTCCTGAAGTTCGTCGATCCTCCTCTCAAGTTTCCTGATCGGTCCCACGGGAACAACCTCGTAATCCTCTCCTGCGGAACCTCCTCCTCCTAGTTCCACCTCATCTTCTTTAGACATAATTTTACCCTCTACACAACACAGGATTCCCTTTCCCGGTATAAATAAGGAGTGGTCCGAACCTCTGAGAGATAGAAATCAAAGATTTTCTACTGGAGGAAAAAATTTGCTTTCCAGTTTTAGATCCTCAAAGGCCACATTCGAGCTGTTAGCTCTAGTAAAGTGCTTCTCAAACTGCGATCTGTGTTTGATGTCCAGCTAATCTTCCTTCAAAAATCTGTAGTTTTGAGCAAAAAATTTTCGACTTCAATATAGGCTGCGAAGAAAAATACTGGTATAGCTATATGGAACTCTGGTCTAATTCCTTCCAAAAAGAGGGTTATTAGAAAATATCAGGATAAAAGCTGAAAGCGATGCGCCAGGGGCGCATGGCTTAACGCGTGCCGCACTCCGTGTCAGGAGGCGTTTACATCATCCCGCCTGGCATGCCGCCGCCCATTCCTCCGGCGCCGGCTGGAGGTCCGCCTCCTGCCTCCTCATCGTCTCCGAATCCCGAGGCGGAGATCACGTCGTCTATTCTCAGGATCATTTCCGCGGCTTCAGAAGCCGAGCTTACAGCCTGTGTCTTGATCTGCTGCGGCTCGACTACACCCTCCTGGAAGAGTTCTTCTGACTCTCCGGAGGTGACGTCGATACCTGCCCAGACTTCTCCCTTATCGTGCCTGTTTCTGAGATCGACCAGCGTATCGATTGGATCGAATCCCGCGTTCTCCGCCAGTGTTCTCGGTACGACTTCCAGGGCGTCAGCGAAGGCGTTGATCGCGAGCTGTTCCCTGCCTCCTACTGAGTCTGCGTAGTCCCTGAGCTCCTGTGCGAGTTCGACTTCGGTGGCTCCTCCACCACCCACAACTCTTCCGTTTCTCAGCGCGGAACTTACTCCTCCAATCGCGTCTTCCATCGCTCTCTCTATCTCGTCCACAACGTGTTCAGTGCCTCCACGGATCAGGATGGAGACGGACTTGGCTTCAGGGCAGTCCTGGACGAATGTCATTGCATCTCCGCCAACCCTTCTCTGTTCGACTGTTCCCGCTTCCCCAAGATCGGAGCTCTCGATCTCGGTGATGCTTGTAACTATGTTGGCGTTTGTTGCTTTGGAAAGTTTATCCATGTCGGAGCTTGAGACCCTCCTGACCGCGTAGATTCCCTTCTTCGCGAGGTAGTGCTGTGCTATATCGTCGATTCCTTTCTGGCACAGTACTACATTAGCTCCTGCATCGTCTATGGCTTCCACCATCTCCTTCAGCTGTTCCTCTTCCTGCTCCACAAAGTTCTGCATCTGTGAAGGATCTGAGATGTTGATTTCCGCATCTGTCTCAGTCTCCTTTACCTCGATTGCAGAGTCAAGAAGAGCGATGTTCGCATTGGAAACTGATTCAGGCATACCTCCGTGGACTTTTTCCTTGTCAAGGATCACTCCCTGGATCAGCTCTGTATCCTCTACCGATCCGCCTTCGTTTTTCTCGACCTTGATCATGTCCCTGTCGATCACAAAACCGGAGCCCGATTGCTCTGCAACTCCTTCAACAGCGTCCACAGCGATCTCAGCCAGGTAGTCTCTTGCGGTCTCCGCGCTCTTCCCTGTCATTGCTGTCATCGCCACTCTCTCAAGCACGTCTTCATCCTGGAGGTCGACTTCTTCAGCTATTTCATCCAGTACTTCAACCGATCGCTCTCTTGCAAGCCTGTATCCCTTCGTGATTACGGTGGGATGGATCTCCTGGTCTAGGAGCTCCTCTGACTGCTTCAGAAGCTCTCCCGCGAGTACAACTGCGGTGGTAGTTCCGTCGCCGACCTCTTCTTCCTGGGTCTGTGCGACTTCCACCATCATCTTCGCAGCGGGATGGTCTAGATCCATCTCCTCTAGTATTGTCACGCCGTCGTTAGTGACCACCAGGTCTCCAACGGAATCGACCATCATCTTGTCCATTCCCTTGGGTCCGAGTGTGGTTCTTACGGCTTTTGATACTGATTTACATGCAGAAATATTGTTCTCCTGTGCGTCTTCTCCTGTTGTGCGTTCAGCGTCTTCAGACATGATGAAGACAGGCTGTCCTCCAAGTCCTGGCATTATTTGATTCACCTGTTTTGTTGATGTATGTAAAAATTTTTAAGGGTTTAATAGAGAAAATTTAAAACTTCACCGGTCTTTCCCTGAAAACTACTCTGCGGCGCCTCTCCTGGCTTCCTGCATCTGTTTCTGTATCTGCTGCATCTCGCCCTGGAGTTCTTCAACGGTTCTCTGCAGCTCTTCCCGCGTCTCCTCGAATTCCTCTTTTCTATGATGTAGAATTTCCTCAGCATCTTCCAGTTCTTTTTCCTCAAAGGCCTCTCCGCCGATATTGGATACTATTTTTTCCGTATTCTTGAGTTCTCCCCTCACAAACGCGCCGGAACCTATAGGCACCAGGATTTCGCTACCTTCTTCTTCATCCTCCAGGTCTTTCACTGCCTCGATAGTTTCCTCCATTTCCTCCACATTCTCTTCGACCTGGTCTATGAATCCCTGAATCTGCTCAAGCTGCTGCTGTATCTGCTGGTATTTCTGAAGTTGTTGCTGCTGGTTTTGGCTCATTCTTTCCCCTCTATATGGATTTTACCTCTACCGATAGAGTGCTCGCTTCCCAGCTCCGAGTAAAGTTTTTCTCTCGCGTGTTTCTCCGATTCGGCCTCAACTTCTCTCTCGAACTCAGGCTTTTCTCTTCCAAGGTCGATTTTTCCTGAGAATGTGTAGGTAGTCATGGCAACATGAGAATTGTTGAATTTTTTAAACCCTTCATGCTCTCAGGGTCCTGTCTATTCTTCCAAGCTCAGGTCCCGTAGTGTCTTCTCCTACAAGAATGGTACTGTTGTTAAGCAGAATTCCTGATCCAACGTAGGGAGAGCCCATGTTTACACTTCCTATACCAACATTTTCGACACCGAGAGCCTTCTTTACAGCCTTTGCCTCCTCTTCAGCTGCATCTCTATGAATTAGTGCGCCTCTGGAATTCGCAACTCCACAGACTCCTGTATTGGTAATTCCCGCTATCTTTCCCGAGAATACCTCTACTCCCAGCGCGCTTTCTATCTCTTTGCTTTGTTCTTCAAGCTCCTCTGAGATATAAGCTCCTCTATCGTTCGCCAGTATGACGTTTCCAAGGGCATTTTCCACCGTCTCCAGGACTTGGTAATCAATCCCTGCTTCCTGTATCCTTTCTATCTCTCTTTCTTTGATTGATCCGGGAACAAGCAGACAGTTAGAATTCCCTGCTGTGAAAAGTCCGGCCAGATTGGTACCTGAAATTCTCGTCTCCACCATCTTTTGCGGTACAAGATCTTTCATCTCAAAATCTCTAGGTAGGATAGCGTAGGAATCGGTAAGGGTTGCATAGAAACCTATGTTGGCATCTCCCCTGTAATTGTACCTCTCTATCTCCATTCGGGTTTCACTCCGGAAATTATTCTTCAGTATCGTCTCTTCTCCAGTGCCTTGACTTTCTCGGCTTTATTGATTTCTTCCTTGCCTTTCCGAGACCGTAGGCCTTGAGTGAAACCCACCTTGGGGCTGATTTAGCTGTCTTTGCGGCCTTTGCCAGTCTTTTCTTCTTTCCCTTCGACTTGTTCGAGCTCATATTATCGTTTTACCTCCTGAACTTTATATCGGATTCGCTTTTCTCCTCTTCTATGGATTTGAGTATATCTTTCATCTGTTCGTCATCGATTTTTCCCATCCTTCCAGACTCTCCCAGCATGGCTACCTGTCTCGCAACGCCTATGGCTTTTTCGGTGTCAGCAGCCTTTATGTTTGAGAGCCTCTCTCTTGCATCATCGGTCATGTACTGGACTGCCTGGCTCCATATCTGGTTCTCAACTTCTTCCTGTTGATCCTGTATTTCTTCCTGTTCTTCGGCTCTCTCCTTCCTCTTTTTCTTTCTTAACTCTTCCAGTTCTTCGTCTTCCATAGTTTCAAGAAAAGATTCTAGACTTCATCAGATTTTCCATCAAGGAAACTTCTCCCCTCACCGGTAATCTTCCTTCCCTCACCTTCTTCTGTTTCAACCAGTCCTGCTTCCTCCAGTTTCTGGAGAGCAGTCCTTATTACCTTACCCGAGGCCTTCCCATGGTGTTCAGGTCCGTGACCGTTTTTCTTTCTTCCTCCGTAGATCGTTCTGAGCCTTGATACACCTAGAGGTCCGTCCAGGTAAATCTTCCTGAGGATCGCCGCGCATCTCACATGGTACCAGTTGTCCTGTTCGGGCGGCCTTTCCCTGTGCACCCCGGACTTGACGAATTCCGTCCATTCAGGTGCCTCGAATTCTTCTTCCAGTTCTTTCGCCACTCTCTGAATCAGTGGTTCAGCTTTTACATCGTATACGGTGGTCATACAACACTGAGATATTCAAAAACTTTTAAATCAGGGATAGACGAACCTGACGATTTAAACATTAGAATCTAAAATGCTTGCATGAAGGTTTACTGCCCCGGAAACCCGGAGAAACTTGAAGGGGGTATAAAGACATCTATTAAGCACCAGAGAAAGGCGCTGAAGGATCTCGATGTTGAGATGGTTGACAGTCTTGAAGATGCAGATCTGCTGCATCTCAACATCCTGAGTCCAAAGGACTTCTGGAGGCTCAGGAAGGCGAAGAAAAGGGGTTTGCCGGTTGTTGTTCACACTCACGAGATCGGTGAAAACTTTGCAGAAAGCTTTACATTCTCAACAAGGCTCCAGCCCCTGGCGAGAAAATGGGTCGATCTCTTCTATTCCAGGGCTGATTTGCTTATCTGCCCATCCGAGTATGCGAGGAAAACCCTGGAAAGAAGGATTGATGGGCCTAAAAAGGTGGTGAGTAATGGTGTCGATCCTGAAAGGTTTGAAGAATACGAACCAAAACGGGGAGGTGGATTTACAGTTGTCAACGTCTCTATACTTTTCGAGAGAAAGGGTCTCTCAGACTTTGTTTCCGTTGCTGAGAAGCTACCGGATACAGATTTCAAGTGGTTCGGGCCAGAATTCAACCGAATACTTGCTTCAGGCGTGAAAAAGCAGAAGAAGAGGGCTCCGGAAAACTGTGTATTCCCGGGCTTTGAGGAAAAAGTTGCGGATGCCTACGGGTCCGGTGATGTCTTCTTCTTCCCGACGAAAAGTGAGACTCAAGGCCTCTCCGTCATAGAGGCTGCATACCTTGGAATGCCGATAGTGGTCAGGGATATTCCTGTTTACACTGAAGATTTTACCCACGAGGAGAACTGCCTGAAGGCTGATACTGTCGAGGGCTTCGTGGAGCAGATCTCAAGGTTGAAGCAGGATGAAGAACTCAGGAACCGTATTTCCGAAAACGCAAGACAGGTAGGCGAAAAACATACTCTGGAAAAAATTGGTGACAAACTGGTGGAAGCCTACGGCCAAGTAATTGGAGAGTGACTTTAGGAAATCTTCTCATTTTAAGAAATTACACTACTTTAGTGTTCCGTTTGTTCTTCTCCAGTCTCTTCCCGCCACTATACATTCTCACTGGGTTAGAATTCTCCGGATAGAATAAAAAGAAGGATGAAATCAGTGGAGAAAGTCGGGCTCCAGTGTTTTCTCTCCAACTTCTTCCCTGAGGTGTTGCCTGAATTCTTCTACCTTGAAGCCTCTTTCCTCGTTTTCTTCCCTGTCCCGCACCGAGATCGTTTCCTCTTCCTGCTCGTCTTCTCCAACTATGATCATGTAGGGAATGTTATCGTCGTGCGCGGCCTGTATCTTCTTTCCGACCGTCCAGCTCCGTTCCTCGATTTCTACCCTGAACTTGGAAAGCCCTTCCCTGATCTTTTCAGCGTAATCCATGCTGTCTTCACTAACCGGAAGAATTCTCACCTGCTCAGGAGCGAGCCAGGTAGGGAAGTCTCCCGCAAAGTGCTCTATCATCACACCCATGAATCGCTCTATGGACCCGAGTATAGCCCGATGGATCATTACTGGGTAGTGCTCGTCGTTATCCTTTCCAATGTATTTCAGGCCGTAGTTCCTCGGTATCACGAAGTCTAGCTGGACCGTGCCTAGCTGCCACTCCCTTCCTATCGCGTCCTCCACCTCGACTCCGATCTTTGGACCGTAAAAAGCTCCTTCCTCGGGCTTGATCTGAAAGTCTTCAACTTTATCGTTCAGCGCACTTTTAAGTGATTCTTCCGCCTCATCCCAGAGTTCGTCGGGACCCTGCGCCTTAGGAGGCTTGGTTTCCAGTATGAAGCTGACCTCGAAGCCGAATTCCTCGTACATGTCGATTATTATCTCCAGGTGCTTCTTCACCTCCTCCTCGATCTGGTCCTTCTTAATGTACGCGTGACCGTCGTCCTGTGTAAGAACTCTCACCCGCAGTAGTCCTGAAAGCTCCCCGCTCTGCTCGTTCCTGTTGACGGTTCCGAACTCTGACAGCTTGATCGGAAGCTCTCGGTAGCTTCTCCTGTCTGAGTCAAATATATGGGAGTGATTAGCGCAGTTCATGGGCTTGAGACCGTACTCTTCATCGTTCTGTTCCCATGCGAACATCTCTCCGTCTTCCTTGAAGGCCTCGTAGTGTCCGGTTTTCTTCCAGAGCTCCGCCTTGTTCAGTTCGGGGGTCCAGACTTCTTCGTAGCCCAGTTCCTCGTTTTTCTCTCTGATATATTCCTCAAGCTCTCTCCGGATTATCATTCCGTTCCTGTGGTAGTGAGCAGCTCCAGGAGAGTGATCAGGTATCGAGAAAAGATCCATCTCTTTCCCTATTCTCCTGTGATCTCGCTTCTCCGCCTCGCGCTTCTTCTCGAGGTACTCTTCCAGCTCTTTCTCTGTCGGGAATGCGGTTCCATACACTCTTGTCAGCATCTTATTGTTCTCGTCGCCTCTCCAGTAGGCTCCCGCGATCTCCATCAGCTTGAATCCTCCTATCTCTCCCGTCGAGTCGACGTGTGGTCCCTTACAGAGGTCAAGGAACTCTCCCTGTTCGTAGAAGGAAACTTGCTCTTCTCCAGCGGCTTCTTCTTCCAGTATCTCTCGCTTGAAACGGTTGTCCGAGTAGAACTCTCTGGCTTCTTGCCTTGAAAGCTCCTTTCTCTCAATCTCGAGGTCTTCCTCTATGATCTCCTCTGCCTCTTCCTCAATTTCTTCCAGGTCTTCCTTCTCCAGCTCCACATTGTCGATATCGTAGTGGAAGCCTTCGTCAGTCCATGGACCGATCGTAAGCTTCGCCCCCGGATGAAGTCTCTTCAGTGCCTGCGCGAAGACGTGTGCGGCGGAGTGCCTCAGAACCTCTATGTACTCCTCTGATCCGGGAGTGATTATCTCGATCCGATCGCCTTCTTCAACTTCCTCTTCCTTCGCTACCAGTTCACCATCTATTTTCCCCGCTACTGTATCATCACCGAGGCCTTCTCCTATCTCGTAGGCCACATCTTCTACGGTTGAATTTTCCTCTACCTCTAGCTCTGATCCGTCAGGAAGCTCCACAGAAATGCTCATACCGGAACACTTGAAGAGAACTTATTTAGAAGGTTTTGGATACAGCTCGATCTCAGGCTGGAGAATTTATTCAGTATTCGCGAGGGTAAAGCGTCCACCCTTCATATCTTCTGATACCGGAATCACTGTTAAATATGTTTTGAAGAGAAAAAAGAGGGAAAATAGTTGAGAGGTTCTCATGCAGCCGCAAGTGATGCGAAAGCAGCACTCATGAAAATCACTACCAGCACTACTACCAGCAAGAGTATCACTACCGCTGGAAGCAGTACCGCACCAAGCGCCCTGCCGAAACTCATCGACTTGAAAAGCTGGACTCCCTTTGACTGGATGAAGATCGCATAGATTCCAACCAGGACGTTTGCAAGCCCTCCAAGCACAGGTATGAGCGAGAACAGGGATGTGATCGGTGAAATCGCCGAGGCGTACTCTATTACCGCAAGAGTTTCTCTGTACCCGCTTTCTCCCCCTAGCAGCACCACGAATACGTGGACAAGTGCCGCGCTGATGAAAAGACCGATCAAACCGAATATCGGAGTAACTACCAGTGTGACTATCCCCAGGATCGGTCCACTTACAGCCGGAGTTCCTGCCAGACCTGAAGTCGCTGTTCCCAGTACTCCCGCGGCTATCGCGCCAATAACACCTGAAATTACCAGGTTGATGAGCGCGAACTTTAGCGGGAATCCGAAGCCGTCCCTTCTCTGCTCTGACTCATAGAATTCGCTTGGCGATGTCAGAACCTCTTTAAAGGTGTCAGCCCAATCATCGATCAGGCTCATGGATAATACTAGCTGTTCCAGGTTTAAATCAGGTTTGCTGTTCTGAAGTATATAACGGTTCCAGCACTATTTCAATACATGTTAAAGATCCTGAGATTGGGGCACAGGGCTGGAAGAGATGATCGAATTTCGACTCATGTTGGTTTGACCGCGAGGCAGTGGGGAGCTGACGAAATTGTCTACTCTGGAGAGAAAGATTCAGGCATGATGGAATCCGTAGAGGATATAATTGATCGATGGGGAGGAGAGATGGATATCAGCTACACTGAAGATTGGAGGAGCGAGATAAAGAATTTTAAAGGCCTGAAGATCCACCTTACGATGTACGGAGAGAGAATTGGGGATAAAATTGAGGATCTGAAGCAGGAGTTTGAGCAAAAGGATCTTCTTGTTGTCGTGGGTGCTGAAAAAGTGCCGGGATGGGTTTACGATAATGTAGACTACAATATATCGGTTGGAAACCAGCCCCACAGCGAGATAGCGGCTCTCGCAGTGTTCCTCGACCGCCTGAAGGAAGGCGAAATTGAGGAAGAGTTCGAGGGTGCGGAGATAGAGGTATTTCCAAGTGAAGACAGGAAGTTGACTACCAAAGAACAATAATCTGATAAAAGTTGTCTTTAAAATGTCTACGCAACGAAGAAAAATGTCTAATGCTAGAGAAATATTGCCTCCGGAAACATCAAATGAAGATTTGGTGAGAAAATTTTTGGAAGAGGAAATGACTGATTACACTGGAAATGGTTGTAAGGGAAATCTTGCTGATGATTGCGTCCAGAGAAGCCTGAGGGAAGCAGCTGAAATATTAGAAGGTCGAACGGATTCTACTTTGGTTGGTGGTTTACCTGCTCAATTGAAGACAGTTGATAGAGAAGGTTTTGAGACTGCATGGAATTTATTCTCAAATAGGACGACAAATGACTTGGACATACTTTCTCTGAATCCAAGGGAGATAAATGCTTTATTTAGGGATGAAAGATATTCTGAGGGAAATTTACAAATTGATACAATAGATACTGGTCTCTTTGATGATAGAAATATAGGTCAGAAAATTGTTGAAGAATCGGAGACCGTAAATATACAGAATCCTTCTATAGGCGAAGTCAGGATACCTTCAGACACTCATCTCCTTTACACAAAGTTACATGATGGTTATGCTCGTCACAGCAGAGGAACCAGATACGATGCGTGGAGAATGTTGGATAATTCTCATTTTGACGTAAATGAAAGCCAGCTTAGAGAATTACTGGAAGGAACTTCCAAAGGCATGGAAACGTATCAGAGCATAGCAGATAAATACGATTGATACTAATCTCTTATTCTGGCCTATGAGGCTTGATCTCGAATTTCTGGCCGTCTTCTGCCACGACCGAGTTTTCGAATATCTCTGAGGTCTCTTCAAGCAGTTCATCAGTCCTGTTCCTGAACCTTCTCGAGATATGAGTCATCGCCAGTTTTTCCACCCCGGCTTCTTTAGCTACTTCTGCGGCCTGTCTTGCGGAGGTGTGTCCTTCCCGCTCATGGATTATCTCGTGTGTGCAGGTGGCCTCGTGGATCAGGAGGTCCGCATTCTCTGAATTTTCAACCATAGACTCGCACTTCGCGGTGTCTCCGGAATACACGACCTTCCTGCCGGGAACTTCCTCAACCACCTGCTCCGGTTTGATCGTTTTCCCATTCCACTCGATTGTCTTACCTTCCTTGAGATCTCCTATCTTGGGAGAAGACTCCAGTCCGAACTCCTCCATCTTCTGCTTGTTGGCCTTCTTCTTGTCCTCTTCCTGGAAGACGTAGCCGAAAGCGTTCACGCCGTGGTCAACTTCGAAAGGTTTCACCTCGTAGCCTTCTCCGATAATCACGTCTCCCTCCACGAGGTCCTCAGCGAAGATGTCGTAACTGCGGTTGAAGTATCCCGTGTCAAGTATTCTCTCCGTGAATTCTTCCGTTCTTGGAGGCCCGTAGATGTAGAGCGGGTGTTCTCTTCCCTCCATCTCCAGGGTCTGTATGAGTCCAAGCAGTCCCGAAAAGTGGTCGGCGTGCCAGTGGGAGATGAAAATCCTGTTTATCTTCATCAATCCCAGCTTGTCGATCATTATGTTTCTCTGCGCTCCCTCGCCACAGTCGAGGAGTATCCTCTCTCCTCCGTAATTTATCATGTTGCAAGCCAGCGCCCTATCCCTGGTGGGAACAGCACTCGAAGTCCCGACAGTCCAGACATCCATACCTACTTCTTGGTTCCAAAACTTTATTCGACTCCGGGTAAGCAGAATAATTCAACTTCTGTTTTTAGGTTCAATCTAATTTTTCTGAAACCGGTAGAAAAACAAAAAGTAAAAGAAAACCGGGCCTCTGAATTATTCTTCGAACTCTCTCAGAGTGTCTCTTAGTTCAACGTCATCGTCTACGCCAGGTAGATCCTTGGACAGAGCGTCAACAACCGGTGAAAACTGTTGGTGATCTACTAAATCAGATGTCGCAGATCTCTCATATCTCTGTAGAGTCTTGGTATTGTCTGGAATCACTCCCTTGATCTCATCTACCTCTATATCCCCTTCTTCTGGATAAACGTGATATACTGTTATTCCAGGATTTACAATCGTATTTTCTCCAATTTCAACGTTGTCACCTACTGTCATGCCTTGAGTTATCCTGCTGCCTGCTCCAACGCTTACTTCATCTCCTATTACTACTGGATCTTTTTCAGCCGGATCCAAAACTCCTCCAATAGTTGCTCCGTCTCCTATATGCGAATATTCTCCTATATAACAGGCTGATCCTGCAGTAGCTCCGCCATCGATCATTGTGCCTTCTCCGACGTGAGCTCCTACATTTACAAATCCCTGTGGCATTATTGAGGAGTTATCACCCATGTAAGCTCCCGCCCTGATAGTTGTATTGTCTGTGTTTCTTATACCTCGTTCCTCAAAATCAAAGGTGGGTCTCGTAGTTAAATTGTCATGGTAGCTCTGATATCCATCTGTTCTTTCCATGTTTTCAAGGTCAAATGCATTTAGAATCCCCTGTTTGACCCAAGCAACTGCGCTTCCATCCTCGTCAACTGTTCCTATATCTCCTCTGTCAAGAGCGGTGAGAAATTCTGCCATGAGTTCCCCTGTTTGTTTCTCATCGAACTGTTTGGAATCTTCTTCGTAGGCATTCATCCTATCTTGGAGGGTTTCCGGTTGATATTCAGCGAACTGTTCATGATAATTGTCGAATAATCTTGCCATGATCCTGTCTATTTGTTTAAAATTTAATAACTTGTCCGTAGTTAATACTTCAAATTATAATTGAATATTCTTTTGACAGGTTCTGTTCAGAGATGAAGTGCTTCAATTGCTTTCTTCAGAAGATCAACAACTTCCGAAAGTATTATAAGTGTGACTGCAAAGTCACAAATATGGCTGACAGTTTTGGTCTCAAATATACAGGTTCAGATGACAAACACATTCTTGTAACCAATTACGATAATAAGTATTTAGATCTTTTACCTAGGGAAAAGTTGGAAGCTGGTAGAATGCCTTTATATTTTGATCGTGTTGAAGGTATAGGTTATTACCCGGATGTCCCTGAAGAAAGATTTGAAGATGCAAAGGAGGCTCTGGTGAATGAACTGGAATCAGAAGATCCCGATTTTAAGAAAAGTAAGAGTGAGTGGCAACATGGCGTCAATAGGTTTCTGGATGGGAAAATTGATACGCCTGAAGTTGCCGGACATATGGATTTGAGAAATGTTTAAATGGAATACACATACCTAGTCAAATTCTTATGCTCGTAGATCTCGAACTCTGGTTCCAGGCCCTGTATCTCTGGCTGGTCAGACATGAAGACTATCCTCCCATCGGTCAACTCGGGAGCAACTTCAAGGAAGTCCTCTAAAGGATTTCCCTCGGTCTTGGAGGCCTGGCCGTATGGGAGGTCGGTTACTACTGCATCAAATTTCCTGTCAAAGGTCCCGGGAGCATCCTTTACCGCTCTCTCCCTTATATCGTGGTTGAGTATTCCATAGCTCTCAAGGTTCTGTCTTGCTCCCTCCACCATCTTCTCCTGTATATCCAAACCGTGGGGCTTTATACCGCATAGACCTGACTCAATCAGGATTCCTCCTGTACCGCAGAAAGGATCAATTATCGATCCTCCAGCTTCAACCCCGGAAAGGTTTACCATCACTCTCGCAAGCACGGGATCAAGGGATACGGGAGAAGAAAACACTCTCTCCTGGTTCGCCCTTTTCTCGAACAGGCCTCTTTCAATATCCTCCACAACCCTTCCAAGGACGTATTCATCACCGACCCTGTACAGCCTGAGGTCTTCTTCAGGATCCTCCAGTTCCACAGAGTTTTTTTCCGCATCAAGAATGGATCCGGCTTTCTTCTCCAGCTTTCTTCCATCTTCATCAGACCTTACCCTGAAAGATGAATCCGGCGAGTAATCCAGCTTGTCAAGTTCTTGAGTTTTCCCAATAACCTCACAGACTTCGTGCACCAGCGCAAGTCTCTTTAGCTGTCGAGGTTCGCTCGCTGCAAGGGCGTACCCGTCTTCGAATTCGACTTCCTCTATTCCCTGGCTCTCCAGGAAACCTGATATTTCGGCTCCGGCAAGTTTAAGATCCTCTCCAGCCATTCTGTAAACGTAGCTCATAGAGAATCTCCCTTCTCTATCTTGTTCAGGAAAAGGTATCCTACAATCAGACCGGGCCAGAAAGTTGTGAGCCTGAAAATTATCGCTACTACGAGAGCGGTAGCAAAATTTATTCCAAGAAAGAATGATAGTAGACCTGCCATGAGTGCCTCGTAAGTTCCCGAACCGCCTGGCGTGGGGGAAAAGTTTCCTAGCGATGAGAGAGCAAGAATGAAGTACAGGGGTGTAAAATCCGGAGAAAATCCAACAGAGAGAAGAATCGAATAGAGACAGAACACCGAGAAAACAAATCCCAGGTGTGCGAACGCAACTATCTTTAGCAGACTTCTCCTGTCTCTGCCGATGATCTCGAAAGATTTCTCTATTTCATCCAGTTTCGACTCAAGGCTGTCAACCAGCCCCTTGCCTCTACCTACGATTTCAGAAATCCTGCTGGCGATTCCTAGTATACGGTTCTCTATCGCACCGGAGCGGAACCAGAGAAAGTACACGAATGCGCCTCCAAAAATCAGTATCAAGAGTGCGAAATAGACAGTCTTCAGGATTAGCTGGTTCAAAGTGCTGAATGCCACGAGATACGCTGCTCCTCCAATCACGAAGCTGAAAACCGGGATTGAGTTGACTATATCGGAGGAGAGGCTGATCGAGAGAGATTTCTCGTAGCTCGCCTCCGTGTTCCTGGAGATAATGTAGGCCATGAATGGCTCCCCGCCAAACTGTCCTATTGGTGTAACAGAGTTCATGAACTGGCCCGCAAAAAATATCTGGAGTGATTCCGGATACGATACCTGGATATCCAGCTTCATGAAAAACCTGTACCAGACAAACGCCCAGACCGGGAAAACGCTGAAACCTAAGATAAAGGCTGGGATCAGGAACCAGCCGTTGGCGGTCGCAATAGCGTTCAGGAATCTTCCAATATCCGCAAAGTAAATCATCCCGGCGATTATCGCGGTGGAAACTGCAAACCATAAAATCTTCTTGACTCTAGTATCCATGGCGGTTCACTCCCTGACACCTTTCGCACCTGTAGATGATACATGAGTTCTTCTGGGTAAGTCTTACACTGCAGTTTAGACCCGGTTTGAGGTAGCTATGGCACTCATTACATATTTTGATCCTCTCCTCTTCCGGGAAAGATACGTTCTGCTTCATCCCTATATCCAGGGCCGCTTTCACGTATCGCTCAGTTTTCCGGTTCTCCTCAGACTCGCCTGCAGTTTCGCTTGCCAGCCTGAGTAGTTTCTTGATTCTCTGCCGGGCGATTTCCTGCTGCATAGCTTATAAAATTTCACAGGTTTTTATAGTCTTAAGCTGTCCGACAGATGAAAGTGAATCACTACTTCGAGTGGGAGGAGTGGATTACAGGCGGCCACTCTGAATCCGTGAGGAACCAGAGGAAAATAATGGACAGGAGAGGTATAGATTACACTACCAGCCCCGATCTGGATTCCGATATCATCCACCTCAACAACATGGGGCCAAGATCAGTTCAACTTGCCAGAAAAGCCAGGGAAAAGGATATACCGGTATTAGTGCATGCTCACCAGACTGCGGAGGACTTCAGGAACAGTTTCGCTCTCTCAAACATAATCGCGAAGCCCCTGAAACCCTATCTCAGCTATGCTTACTCGCTCGCGGATAGGTTGATCTGTCCTTCAGAGCATAACAGGAGGGTGATTGAAGAATATACTGATGTTCCAAAGATGGTGATAAGCAACGGCTTCGATCCTGAAAAACTTGAGGGTTACGAAAATCTTAGGCAGGAATACCTTGAAAGGTATGAGCTGGAGCCGCCTGTAGTGTTCATGGTAGGTCACGTAATTGAGAGAAAGGGTCTTGAAACATTTATTGAAACGGCTGAAGAAATGACTGAGGTTGACTTTGCGTGGTTCGGCTACCTGAATCCGGCTGGAGAAGGTAGAAAATCGCTTCTGCAGAGGCGGAAGACTCGAAAGCTGGTCGAGGAATCACCAGATAACTGTGTATTTACCGGTTACGTCGAAGATATTCGAGGCGCTTACGCCGCTGGCGATATATTCTTCTTTCCTACCAGGAACGAGAATGAGGGAATGGCGCTGCTTGAGGCGATGGCCTGTGGAAAACCTGTTCTGGTCAGAGATATAGAAACCTTTGAATGGCTTGAGGACGGTGTTAACTGCCTGAAAACAGCTGAAAACTTCGGCGAGAAGCTTGAGGAGTTGAAAGAAGAAAAACTCCAATCAAGGCTTGGACAGAAAGCGAAGGAGAAGAGTAAAGAGTTCAGACTTGGAAAAGTTGGAGATGAACTGGTCGAGGTTTACAGGGAGCTTAAAGGGTGAAAGAGTGAGGATAGGTTTTTTCTCTGGCGTGTATTTTCCAAGGAAAGATGGTGCGTGTTACACCATAAATTCGTGGAAGGAAAGGCTGGAGCGAGAGGGTCACGAGGTATTCGTGATTTATCCTGATGTAGAAGAATACGATCCGGGTGAGAACGAGATTCCGGTTTCTTCAATCCCGGATCCATGGTATTACGGCCACAGGTGGCCGACACCTCTGGGTACAAGGAAGTTTCCTGAACTTGATATCGTTCACTGCCACTCGCCGGGTCTGCTGGGAATAATGGGCAGGTACTATGCCTGGAAGAAGAATCTGCCAAGTCTGTTCACCTTCCACAGCCCACTGGAGGAGTACGCTGAGGGTTTATTCCCGTCAAAGATCGCATCCAAAATCTTCAAGACAATTTTCGTGAGTGCTGACGAATTCTATCTCAGCACTTTTGATGCGGTGACAACGAACACTGGCGATATAAGAAACAGGGATATAGATCCTGTGGAGCTCCCTGCAGGTATTGACATGGAGTTTTTCAGGCCCAGGGAAGAGAGTTTCCTGGAGGAGATGGATCTTGAGAGGCCTATAGCGGGCTACTCTGGAAGGCTCAGCGAGGAGAAGAATATTGAGCATATAATCGAGATGGCCGAGGGCTTTGATGGTGCCCTGGTGATTGTGGGTAACGGAAGAAATGAGAAGAAACTCAAGCAGATGGGAGGAGAGGATGTTATATTCATGGATTACCTCGAAAGAGAAAAATTGCCAGAATTCTACTCCGGGCTTGACGTTTTCGTTCATGCATCGGAAGCTGACACCTTCAGTCTTTCATCCCTGGAGGCTAATGCATGCGGCACATCGGTTGTTGCGCCATCTGTCAGGCCATTCACTCAGGTGATATCTGAGGAGGCTGGTGAGCTCTACGGTTTTGGACGGATCGAAGAATTCCGCGTGAAAGTGGAGAAGGCAGCCTCCGGGCAGTACGATTGCAGAAAAGCTGTGGAGAGATACTCTCTTGAAAAAACCGTTGAAAGACTCCAGGAAATGTACAGTGATCTGGAAGATGCCAGCTGACAACGTTGATATTTTCAAGAAAGTTATCTTCAATATTCCCTCCTGTAAAAAGGTAGCGGCAGGAATCCTGTTTTTTGGCTTCCTTTTCGGGACCCTTTTCTACTTTTCGCTTAAAATTTTCGCAGGAAACCTGTTTAATACCTCAGCGCTATCACTTGTACTGATTCCTGGCTATTCTCTTGCTCTACTCATGATACCTACACTTGTTTCAGGAGAGCTTCTGAAAATATTTCTGCCGGAATATCCACGCAGGTGGGGTTACTTCCTCGCACTATGCAACCAGCTAATATTCTCTCTTTACCTCCTGATACTTTCAGGTGCGAACACGCTGGGAAATGCCTGGAGTGTTCTCTGGATCGGTCTAACGACAGTATTCCTATCCAACCTTCTGGTCCTACTGATGACTATGGGATACAGCTATTTCAAAAAAATAACCTTACTGAGCGGCGTTCAGCCCTTAATCATGCTTCTATCGGTTCACGTTTTTCTGGGCAGAGCTCTTAGAATTCCCATCCAGGGCTACCTGTCAAAGCTCTATATCTTTATCATGGCGGCGTTTATTCTAGTTGTAGTTCTTTCTTTAGCAGAATACCTCCTGAAAGCTAATGTTGCAGATGTATCAGTGCTGAAGCTTACATCTGCCCTTTTACAGAAGCGCCAGCAGGAGCTTGACCTGGGCTATCCGACCGAGATAGATGTCCAGACACTTCAGATTGAGAACCGGGATAAGAAAGCAACTATAGCTGTTCCCTGGGCGCACCCCGGACCCCTGGAAGGTTTTGGGGGAGGAAAAATGACATCAAGGATAATAAGTGAGCTGAATGAGGAGGGTACCGGGTTCCTTTTCCATGTGCCATCAAACCACAAGTCGGATCCTGCAGATCCGGAGGACTGTGAGAGCATGCTGAAAGCTTTGTGTGAGCCGGCGAAAGTTTCTGAGGCTTCAGGGCTTCACAGGAAGGAATACTCTGATTCGATCTTTTACGGCAGAAAGATCGATGGGAAAAAAATAGTCTACTTCCACACTGAGAGATTTGATGACTACGAGATGCCTATAATGCAGGAAGCGATCGACACGGATGAAGTTATACTGGTTGATCTTCACTGTGATGATGAAGACGAGGACAGGGCGGACAGGAGGGAAATGTGGTACAATACCGCTGAATCGAAGAGGTTGAGGAAAAACCTTCTCGACTTTATCGAGGAGCTGGAGCGACTTGAGACTAGGGAATACAAGGCAGGATTCAGCACTGACCTGGAGGGCGTCCACAAGTTCGCAATGGTCGAGGAAGTGGATGGCCAGAGGGTACTTACGATGGGCATAGATGGAAACGGTGTTCCTGAGAGCCTTAGAGAGTTAGGCAAGAGCCTTGAGAAAGATTATGATGAGGTTATCACTTTTACAACAGACGCTCACAAAAGCATACATGAATTGAGCTCCAAAGATATACTGGAGACTGATAGAATGGTGCGCGCGATTGAAAAGGCGGAGAGCAATGTTTCCTCTGCCGATATAGGCTTTGAATCCAGGAAGACGGGAGAAATAAGGCTGCTTCAGGAGGATTATTACAGCCTGCTTTTCTCAATCAATATACTTGTAAGATTGATGGCTATCAGCCTGTTATTTGTTTACGCTGGACTTGTGCTCTGGATTTTCTGATCCTGAAAGCAAAGCCTGTTAACTTTTACCGTTAGAGATGTTTTATGGCAAACGAAGAAGATGTCAGGGAACAGTTGAAGAATGTGATTGATCCCGAGCTGGACATAAATATTGTGGACCTTGGTCTTATATACGAGATAGATGTTGACGATGAAGATAACATTAGCATACTCATGACTCTTACAACACCTGGATGCCCTCTCCATAGCGTATTCGACGAGATGGTTAAAAAGGAAATTTCCAAGCTTGAGGTTGGAGTGATCGATGTGGAGTTAACGTTCGAGCCCAGGTGGACCCCGGATAAAATGAGTGATGATGCAAGGGACGAGATGGGTAACGTGCCGGGAATGGAGATATTCTAGCCTGTGCACTCTGAGAGCCCTGAGGATTTTTTCAGGTGTTTTTGGCAGAATCTGAAAGCGTAAAAAGTATTTTTCGCCATTCTGAAGTTGTAATAATTGACCTCCGATGTAAAAATTAGATTTAAAAAACAGAGTATGTAACAGGTTTTTAGACTCTGGATACATTCAGAGTAACTTTAGATTGATCAAGAGAAGTTTGAACACTTCAAAAGTGTTTAATCACTTGATAATGGCTCGATAATCTTTCAGGTGGTGTTTATGTGGGAAAGAGTTGAAGAACAAGAATCCGAAAGCGTGCCGCGGAAATGGAAACACATCAAAACCGGAGAAACTGTGACTGTGGAAAGGTTCGAGAACGGGACCTGGGACACATTCAGGGGTGAGAGGCTCATTGAGAACTACGATCACAGGGAAGAAGCCATAGCTAGAGGCAGAGAGATAGTAAGTTAATTCAGCCATCCAGCCTCGAGAAGACTCTCAATACGTAGAGATAAAGGAAACTCTTGACCGGGATCGAGACCAGCAGTGCTATCGTAGCCAGGCCGATCAGCCCTATCAAGACCGGTATCAGAACCAGTAAAGGATTTACGAATGCCAGAAGCACGCCCAGGATCGCCAGTGGAATACCGATCACTATCAAGCCTAGCATCATACCTATCCCGGAGATGATAGAGGCGACGATGCCGAGCACTATCTTCATGAGGAGGAAGAATCCTGCCTGCTTCCACTGTTTTCTTACCGTTATGGTTGCTTCTTTAAGTGAGCTGAAGAATTTCTCATCCTTCCCTACTACTCCCGGCAACGCCAGGTTCCTGACAGTGAATGAGAGCAACCATAGGCCGATCCAGAAAGGTACTAAAAATAGTGTGACCAAACTTCCCAGTAGCAGATCGACTGAAAAGCTAAAAACGAGTGAGATCGCCGATAGAATTATGGCTGCAAGGAAAAGGATTCTGAAAATAAACAGTTTCAATCCTTCCTGCCGGTACATAGAGAAATTCTTCCTGATCTGAACTTCTCTATCCTGTAGAGACCGGTAGAAAATAAATTCGAAAACTGCCGAGAGGTATGAGTATAAAAGACCGATTCCCAGTGCGATCAGCAGTACCGCTATCAACACTGAATTCATCTCAAAGCCGCTAAAATGCGAGAAACCACCGGTAGCGGGTGTTGATTCAAGGCCAGATATGTCTTGCTGTTGAAAACCCTGTCCGAAGCCAGCAAGGTCCGGTGGCAGGTAGAAGGATGAACTACCGCCCACAAAGAAGATTATCGCAGCCAGTCTCAACCAGGTCGATCTATCGAACGGTAGCAGCAGGTCTCTGGTATCATCTAAAGATTCCTCTATTTCTTCTACCGCGTACCATCCCATTATACTATTCCTTTAGTCCGGGAGTTTTATGATTTGATTTACTCCAGTGACTTCCTTACCTTTGGGAAAAAAGTTCCGACTTCCTCCCTTCTCCACCATTTCCCTTCCTGCCTGAGTTCCTGCCAGCTGGAGAACTCGTAGCGGTAGCGCTTCGCACGTATCATATCCGGTCCTTCAGGGAAAGGATTTTTTTCCAGCAACCTGTCAATATCTTCATCTCCTTTCAGGAGCTTGTGGATGAAGCCCTGGAACCATCTTCTCCTGGGTCGAGGTGTCATCGCCGCAAACCAGAGCTGCCAGTCCAGCCTCATGTGGTAAGGCGCGACCTGGGGAGGCATCTTTCGTGTATCAGTAGGCTTCCCAGGAAATTCGTACTCTTTCCATTCGCCGCCCTGGTTCCTGCCCTCGATAACCACCTCGTACCTCTCCTTCGTGATCGAACCGAATGCTCCGTAGGTGTTCACGAGGTGGAGAGGATCGAAGCTCGTGTTCATGACCTGTTTAGATGAAAGCATGTTTCTGACCGGATAGTAGCTGAGCCCTGTCACGAGTACGGCGTAACTGTAGATCATAAGCTGGTGGGGCAGTTTTATCGGCGAGAGAGCAGGTTTAGCCAGGGGAATAATGGTTGAGAGAATGGTGTCCGGGAAGAGCGAGAACGCAAGCACTATTGATATCAGGTTGAGCCATGAGTAGTTACCTCCTGCCATCAATGCCAGGTGGAAGAAGATGGTTATAACCCCGGCTATAGCTGCAACGGGCTGGGGTGCAAAGTAGAGTAATGGGATTATCAGCTGGGTGAAATGAGTGATCAGTGTCTCCATCTTGTGCCACGATTCCGGCATTTTGTGCAGAAACCAGGACAGAGGGTTTGGCATCGGCTGCGTCTCGTAATGAAAATTCAGGCAGTTGAGCTTTCTCCAGCAGGAGTCTCCCCTGATCTTGATCAGCCCCGCTCCAAACATCACCCTGAACAGCATCCACCTGATAAGCAGTATCATAATAAGAGAGGACGAAACGCCGAAACCGCCGAGGAACACTGCCAGGATACCTGCCTCGAGAAGCTTTGATTCCCATCCGTAGCCCCACCACACCTGACCCACGTTGACTATGGAGAGATAGAGTATCCACATCGCCAGCCATCCAAGCATAGATACAGCTGTGCCGAAGAGATCCAGAAATCCAGTCAATGCGGATAAGGAAAGCAGTATACCGATCCAGCAAGCTGACCTCATCGCTCTATCTGTCTTCAAATAGTGAAAGATGCTTGGACTCTTCCTGAAATCGACTTTCTCAACGAACTCGGTGAAAGGAGTTATACCGTTCTCTCCTATCAGCGGTCGGAACTGTCTAAGAGCCACAGCAAACGCTATCAGGTAGACCAGACCGATTCCCCGCTTGAATAGAAAGGTTGCGAACCAGTAGTCCGACTCGAAAACCATCTCATCCTGGATTTCAGATCGAAAGTTTAAGATTCCTCCGAAAGAAATCTATCCCTGACATCTTCATCCGGCACCATGCATTTATTTTTCTTCCCGAAGATTCTGTAGCGGAGCTTCGAGACAAGGTCGTAGAGGAAATCCCTGAGCGGTGCCGGGACCACTCTCAATAGGAGGGAAACAACCCTCCAGAAACCACCTACTTCGTCCAGAATCCTGATATAGGCATCCGATTTGAGGTAGGTATCTTTCCCCTCGATCAGCACTAGTGTATCCATGTCTCCCGCATCTATTTCCCTTCCTTGGATGAGCTGTTGTGCCTTCTCCGACTGCAGGGGAGCAAACCTGAATTCTTTTTCCTGATCTCTACTTATCACGAAATCAACGGTACTGTTGCAGAGGTTGCATACTCCATCGAAGAGAATGATGGGATGCTTTTCCTCACTCATGCATGGGAGTTTGAGTCCTTTCTTTTTATCCGTAAATTAAATGATTCTTGTCACTTATTCAGAAAATGTGAGAGAAGAAGTCCGTACAAAGCTGGATAAGTTCTGGAACTGGAGCAGGGAATCGAGTGAATACTGGCTGACCCGCTTCATTCTTCTAAGAGTTCTGGGTTTCACCTACTTTTTTGCTTTCCTCTCGCTGTTCATGCAGCTGAAGCCGCTGCTGGGATCGAACGGCCTTACCCCTGTGAGAAGTTTCCTGCCCCAGTACGTCGAATTTTCCCAGTTCCTAAAGCTGCCAACGGTATTCTGGTTCAACCAGTCCGACAGCTTCATGCTTGCACTGGCTTTTATCGGCGTCTTGATTTCGTTTCTGGTAATGATCGGGTTTGCCAACGTGCCGATGCTTGTGTACAACTGGTTCATCTACCTTTCTTTCGTTAACGTGGGCCAGATCTGGTACTCCTACGGCTGGGAGATACAGCTTGTTGAGACAGGTTTCCTGGCTATATTTCTAGTGCCTTTGCTCGATCCCCGACCTCTCTCAGGGAAGCTTGGACCTCCGAAGCTTATCATCTGGCTTTTCCGGTGGCTTGGGATCAGGATCTACCTTGGTTCAGGCCTCATAAAGATGAAGGGAGTGGAGTGCTGGCACAGGATGACATGCCTCGACCGCTTTTTCCAGACCCAGCCGATACCGAATCCCGTGAGTCCCTTCATGCACTACCTTCCCTCCGTCTTCCATCGCTTCGGCATAATTTACAACCATTTCGTCCAGCTGATCGTGCCTTATTCAGCAATATTTGAGAACCAGTACAGCTGGCTGAGGAACTGGGGAGGAGTACTGATGCTCTCACTCCAGGCCGTCCTGATACTCGTCGGAAACTTCGCCTTCCTGAACTGGGTTACGATTGTTCCGGTAATCGCATTCTTCGATGATGATTTCCTATCCAGGTTCATGCCAGATAGAATAGTGGATAGAGCGGAGGAAGCGAAGAAAAAGGCAGGCAAGATAGGAAAAAAACGTCATCTTTTTAATCTTCTTTTAGTCGCCTCTGTAATCTTCATGAGCGTTCCTGTGGTGGTAAACCTTCTCTCGCCCCAGCAGACGATGAACACCTCCTTCAGCAACTGGAACTTTGTGAACTCGTATGGTGCCTTCGGCTCTGTAAGGGAGGCGAGGACAGAAGTCGTGGTAGAGGGAACTAGAAGCGAGAGCCTGGAAAACGCTAAATGGAGAGAATACGACTTCAGGCACAAGCCGGACCAGGAGGACGATCCCCTGACTGTAATAGCTCCCTACCAGCCGAGGATCGCCTGGCAGATGTGGTTTGCATCCTTCTCCCAGCCGGAGAGGGAGCCATGGTTTCTGCACCTGACCTGGAAGCTACTCCATGACGATCCCCAGGCGCAGAAACTGGTGAAGGAAGACCCGTTTGGAAATAAGTCACCGGAGTACATCAGGGCGAGGCTATACCGTTTCGAGCTCCAGCCTCCATCGAGCCAGAAGAACTGGGACAGGGAGCTGATAGGCACATGGATGAAACCGGTATCGGACGATAACCGGAGGCTGGAGAGATTTGTGAAGAGAAGATATAAATGAAAGAAGCTGAGTGAGTTTCAGGCAGTAATCTCCGACCTGGAAACCTGTTTTCTCGAGTTTGAGATCTGAGATTCTTCTGTATAGGTCAATCGTTTCCACCTTTGGAAATAGTGTCTCGATCACGGTTTTTACTCTACCGGAACTCCCGGAGAGCCTTTCTGAAGATATTAAATATGTTCGAAGTATAGCTTTCCCATGAGTTACAAGCTGTCACCTTCGCGGATGAACCTGTTCTTCGAATGTGAGAGATGTTTCTGGCTTCGAGTCAATGAAAAAGTTCAGAGGCCGAGCGGTCCCTTCCCCTCGCTTCCCTCGGGCATAGACGAGGCGGTGAAGGAGCACTTTGACAGTTTCAGGCAGAGAGGTGAGGTCCCGCCCGAGATCCAGAGGTGTGAGGAGGATCTTACTCTTTTCGGAGACCAGGAGTTCCTGGAGAAAGCTCGATCCTGGAGAAAAGAGCCCAAGTGGAGGGATTCCCAGACCGGAGCCCTGCTGAGAGGCGGTGTGGACGACCTGATGAGGAACTCTGAGGGGGATATAGTGGTACTGGACTACAAGACCAGGGGTTATCCTCCAAAGGGGCAGAATGGAGCTCCCGACTACTACTCGAGGCAGGTTAACCTCTACAACCTGATCCTGATGGAGAACGGTTACGAAACCGCTGATTACGGATTGATACTTTACTTCTATCCTGAAGGCTTCGAGAAGAACGGAGACTTTTTGTTCGAGACGGAGATGAGAAAGATTGAAGTAGACATCCAGAAGGCGAAGAGAATTGTCAGGGATGCGGTTGAAACACTTGAAGGCGGGAAACCGGAGCACGATCCAGACTGCGATTACAGGCAGTGGAGCCCGGAAGTCTGATCATCCCGGGAAGAACAGGCCTATCATCACCGCCATCATGAGGAATAGCCCGATACCGGTGCTTACCATGTACCAGATCAATCCCAGGAACAGTGCGATTCTTCCGTCGAGTTCGTCTTCTTTTCCAGGATTCCAGTAGCCGATTTTCGGCAAAATTATGCCTGCTGCAGTCCATCCTATCAGGCCGACAGCGAGGCTTATCCCTGCCAGACCTCTGAGAACCTGAAGTCCCTGCATTCCTCCCAGCGCCACTACAGTCGCAACCAGAATTCCAAAGTGGAGAACTGTAAAGCCTCCCATTCCGATCAGGTAGTTCAGTCCGATTTTGTCTGTAGGATATAAGGAGAAAAGCCTTCTAACCGAAGAAAACAGAAGCACAGGAGACCATGCCAGCAGGTTGAATACTGCAAGTCCTGCAAACATTGCGATTGTCTGCTCCACCATGAGATCTTATTCACTTTATGTGGTTTAAATACGGCGGGAAATTGTTCGAAAGAAATATAGCGAAATAATATTTCAGTCGTTTTGCCTGTACCAGTCCTTCTCTACTCCTATGCCTGCCAGAAACAGGTGTGCGGAAATCTGGTGCGAGCAGTTCTTTCCGTGGAAGTCGCAGGGGCAGAAGCTTTCTCCTGTATCGATATCTACACCTACATTGTAGGTCTTCGAGTCTCCCTGAATTTTGAACTGGTAGCGATCATCCGACTGCAGCTCCAGCTGGATCTTTTCCTCGTCGATAATCCTTCTTGCCTTTCCCCACTTGTGCAGGTTTTCCCTCTCCTGCCTGGAGATGTCGTCTTCCAT
>JBDGRK010000022.1:0-76896 GCA_042218075.1 Candidatus Nanohaloarchaea archaeon
TCGTAGGTGCTGCTGTCCGATGCTTTCCCGTTTGACTGCGATTGAACCCTGTCTTTGCCGGGAGCATTGACGTTTACCGCGGTCCAGTAGTTCTTCCACTTGAGGTAGTCGTAATCCTTCTCCAGCTTTGCACCTCCAAGGCTGTACGCGTCATTGTTGTGCTTTGTAGGATAGTAGACAGTGTTTCCGGACTCGTCAGTGTCTTTAGTGTTCGGGTAGTTGGTCTCGGAAACAGTCTTACTTGTATCCGCAAAATTATCCTCCACGCCGTGGAGATTGCTGTGCCTCGTAAGAGCATTAGGAACGTCCCATCCTTTCATATCCCCGTCTCTTCCCCTGTCATTGTCCCAGTACTTAGTCGTCTTCTCTGCCGTCACTCCGTTAGTCACCGATGGAACCATCTTCTCCGGCACATAGTACTGGACAACCGGAAGTTTCACATGACTTAACTGCGAGTTAACGAAACCAGAATTCTGGTAATCCTCTTGATTCTTGCAGTATTCAGAGGCCAGTTCTTTCTGCAACTGGTTCCTCGTGTCGCCATTCTTGGCAAATTCAGTTCTGTCCCCTCCACTGTTCAACTTGCAGTAGAAAACGCTGGGCTTCCAGGGATTTACATAACTTGGATAATCCTGGACATTTTTGTACGAGCAATCTGTCCCCTCAGGCGATTCACCGCCGCTCTGCGTTTTTCCGTAGTAAACCTTCTTTTTATCTCCTAGACCTCCCACAAGTGCTTTCGGACAGGTATTCGATTTTACATCTACCGTCCTGTCAGGTGTGTCGCCCTTGAGTTTGCCGTTTACTCTCATTCTTGCGACTAAATCCATCTTCTTATCTTTTTTGAAAGTGTGACTTAATGTTAGTTTACAGTACTGGCCATCTATAGTTGTTCCAGTATTACCTTCACATCCCTTAGCATCCAGACTTTTGCCTACATTATTCTCAGGTTCCAGAGAAATCTCTACATTTGAGGGATTACTGCTAATTGGCCTGAATATAACCTGATATTCGACCTTTTCTCCTTTCATAGGCTCTCTAGTGAAGCTACCCCATGAGCCTTTAACTTCTAGTTTTACAGTAGAAGAAGTGATTCTATCCCATTTTCCACTGTCAGAGTCAGCAGGTACCACGCACCTGAAAGTGCCGGTATTTGTTTTTACAGAAGCTCCAGCCTTTGAACCACGACAGATATGAAATTTGTTAGGTCCGACCAGAATCTGTCCATCAGGCCTGTAAGCTCCATCAGTGTGAACCGGGGTGAAGCTTGATGGCGAGTATCCTATTTTCTTGCCGGGAGTCCGTAAGTTCTTGTCATAGGAACCGAAGTCTAATTCTTTAACCTCTAAAGGATTTCCATTAGACGGTAGAGAACCGGAAACTGTACTTATAACACCGCCATCAGTAATTTTATCCAGATTGTCATTCTGTCCAAGGACTACCCCATTAGCAACAGAATAACTACTTACATCATTTCCATTCAAATCTAATACTCCATCTTTCTCCGAAATCAGAAGTCTTGGTTCATCACCAGAAGCACTATCCACTCCTGTACCCCTCCAATCCCCATCATTTGTTAAAAAGAAGTGTAGAAGTCTCTTATTTTTGTTGTAATTCATGGAAACAACCAGATACTTTCCTTCATTAGGTTTCATCGATTCCGGCTTCACGTTGAATTCATGTTCCGCGACCTTGTGTCCACTTACGTCCTCATAGACGGTCAGATCGTTTGAACCCGTACTGCAGGCAAAAGTAGCCGGTATGCCAGGAGATCCAGTTTGGGAAAAGCTCTTGAACTTTCCACCACATGCCTCTGCAGTATACGTAATCGTTTTACATGCAGTTCCGTCTTTCCTAAAGCAATCCATCTGTAATGATATTGTGCTTCCATAATTTACCCTCTGGTCCGCCTGGAGATTGAAATCGTTGCTTTTATGCAGCGCAGTACCAATAGAAACAAGAGTTATCAACAACACAAGAACTACAGTAGCCTTTACTACAGTAGCCTTTCCACGATACTCCATATACCATCTTGTAAAAACTCGCAATATAAATATGGGTGATAAAGGGATTCGAGGCACTATTCAATTAATATAACTGACTACCTCGGAATCCTCCAGAGCAGTTCTTTATTGATCTATCCGACCTGTAAGTCCAGCGGATATTGCTCGATTATAAAGCTTTGAGAAGCAGTTATCTCAATTCTCTTCAAGATATTCCAGAATTTTTTGCCTGAACCGCTCAAAATCTTCAAGCTGATCCAGCTTGCCGTAAACTTCTTCATCCTTAATTTCTCCATACCTGTGCACCAGGACATTCCTGAAAGCCTTCATGTCTTTCAGTTTCTCTCCCGTTTCCTCATCGAAAATATCAGCCTCGATTAGCTTGTCAAAAATGCTTTCCTCATCTTCAGGAGCTCCAAGACCTTCCTGCTTCAGAATCAATGAGGAAATATCCACAACTGTTTCAATCGAAAGATGAAGAAGTCTCTCATACTTCCGTCTTCTCTCCTTATAGGCTTCAAGAGACTTCGGTAAATCTTCACCGAGTTCATCCAGATACTGGTCCATCTGGTCGAGCTTGATCAAAATTCTCTCTTCATCCATGGGCCTTCACACCTTCAAGGTATTCCCTGTAAAGAGGCTCGAAATCCTCGTATCTTCTTACAAAATCGATAGTCACATCGTAAAACCTTTCCTCATCCATGCAGTAGAAAAGCTCTCCCTCCTCAAGCACTCTCTTCCTCACGTACATTGGTAGATCCGAAAACCTCTGGATGTCGAAAACTCCAGGGGCTTCTCTAACTATCTCCTCCACTCCAGAGTCTGAAAAAACAGCTATATCAATATCGTTGAAATCTTCTCCCCGGGCATAACTGCCATAAAACATCGCTGCATAGGCTCCAGATTCTTTGAGTATTTCCTCCAATTTTTCAAATTTATCTTCCATAATAGCAGTTTAGCTTGAAAGGTTAAAGTCTCTTTTGCCAAATTACCTGATCGAGGAAATTCAAAGACACTTCAGCAACCGAATCCCAAAATTTATATTATTACGAGTATATTACTCGTAAGTATGACCTCAAGGTTCATAGACAGGCAAGAAGAACTGGACTTTCTGGAAAAGCGGATAGATTCAGAAAGTTTCGAGCTGATACTTATCTACGGCAGGAGAAGAGTGGGCAAGACAGAGCTTGTGAAAGAGGCTGTAAAGGATCAAGATCACATCTACCACCTTGTGGTAGAGGAAGAGGGAAGCAAGCAGCTGGAGAGCCTCGTTGAAGATGTTTCCAGAGATGACAGCTTCAGGCCGGATATTGATGAATGGGAAGGTTTCTTCAGATACTTCAGCTCAGATTTCCAGCAGACCACACTGGTGGTAGACGAATTCCCGAGACTTGTTGAGGAAGATGATTCAATACCTTCAAGATTCCAGAAGTTCGTGGACGAATACCTGAAAGATTCAGAAAACACACTGATACTCACAGGATCCTCCATAGGAATGATGGAAGAGCTGATGAGTTACGAAAATCCGCTCTACGGAAGAAGAACCGGACAGATAGACCTCAAACCCTTCGGTTTCAGACAGGCCAGGAAAATGCTGTCCGGCGCCATAGAGCAGAAGATAAAATACTACAGCATCTTTGGAGGCACACCATTCTACCTCAACCAGGTTGAACCGGATAAAAACCTGAAGGAAAATATCAGGGATCAAATCTGTGACAACAACTCCATACTCAACCAGGAACCAAGGATGCTTGTGAGGGAAGAATTCAGGAAACCAAACCGCTACCTTTCGATAATGGAGTCAGTCGCAGAAGGAAGAACCACACCCAAGCAAATTTCAGATGACACGAATATTCCACTCCAGAGCATCTCCAAGTATCTAAACCAGCTCAAAAACATCAGGTTACTGGAGCACGAGAAACCTGTTACGGAGAGGAATAAAAGATCCAGGAACGGTATCTACCGTATCAAAGACAACTTCTTCAGCTTCTGGTTCAGGTATATTTACCCTCATATTTCCGATGTAATAGAAGACCCGGATAAATTCGTAGAGACAGGTATCTCAGGACTCAACAGCTTTTGCGGCGAGAAATTTGAACAGGTCTGCAGGGAACTTATCAGGAGCAAAGATTACCCAAAAACAGGCAGATGGTGGTACAGGGAGGAAGAAATAGATATAGTTGGACTAAATGAAAAGAGATCGAAGATTCTGCTAGGTGAAGCCAAGTGGAGAAAAGAGAAGACAGGTATCAAGACTTACCACAAACTGAAAGAAAAGTCAGAGAAAGTTAGATGGAAAAACGAAGAGAGACAGGAAAAATATGCACTTTTCTCCAGATCCGGATTCACTGAAGAGCTGAGAGAAAAAGAAGGGGATAACCTCGAACTATACGACCCTAGTAGGCTAAAGAAGAATTTCTAGATAGAAACTACCTCGGAATCTTCCAGATCAGTTCGTCCTTCATCTTCCTGAGCTCGGACTGGTCTCCTCCAGCGGGCATCGCTCCCATCAGTCCCATGTAGGAAACCTCTTCCTCCTCCTGTTCCTCGTACTCCTCCCAGTACTTCCTCAGGCGGTTGTGTACCCCGGATACTGATTCACGTGTGTCGCCGGCACCGCAGGTGTTGCCGACTCCCACAACAGCCACTTCTCCATCGAACTCTCCCACAATCTCGTTCACTTTCTCGATAGCGGGCTTGTGGGCCTCGTAAATCTCCTTCTTCATCGGTTTCGAGGCTTCTGGCGGGGACTGCTTTACAACTATCCCTTCGAGCGGAATATCGTGCTCCACCGCTACATCTTCAATCTTCGACTTCTCAACTCCGGGTCCTCCCATCATCACTCCGACTCCCTCGGAGACCGAACCCGTCTCCTCGCCTTCAAACTTGGCCGCTGCATCCACCGTAATTATTGCATCGAGATTATTGTTTTCAGCCAGCTCCTCCAGCGCCTCACCGTACTTTCCTAGTCTGGCGCCAGGACCGCTCGACTTCAATACGTGGATTTCCTGGTCTCCGAGCTCTTCCTCAGAGTGGACAATGTCCTCCGCGACTTCATCAAGTTCCTCCTCTTCGCTTTCAATCATCTTCGCCGCGACAAGAGGCCCTATAGTATCGCCTATCGGCGCCTGGTCGACGAAAGCTCTTGTCGCCTCCTTCTGGGATTCCGCTACCTCGCGGTAGATAGGCATCATCATCTGCACCATCTGCACAAGGTAGATCATCTTGGTCTTCTTGATAAGCTGGCGGAAGTGGCGTGTTACCTTGTAGATCTGGTGGGTTCCCATCACGCCCTTGAAAGCCATGTTGAGATCCGCCTTCTTCTCCTCGTCCTCCGAGTTAGCGGCCTGTTCTATAAACCGGTCAAACTTCTGCTCAGAAGTATCCAGAACATTCTCCAGCTTTCCCACGAGACCTGCCGGATCAATCCCTGTTGGCTGGGAAAACTTGAAGTCTCTCAGGCTCTCGAACTTTTCAGATGTTCTCTGGTCCATGCCTTCCTCTAGCTGGTCCTTGAAAAGTGCCTCGGTATCGTTCCTGTAGGCCTCCAGGTCCGCAAGAGTAGAACGGAGTTTCCGGTCTGTCTGCCAGATCATCAGCTTCGGGAAGAACAGCAGAAGCGCGGGCAGCACCAGGAACGAAAGTATCTGCACAACCATAAATACCTGCTGGAGAAGGCCATCACCTCCCATAGCGAAAAGACCTGGTAGAGCCATGTCGAACACTGGAATGTGAAGCTTTATAACTCCGGGACACTGCAGATTGAATCGGCTATACTGCGCTAAAACAGTTATAAGAGAGTTTAACTGTCAGATTTGATCTCTCCCAGTATTGCCTCGATTTTCTCGCGGGAAGGATTCGCCTCCATCAGTGTCTCGAAAGTCTTTTCGGGGAGCAGATTCTCAATCACCCGCTTCTGATCCATCGATACCCCTCTCCCGTCAGGTTCACGCATCGAGTGGAATAGAATTGCGGCGGCGTGGCTCTGGTTTATAGAAGAGTAACTCCCGGTATCTACATGGACAACCGCATCACAGAGTTCAAGTTCACCAGAACTCAGGCCCGAGCTCTCCCTGCCTATCATGACAGAGGTGTTCTCCCTGGATTCGAAATCTGAGACTTCAGGACCTCTTCCCGGCTTCGTCCCGACCACGTAATCAAGATCCTCAACGGCTTCCTCAACCGAGTCAAATATCTCTGCCTCGCGCAACTTACGCTGGGCGTTTGAAGCGGTCTGCCTCGCCTCAGAGAGGTTAAAACCGGGATTGACCATCCTCAGATCAAATCCAAAATTCGCTGCAAGTCTCGCAATAAATCCAGTGTTTTCAGGTATCTCAGGCTCTACGATAATCGCCTTCTTCATGCAAAAACTTCACCATTGATTTAATCTAGTTGCCGAAGCTGAAACTTCCCGCTTCAACCTTTCCAACCTTTCCATCCAGCCTCACCGTTTTATTCCCGGGCAGTATCTGGATGTCGCCCTTGAAACCGGTTATCCTGACAGTTCTGGAACCGTTCCTCAGCCTGGTCGTGGTTCCCTCGGAGACGAACCTGGCCCTTGCATCCCTGAAAGTCAGTGATTTCGCGAACGCATCCTCAACGGTAATCAGGGATGTCTCAGTCTCGAAGCTTATTCTTGCGTTTTCAGAAAGGTTCACACCCGAGGTAGTCACACCTGCGATGCTTCCCCGTATCCTGGTAACGTTCGACGGCCTTATGCTTCCCCTGAAACCGTAAAGTTTGATGTCGATGTCGGAGTCCACCCTTCCTGCCCCAAGCTCAAGCTCTGTCAGGTTAGAGGGAGTCACCGATGCATGCCTGAGCCTCAAAGTCTCATCCCGTAGCTCTCCTGCTTGTATCTCCGCCTCGAAGCTGCTGGTTGGCTCTGGAGGAGATAAAAGTGCGTTCCTCAATGCGCTCACAGGATTCTTTGCTACAGAAGAAATGCCAAGCCCGGAACTCATGCTCCTTCCGTTCGCCAGCTTGGCGTCCTGAAGGTCGCCGCCCGAGGTCGAAACAGAGAGAGCCGTCAGGGTAACCAAGACCGCGGCAAGGATTTTCCCGTCCAGCATACCCCAAAATGAGACTTTGATCGATTTAAAACCACAAGGTTGTCATTCTCCATCATCCAGTCTGTCCACAATTACTTGCTTCGTCGACTCTTCGTCTTCAGAACCGTTCCTCCTCCATCTGAACTCCCTCAGCTTGATCTCCTCTTTCAACCTGGAGTAAGCAGCTTTCAGCGGCATCATCAGCATCTTCACAGCGCTGAAGGGAACAGAGATGATCTTCTCCAGAAGGTAAAAAGCCGAGGCCAGGAACGCGTACACCATGTATAGAGTCGCGCCCAGGAATGCGTAGGTCAGCATCTGGTTGAACGAAAACTGGTAGGAGAAGACCTGGGACAGAGCCGCGTAGAAGCCGGCCGAAAGCACCGATACCGTAATTGTCTCGAAAACCATCTTCATTATCTTGAAAGCGACCACGAATACCAGCACCAGTAGAACAAGAAGGATTACAGTGGCGAACTGTTCCGGTACCTGCGAAATTAGAGGAAGGTTCAACCTCCAAGCACCCCGTAGAGAGGATCTCCCTCTTCAGGTATGTAACTTGTGTAGATTACAAAGCCCACGACAATCAGGACGAATACCACAAGCACTATAGGCAGGAGCATCCCTCCTGAATTACTGTTAGTTGAAGTAGTTCCGGTTCTTGTGGAGCTAAAGTTGTCCTGCTGGCCTCCAACCGAGCCGGGTTGCTGGGAGCTGGCCTGGCTCTCCAGCGTCGCGATGTCTCCCTGTATCTCGCTGTAAAGCTCCTGCGCCTTCCCGTAGTTTCCTGCCTGGTAGGCGTTTTCCATCTCGTCAATCTTCGGCCCGAGCTGGTTCAGGGTTGACTGGTATGCTGGATCGTTTATCCTGGTCTGCAGAGAGTTAACCGTCTGTCTCAGGGATCCCGCCTCTTCGGTAAGCACCGGGATTGTTTCAGCCTGGACATCAACCGTCTGAGAGCTGTTTTCTCCCGATGAAGAGGCAGTAACCGTCATTGTTCCGCTGCCGGATACCTGGCTGAACTCCACTGAAAAGGTCTCAGTGCCTCCCGATGGTATGGATTTGCTTGTCGAAGCCACGTTAAAGTCGGAGCTGCTGAACTCAACCTCCTGAATCTCAGTGTTCCCGGTGTTTTCCAGCTCAATCTCCTCCATTTTAGTTTCACCTTCCGGCACCACCCCCAGGTCAACAGTCGAATTAATGTCGAAACTTAGGCTGGATGCCTCAAAGTTCGCATCAAGCTCTAATGGAACGGAGATTCCAGCAAGATCCGCGCTTCCCGTGAAGTGACCCGGGGAAAATCCTGTGTAATTTACTGTAAAGGTCTCCTCCCTCTTAGAATCATTCATCTCGACCGAGGCCGGATCAAAAACGACGTAGCTCGATATATTGCCGGAAGCAGTCGGGTCAAAAGTTTCAGAATCACCATCGTTCCTGAAGTACCTGATCGTCATGAACTTCTGCACTGAACCAGAGCTGGAGGTTGAAGCGTTGAGACCGTTGTCAACGCATACATCATCGCCCCTGTAATCGCACTCCGGCGCGTTGAGATCGATGTCCACTGTCTGGTTGTAGTCGGAGTCAGCGTCCATCAGCTTGACCTCCCCCGAATAATCCTCCACCTCAGGCACATCGAACTCTATTGAAACGTTTCCATCCTCGTTGCCTGAGAGATCTGCATCAGTCCCGTTGCTCACGCTTGTGAAGTTCTCTATATCACCTGAAACCTCGTGCTCTAGTGTAAGAGTGGAGGAGAGCAGATTTTCAACGCTCAGGTTGTAGGTCTGGTTGCCTACCCTCTCAATATCCGTGGAGAAGTCGTCAGCTTCAAAGGTCTGATCCACATCAGTCAGGTTGAACTCGTAGCTGTCAACCTTGGTTTCATCGAACAGGTTGGTGGTGTTCACCTCCACGTTGTAAATTCCCGAATCAGCGCCCGATGATATGTCGATCTCGTTCTCGTAGTAGCCGTTTGAAGTATCCCTGTTCATGTCAGAGAGGTTGAAACTTGTCAGCTTGTCTCCATCGTCCTCCTCGGTGATATTGATGGTGGAGTTCAGCCTCTTGCTCTCCAGGAGATCCGGCGTGAAGTACTTCCTGAACTCTATTCTTACATCGTAGCTACCTGGACTGGTCTTTGAATTGCTGACATAACGAGTCTTGAAGCTCCTGTAGCTCACGTTGTATTTCTCAGTTGTTGTCAGTGATCCGTCCGTGGCGTTGAAAAAGATCTGGAACTTCTTGTCGTATTTCGAGGTATTTATGTCCGGTACGGTGACTGTACCGTTGTAGAGGCCATTCTGCTTGCTCATCTTGTCCGATACGTTGTCGACCCAGCTACCGCCGCTGGAGTTCCAGAGCCTGAGAGTCAGGTTGGCCGAACTCGCACTTCCGCCTGTGACGTTCAGGCTTGCATCTATAGTCGTTCCTCTCTGGCATTCCCTGAAGAAGGACTCATTGTTGCAGCCAGAGCTCGCGTTCAGGTTTGAAATCTTTGATCCCAGGGATTTCTTGGTCTCAACCACCTCTGAAAGTGAGCCGTAACTGTCGTTGTATCCCAGGTTGGTTGAATTGGTGGCGTTGAACTGGAAGACGTAGGAGCTGCCATATGCCAGGTCGAAAGTGACATCGTTGTTCTCGTACTTCTGGCCGCTCTTCAACGTATCTTTTACACTAGAAGTCCAGCTGCCATTAGTTACATAGAAATCGACCTCGGCCTGGTCCTCGAAAGTATCGTTCCATTCATCTGTCACGTTGAGCTTTATATCAAAGCTCCTGTCGGGATTGACCTTCCCGCTGACCTCCGAAGTCCAGTTAACAGTCATGTTCCCAAAGTTCAACACCTGTGACTCCTGGTCGATAACTCCCCCGCTCGCGGAGCTATCAAATAGCTGGTACGTGACATTCGCACCCTCCGTTTCATTAACCACTATATCCGCGTAATAATAGCTATCCGCAAGGTGAGACATTCTTTCCCTGCCAGTCGATCCATTATACTTGAAGTACATGTCAGTGTCGGCTTCATCATCCAGACGCGAACTGTTTACAGGATCCCCATCCGTATCGCTAAGGTTTACAACTTTCACGGAGCTTGTGGCGTTCGAAACATTAAGCTGGTTAAAGGGTTCGTCCAGCGTCTTCACGTTCCACTCCGCGGACGAAAATCCTGTGAACAACACAGTTGAAAACAGAAAAAGAGCTAGAGCTTTTCTCCTTAAATCACGCATACTAGCAAGTTTGAGAGGAGAGTTAAAAAATCTACTTATATTCGGCCAGGTAGAGAGTCTCAAACCAGAGCTCAACTCTTTCTACAACATCAAGTTCAAACTTCTGCTTCAGTTGCGCCGTATCGGAGCGAGAGCTAACCAATATCATTGCCTTTCCACCATCCTTGAGATAAGAGTCAACCTCCTCCAGAAAACTCTCCGCCAACTCCACGCCTGTCTCACCTCCTCTCCACATTTCCCCGCCTTCCATTGAAACCTCTCCGGGAAGATATGGAGGGTTGAAAACGATCAGGTCGAATTCCGCATCCACGTGCTCGAAAAGATCGGACTTAAAGACATCAATTCCCAGGCCTCTCCTCTCCGACTTTCTACTTACCTCTTCAACCGCCTCCTGATTTATATCGACTGCAGTGACTTCAGCTGCCTTCTCCGCCATCTCCAGTGCCAGAATCCCGCTACCTGTACCCATATCCAGCACTTCTTTATCCTCCAATTCAAGATTTTCAAGATACTGCTTCAGGAAGTAAGAATCCTCCCTCGGAGGATATACGCTCATCCGGAAATCTTCTTCACAAACTCGAGGTAGAGCGGATTTGGGTCAACGAACTCCGACCTGAACTCGGGATGGGCCTGCGTACCCACAAAGAAAGGATGATCAGGAATTTCGAGGTATTCTGCCAGCTTGCCTGCCTTGGATGTACCGGAAATCCTGATACCGTTCTGTTCCAGCTGGTCATGATACGCGGGATTTATCTCGTAACGGTGCCTGTGCCTCTCTGAAACCTCCGAGCAACCGTATATCTCTTCTACATATCCCTCCACTTCTGCCGTGTAGCTCCCAAGCCTCATAGTTCCTCCCATCTGCTCTATATCCTTCTGCTCCGGCATCTCCGCCACAACCATATGCTCCTCGCCGTCCTCGAATTCTTCGGACGCCGCATCTAGACCAAGCACATTTCTTGAAAACTCGACTACCATAAGCTGCATGCCGTAGCAGAGACCTAGTATCGGTATACGGTTTTTTCTGCAGTACTCTACAACATCTATCTTCCCTTCAATACCTCTCGAACCAAACCCTCCGGGAATTATCACCCCGTCGTAATCCTCTGCTACAGAGGCATCAATCTCCTCGGTACTCAGGTGATCTATTTCGATCGGACCACCAACTTCAGCACCAGCATGTTTCAGCGCCTCTTCAATCGAAACGTAGGAGTCATCCATTGCAGTGTACTTGCCGCATATCGCTACTTTTGCGATCGACTCTCCCTCAAGGTTTTCCACCCGCTTCTTCCATTCCTCCAGTCCCTGACTCTGATCCGGTAGAGCCATTTTCTCAGAGATTATTTCCCCAACGTTCTGGTCTTCAAACAGCATGGGCAGCCTGTAGACATGCTCAATATTCGGATCTGAAATCACCGCATTTCTATCAACGTCGCAGAAAAGTGAAATCTTCTCCGTCACGCTATCAGTAAGTGGATCATCAGCTCTTCCGACTATCATATCAGGAGCCAGCCCTGTTTCCCTCAAAGCCTTAACTGAGTGCTGTGTAGGCTTGGTTTTCTGCTCTCCGGTAGTTTCAAGGTAAGGAACAAGTGTGGTGTGGATCAGGAATGTGTCTTCCTCGGGAAGCTCCGATCTTATCTGCCTTGCCGCCTCCAGGTAAAACTGGTTTTCCATGTCCCCCACAGTACCCCCGATTTCCACCGCTATAATATCCGCATCCTCATCTTCCGCGGCTTCCCTCCACTCTTTCTTTATCTCATCTGTAACGTGGGGAACCATCTGTACCGTTTTCCCCAGGTATTCTCCATCCCTCTCCTTATCTATCACGTTCTGGAAAATCTTACCAGAGGTCAGGTTCCAGTCACCCCTACCTTGAACGCCCAGGAAACGCTCGTAGTGTCCGAAATCCATGTCAACTTCCGTTCCATCTTCAAGCACGAATACCTCCCCGTGTTCGTGAGGATTCATCGTGCCAGGGTCGACGTTGAGGTAGCCGTCACACTTCACCGGAACTATCTTCTGATCTCTCATCTGGAGAAGCTTGGAGACCGATGCAGATACCAGCCCCTTACCAAGGCCGGAGAGAACACCCCCGGTAACAAACATCCATTTCAGCTGTTTATCTTCAGGCACTTCATAACTCCCCTTTCACCCGGTGAAAAACGGTTTTGACCTGTAAAACTCTCTCCCCCTCGAAATCTTGAAACGCTCCTCATAACAAAAAAAGATCAACTGGTAATAAATATACTTCGATTCTCATCCAACAAACTCCGCAATATCCCTGAACTCTATCACTTCAAGTTCATTAACTCTTCTCTCTGAATGAGGAAGATCGTCTCTTACCTTTTTGGCCTCTTCCTTCCCCATTTCAAGGATATGTCTTGCATCCACGAAAGCATTCCTGACCTTCTTCCTTTGCTGCGTGAAAAGGGCCTTCACGATCCTGAAGAAGCGTTCCTCATCCTCCACTCCATGTCTATCTCTATTCGGGTAGAGTTTCAGGATCGCGGCATCGACCTCTGGTTCCGGATAGAAAGACGATTTTGGGACTTTCTGCAGCTTCACAGGGATGAAGTAGTAGCTCATCCTGACGCTCATCTCTGAATACTTTCCCGACCCAGGCTCTGCCACAATCTTATCCGCCAGTTCCTCCTGGACTATAAGCGAGCTCTGAATCTGGGCCTCTCCCAGCCTCTGGAGTATATCACCTGATAGCTGGAAGGGTATGTTGGAGATGCACCTCTCGTATCCCTTCATTTCCAGGTCAAGAAAGTCCTGTTTCAGTACTTCAGCCTCAGGAAATTCTTTCTCAAGATGGTTTGCCATAGTGGTATCTTTCTCCACTACCGTCAGATCCGCTGTTTTTTCTAGTATCTCCAAGGTTATCGATCCAGTACCCCCGCCTATCTCCAGGACGTGTTTTCCGTCGGCCTCTCCAGACTCCACCAGGGCCTGAATCACCGCCTCCGACTCCAGGAAATGCTGTCCTTCAGTCGGTTTTATCCCCAATTCATCGAGTTTTTGCCGAATTTTCATATTATCTTTTTGCCAGGTAAATGTTTTCAACCAGACCTGCCGTTACATTCTTAAGCGTTTGTAACGGTAACCTCGGTGTGGCTATGGAAACTGTAACAGCCAGGATACCAGAGGAACAGAAAAAACTGCTGGATAAAATTGGGGACGAAGAAGGTCTAGCGCAGTCAGAGGTTTTGAGAAAGATAATAAGCAAAGGCACTGATGACTGGCGTCGGGAGAGAGCTATAAAGATGCTCGAAGATGGTTCTATAACTCTCAGGAAGGCGGCCGATTTCGCCGGAACATCCTACCTTGAAATGCTTGAACTGGCCTCGGATAAAGGTATTGAAACCGGTTACGACTTAGAAGAATTTGAGAAAGATATGGAATGGCTGTAGTAGATTCCTCCGCAATAATACCTCTTGCCAGATCTGGAAACCTCTATCTCCTAGAGGAATTATTTGGAACCGTTTACACTGTTGAGAAAGTAAGAGATGAAACAGTTCAGCAGGGAAAAAGAGGGTCTTCAACGATTAATGGAGCCTTCGGAGAATTGATAAGAGTGGAAGAACCGGATAGCGAAGAGGAGAAGATTCCGGAACTTGAAAATGTAGGCAAGGTTGATGCAAGAATAATTCTGCTGGCTGAGGAGAGAGAAGAAATTCTGTTGGCGAATGACAGGGCTCTGATAAAAGTGGCGAGAGCTAGAGGTGTAGAATCAATCTGGCCGACCACTGTAGTTATGAAGTCAGTAAAGAGAGGGGTGATTCAATCCGAAGAGGGAAAGTCTGCTATCCGACAGATGGTATCGGAAGGAATGAACCTTTCAACAGTTATTTACGATCGAGTCATCAGGAAAATAGAAAGCTATGATTAGGTGAAAAGTCTTCGTTTGGTTTCTCCCCTTAACTCGTTCATGATTCTCTCTCGGATGAGTTTCTCCGGGTCCGGAAGACTTGAGACTCTTTCTTTGATGTCCCCGTAGCTCTCAAACTCGCCTTCGTCCCTTGCATCGAGCAATTTCTGCATGTGCTTGTTTCCCACCCCGGGAAGAAGTTCGAATGCGTGTCTCCTGGGTGTTACCGGCGTGGCCTCGTTGAAGAACTCCACGAACCTGTCCTCCCGCTCCTTCACAAGCGCGTCCAGCACGTATTTGAGTTCGCTCTGCGCCGAGCCTGTAAGCTGGTCGAATTCCAGTTTGGTCTTGATGTACTTTACCTTCTCCCTATCTCCCTCTCCTATATAGAGTTCTTCTCCTCCCTTGGGATGCTCGTTCTCCCGCATAACTACCTCTAGAAGGTTGAAGTTCTCCGTTCCTATTCCCTGCGCAACGGGTTCATCTTTCTCTTCGGCTCTCCCGTGCTCAAGGAAGTCAAGCACTTTGATGTTATCGTCTTTATCTGACATATTATCGACCAGAGCTATGATTAATCAGCGTTTGCAGAAGTTAAAAGTCTGTCGATCAGGTTTCAATCGATCTGCAGATTTCGAGTATTTCCTCGATCTCGGAGTCTTCCAGCTTGACTCTTTCCTTTGAGAAGACTGCCATCACCGTCGATTCATGCTCAGGTACTACTTCCAGAAGTTTGTAGATGTGCTTCTCTTTCAGTGAATCGATCTCTGAAAACTCTTCCCTTAATTCTTCAAGAGTGTCAACATCTTCGATCTTGGTGTGCCGGGTGAGGTTTTCAAGAGCAATCTTCTGCTCATGGCTTAGCTTTTCTTCATCCTTCTTTTCAAGTGCTTCCAGAGCTTCTACAGGGTAGACTTGCTCCTCATCTACTACTTCCATCACTGGTCCACCTTCATGAGATGAATCGGCTTTATGTAAAGCGTTTTATCCTTCCCCTTGTCATTTAACTCAACCTCGTAGGCATCTCCTCTCTCGCCCACGACTTGAACTGTCCTCCCATGGTATCTCATGTGGATTCTTCCCTCGGGAACAGAAGGATTGATCTTTATCTTAGCCTTTTCTCCTTCCTCGAATTGCTTGAAATGGTCGTTCACCGTTGGTTTTTCCCGAGAATCCTTTGATAGAGTCTTTCTGGCTCCCTGCTGTGCACCGCTTGACTTCTGCGCCATTTTATCCAAACACCTTATAACCGGTTAAACGGTAGAAATCTTTTTAACTCCACAGAGACTTGCCGAGATTATTAGTTGTGTCTATATGTTAACAACAAATTCTACTTCAGACTCCATCCAACAGGAGTTGAAGGATTGGAGGTTAAAGAGAGTTCGTATAAATTAGGTTCTGAGGTGCCAGAAAATCCAGGAGAAGGAGTTTCAGATTATGAGAGATCACACGATCTAAATAGTGTGCATCCGGTCTGGGAAGCGGATTCACAGGATAGAGAAAACCCGATCAGCTACCTGCTGGACAGGCAGGAGCCTGAAAAGCCAGTTATACTTGGAGAATACCTACTTGAAGGAGAACTGGGAAGATTTGATTCGAACGTGGTGGCAGGAATACAATTGCTGGCTGAATAAACTGTAGAAGAAGTGCAAAAATATGTGAGGGTTGAAACATTTAATACAAATCTACAGGATAACGACAATTTCGAAGAAGTAAGGGATTTTGAGGCGGTTATAGAAGATAATTTGGATGATACGGAATGCGATGTATGGAGAAACTCACAGACTGAGGGAGAATACATAGAGTTTTTCCCGAATCAAGAGAATACAGAAGCCGCAACAGGAGATTGATTACTTCTCTATCTCAATAACATCCAGCTCTACGCATTCCGCCTCACATCCCAGGATTCCGGCGACGCTCGGCTGCGTCCTTCCTTCATCGCCGTGGATAAGCTCCTTTATGTAGGTCCCAGCCTCCGCTTTCACTTCAAGCTCGATTATATCGCTATCCAGCTTTTCAGCCTCTACCGAATAAACTTGCCTCTCCCTTGTCTTGTCGGCTCTCCTGTGCTTTACCCTGTCTGGCGTGTCCTGCTCCACTTCTCCAACAATCTGATTCAGCTCCTCCAGTTCATCCTCATCCACATCTGCTGACAGCTCTATCTCCGCCCTATAAGTCTTGTCAGCGTGCTTCTGTTTGATCTCCTCCACCTCGTCCTTATCAGCGAACCTCAGGTTGAAGATCTCAACTTTATCACCTTCGTTCACCTCTTCCTGAAGCGAATCAAGATCAAGCTCGCGGTTCAGCGGCTCCTTTAATTCGAGTATAAACTCCCTCTTGCCTAGACATTTAGCATTCACATCCTCTCTGCCTCCGCCGTGGAACTTGGCCTCTATAGCCTTCGATTCACGCTTGAAAGGCTCCTGTATCTCCTCCTGTACAGAGGTCTGGTACTGCTTGCCTGTCCAGTCGCACTCGTCGCACCCGTCTCCTCTGCAGTTCCTGCAATGCCATTCCGTCTGCGGTATCTGCCTCGAATACTTGTTGTACTGGCCGTAGATCAACAGGGAATTCACCTGTAGCTCAACTCTATCCTTGGACTCTTCCATCTCAATTACTGCGTTAATGTCCGGCCTCTTGAAGTCAACCTCCAGATCAAGCTCTTGCTCTATCCTCTTTCCAATCAGCCGGGAAAGCTCAGTCTTTACCGGCTCAACCCATTCAAGACCGTAATCCTCCCAGAGTTCTTCCTCTGCTTCAATCACACTGTTTGGCGGCCTTATTCCAATCAGGAAAGTATCAAGCTCATAGCGCTCGAAAGAATTATCCACTAGCTCAATCCAGTGATCCATCTTGTCAAAAACGTTCTGGCATACCCAGCAGCTTCCTCCAGGTTCAGCATCTTCCGGAATGTTCTCTCTTACAAAAGAATCCTCCTCGAGTTCATCAATTTCCCTGCAGATAGCGCCTCTCTCGTAATTTTCGAGCCCATGACCCAGCTTGGCGAACTGCCTCCCGAGGCAGTGTTCACACAGATTCTCTTCCAGCAGCGCGTCTCTTTTCTCCTCTACGGAAAGCATATCAGAATGATCGGATGGAAGCTTTAAAGAGATGATCTGGGAAGAGGAATTTATGAAAAACGTAGTGTTCATAGTGACCGATGCGATGAGGAGAGACAGGGTAGGAGCCTACAATAATGAAGTAGACTTCACCGGCTCGATCGATAAATTCGCGGAAGAGGCCACGATCTTCGAGGATGCTGTCTCAAATTCTTCCTGGACCCTGCCCTCTCACGCATCCTTCTTCACCGGAATTTATCCGTGGGAGCATTACGCTACGCAGAGAAACCTGGAACTCAAAGTCGAGAAAGATACACTGGCTGAAAGATTCTCTGAAGAGGGATACAAAACCTACTGCTACTCTATAAACGGTTTTCTGAGGCCGCATTCAGGTCTTCTGAAAGGTTTCGATCGGTGGGGGAGCTTCAAGATCAGCGACAGGTTCTCCACTCTAGTGAAACTGAAGGCAAAAGCGGAAAAGTGGCTGGCGAGCGACGATAGCTGGCTGAAGAAGAAGCTGATGAGCATCGGGGACTACTTCTACCATTATAAGCAGGGAGAGATGCGGGAGACTGAGAAGATAATGGAAGAGGCGAGGAGAACTGTTACAGGATCGGACAACTTCTTCCTCTTCATGAACCTGATGGATCCTCACGTCCCTTACTTTCCGCCTGAAGAGTACAGGAAAAAGCACTCAGGGCCTGAGCCTTCTCAAATATGCCAGGACAATTCAGAGTACTATTCGGGAAAGAAAGAAGCCGATTTCAATGAGATATCAAGAATATATAACGCCTCAATCGACTACATGGACGACCAGATTGGAGAATTCTTTGATTTCCTGAAGAAGCAGGACATCTGGGATGATACCGTTATAGTACTTGTATCAGACCATGGCCAGCTACTCGGTGAGGAAGGCCACTACGGCCACCAGTACAGCGTCCACGAGAAGCTAGTGCAGGTCCCTCTGATAGTTAAGGGCGCAGGCAGAGACGTTTTGGAAGAACAGGTGGAGCTGAGAGAGCTCTACGATTTGATACAGGGATGGGCCGGTTTGGCAGAGAAGGAAACGCCCGGTACAGAGATCGCGAAGGGAGGATACGAATTTCCCGACATGATGAGGCAGAGAATACCTGAAGACAGGATAGAAGAGCTTTACCGGAGGCACACATTCGCAAGAAAGAGCGACCACAAAGTCGTGAGATCGGAGACCGAGAAAGGAGAAGTTGAGCGGAGGGAGATCAAGCTGGAAGAAGGAGACAAAGACTTCAGCGATCTGAGGGATGAGGTCCCCGAATTCGAAACTCAGGGAAATGGCGAAAAGCTGCACGATAAAGATGAAGAAGTCAAGAAGAAGCTGAGAGACCTGGGTTACGGCTAGAGCTCGAATTCCTCCTCGCTTACAGCTTTCAAATCACCGGATAATTCAAGTAACCGTGCCCTGATCGTTCTCTCCCGGACTTCGGCTTCCATCATAGTCGGATCTGACTTGGTTGCCGAACCTCCACCAACTCCTGTGCAGCTTCCAGGATTCAGCAGAATCGTATCTCCACTCCTGAAAATCTCCTCCCGGTGGGTATGGCCGTGGAGAAGAACATCAACCTCCATCTTGTTTCTGGCGATTTCCAGCAGGGTGTCATGATCGCCTCTCGGATGGATTCCGGTCCCGTGATATACACCGAACTCTAATCCATCGATTTGGAACTTCTCTGATGTGGATAGATCAAACCTCTCACAGTTTCCTTTTACCGCTACAAAGTCATCGAAGCTTTCTTCCAGCTCATAGTAAATCTCTTTCGAAACTATATCTCCGCAATGTACAGCTTTATCCGCCTTGTCCGCTCTCTCAAGCAATCTCTGCGGTATCTCGGGAGCTCTATTCGGCACATGGGAATCGGAAAGGATCGCAATCATGTACTCTAGATTGGGAAGTAGATCTTTTTATCCTGTCTGAATTTATTTAAAGCAGGACTTGGAATTCTCAGGTGCGGGGGTAAGAGGGGAGTCCGGACCGGAATCTCCAGAAATGAAACTTCACGAGAAAATCTACAGGAAATCGTTGATAGCGCTTCTAGGGTTTACAAGACTCCTCTCGAAGGCTGATTTCAGTGTTCCCAGCAAGTGGCTTGCTGTTTTTGAGAATATAAGGATTTCCTCGGATATTCTCTACGTTAAGCTGAGTTCTATAGATGAGGAAGCGGAGGAAAAAATCCTGAGAAAGGAAGATATAATTGCGAAGAAGCTTGGCCAGGACAAGTTCTACAGCCTGGAAGAGCTTGAACATATCAAGGACAACCGGGAGGACGTGGAGATTCAGATCCCCAAGTTCTGAAGCATATCCTGCATGTTGCCTCTCTTCATCGAACCCTTGTCAAACTTGTCCATCATGTTCTTGGTCTGCCTGTAGTGCTTGATGAGCTCTCTGACCTCGCTCCTTGATGTACCAGAACCTCTAGCTATCCTTTCAGCCCTTGACCTGTCGACGATTGAAGGATCTTTTTTCTCCTCCAGATTCATAGAATCGATTATCAGAGAGTATTTCTCTATCTTTCCCTCGGTAAGGTCACGGATATTGTCAGGTACCTGGCCGCCGAAAGGCATCTGCTGCACGACCTCCTCCATCATGCCTGCATCGGTTACACTTTCCATCTGCTGCCTGAAATCCTCCAGCGTGAATTCTCCCTCTAGAAGTTCCTCCGGGTCCGTATCCATCTGCTCAACCTTCTCAAGAAGGGACTCCAGATCAGGCTGACCTAATATGTCCGAGACAAACTCAACCGGATCATACAGCTCAAGATCCTCCATCTTCTCTCCTGTACCTATAAACCTGACATTCGATCCAGAGTGCTCGCAGGCAACCAGGGCTCCTCCACCCTTCGCTGATGAATCCATCTTGGTAACTATGACCCCGGTTATCCCGACCGCCTCTTCAAAGTTCTCAGCTTGATCACCCGCTGACTGGCCTATATCCGCCGGCATAACCAGGTACTTTTCATCGGGCTCCATCACTTTCTCAATATCCTCCAGCTCCTCTCTTAGCTTATCATCCAGTGAGTCCCGACCAGCGGAGTCCACAATCGTGATATCCGTTTCAAGCCTTTCAATCCCATTTTCCACCACTCTGACCGGATCCTCCGCGTCTTTCTCGCCGTAGAACTCGGCCTCTACCTTCTCCGCAACCTGTTCCAGTTGATCGTAGGCCGCGGGACGGTCAGTATCGGCGCAGATCACCCCGACCTTCATCCCTCTCTTCCGGTAGTAGTCCGCGAGTTTGCCTGTAGTAGTTGTCTTGCCGGAACCGAAAAGACCAAGCAGAAGAATGCTCTTGGACTCTACCTCTACCTCTGCCTCCTCTCCAAGTAATCCCTCAAGCTTTGAGTATACTATCTCAAGCACATGTTCCTTCCTGGAGAGTCCGGAAGGGAGTTCATCATTCAGAGCCTCTTTCCTTATATCATCCGACAGATCCGATACAAGCGAGACATCCACGTCAGCCTTTATCAGGTCTCTCTGTATATCCCTCACTAGCTGTTCGACAGCCTCTTCATCGGCCACTCCACGGGACGAGAATTTCTGGACGGACTCCTTTATTTTGTCAAACATGTGATCCAATACGGCCACAAGGTTTAATGGGTTTGTCTCACCCTCCTATGTTCCAGTAATTGAATATAAACATGGATACCGCGGAACCAAGAAAGGCTACACCTATGGATTTCATCGTTGCCGCGAACGCGGTGTCACCCTGGAAACTCATGTAGATGAAAGAAAGCATGAAAGAGATAAGAAACCCCATGAAAGGGTTTTTTAGCGCCCCAAGAGATTTCCACAGCCCTATGCCAGACATCAGACTACCCAGAATAACTCCCGAGAAAACAGTGACTATCACCCCTGAAACAAGACCCGATTCCATATAAGATAGATAACCTATTAAGCCCGAGAGAGATGCCAGAAATATAATTTTGAACCATGCCTGATCCATGGGAGAGGTTTCAGCTTCGAAAATATAAGAGTTTGACCAGCAGCCTAGAACTATGGAATTCTCCCTCAGAAATATTGAAGGAACCAATATGCATTACGGAGAGGAAGGGAAAGACTCCGAGCTGCAGCTTGTTTTCTGCCCCGGAGGATTCAACCCTGAAATCTGGAGACACCAGCTCAAATACTTTTCAAAGAAGTGTAAGACTGTAGGCTTTGGAACCACGAGAAGCGAGAACAGCTACAGCGGAGAGAAAGAGGCTTTGAGATCGATTCTGGACCAGGAACACATCGATAATGCGGTACTGGTCTCCAACCTCCTGGGAAATCCGCTGATCCAGTCCTTCGAGGACAGGCAAGATGTAAAAACCACTGTTCTATCAGGACCCCTTAGCCGGGGATTGAAACTGGAGAAAAGCTTCTACAATCTCACGTGGCGGATCGCGAAAAGAAAGCCGAAAATAATGAAGAAGATATTCTTCTCACCGGAATGCGATTACAGCTCGCTGAAAAGCTTTGCCGAAAAAGTCGATCCTCCTTCCCACGAAAGCTTCCTGGAATACGCAGAAAAAGATGTAAGGAGGCCTGTCAAAATCTCACTGGTCATACATGCTGAAGACGACAGATTCTCAAGCATGGAGAACGCCCGTAACCTGAATTCGAGACTCAGCGTGATAAGAAGGGCGGGAAGCTTCTGCTTCTACGAGAAGCCTCAGGAGTTTAACAAGGCGCTGAGCGACTACCTGGAGATAGTCAGGCAGGAAATAAGGAAGCAGGAAATCTTCAAGTCCTCGGAGAAAAACCGTTCACTGGAAGAGTTCGGCAGGGAGGTGAAAACGGGCAAATGATCGCGGGACTGATGCTTTCGGATTCAGAGAAGGAAGATTCACAGCTCGCCCTCCTCGGAGATGAAACAGATTCTCTGTCCCTGAAAGATACAGGTAGGATAGTAGATGAAATCTCAGGGAGAGAGGTAGAGGTTCTGGCAGTTAACTGCGGCACCGAGCTGAATGCCGGTGAGCTGACGGAGGATGAGGAAGAATTGAAGGAAGCTGGTTACGCCTTCACCCCTTCACACACTGAAAAGAAAAAAGTTGAGAGGCTCCGCGCGATAGAGAGGTCTCTCAAGCATCTCATGGATAAGCCAACTGAACTTATCAGGTTTGATCCCGCCATAACATCGGAAAAACTGGCGCTGGATTCGGATGATTCCCTGGAATCACTTGGAGTTGACGCATCTGATATTTCGAGCTCAAAACAGTTCGATGCCGTGCTTGGAGCTATAACAGCAAGATTCTACTCACAGAACCACTACAGCGATGAAGGACTCATAGTGCCGGAGAAGCTGGAAAATGGAAAAACTTAAAAGAGTTTTACGATCAACAGGTAAATACAGGTAGATAGGACATGGGAATGGAAAAGTTTTACAGCGCGGTAAGGAAGAAGTTCGGCCTGGAGAAGGCCCAGCTCAAAGATGAATTAAAAGAAGAAGTCACCGATGAATTAAGGAGAGAGTTCGCGGAGGAGATATCCTACATAGAGGCACAGATGAAGGAATACGAACAGTTCGTTGCTGAGGTAAACCACCTGATGTCGAAGATGAGGAAGGACAGGATAAGATCCTCTGAAACAAGCAGAGACATCAAGATGGACGATTTCGATGACGACCTTGAACCGCTGAAGGCAAAGCTCCAGAAGCTTGAGGAATCCATGCAGAAAAGGCTGGACGAGCAGAAGGCCTACAGCTGAGAGGTCAATTCAACTGAGGAATCAGTTTAATATGTCTAAGGCCGAAAATATAATACCAACACTTGAAGAAACAGTTGAAAAAGAAGAATATGACAGAGCTTCAAGATTTCTTGCTCAGATCTCCAGAAATATTGATTCATACGATTTCAGTGAACTCGAATATAGAAGGATAGAAAACTGTGCAGAGGAACTATCTGAGAGAGTTATCGAAGACGCTAAAGTAATGCTTGAGAAAGAGAAAAACCTATATGGAAATAAGGCATTCTGCCTCCAGGTCGAGGATACAGTTACCGATCTGGAAATCTCGGAAGAATTTCTGGATCAGGAGGCGATTGAAGATCTGAGGAAACTGAAGGAATCTGCTTATGAAAAGGCTGCAGATTACAATCTTGAAGAGGCTGTAGAAACATTCGAGAGAGGCCTAAAGAATCCTTCTAATGCATCCTGCTTCACTGGCAGCTGGGACCTTCTTAAGAATGCGGAAGATTACGCTGAACTAATAGATAGAGATTACAGCCGTAGAATAGAGCAGATTAAAGAAGAAGTTAGTGAGAACGCTCCAGAGTTTATTTACAGACATATGCTACGTAATTTAAATGCAAGAGTTTTCGAGAGCGAGGATTTCGGAGTTGAAAGCTCCCAACTAGATACCAGCCGACTGATGCTGGCTGAAAGCTATGTAGAGGATCTTGAGGAAATGCTGGAATACCGGGGAGATGATAATCTTGAATCTATAGAAGGTTTTCAGATTTCAGAAGTTTCAGATGAAGCCGGGCAAGTTTTCTGGAACCTTGTGAGTCTAGTCGAAGAAAGACCCTTTGAAACTGAGGAAGCACTAAAATATCTGAAAAAATTCGGAGAAAAAACAGGTTTTTACAATTCAGGTACCGAGGACGCTCTTGAAAGAGCTGAAAAGATTCAGAACCTACATAATGCAGTTAATATGGCCGAAGAAGAAATAGAACAGATTTTTAGAAAGCTTGATATTAAAGAAAAATACGAACCGGGAGATGACATAGGTTTACCTGAAGCTTTAATGCTTCCTTCAGAATTGACTCTAAATAATTCCTTGGAGTGGGCGGAAGATCTAATTTTAGAGGCTGAAGAAGAGATTTCAGAGGAAAATAGAAGTGAAAAAGAAGATGAATACAGAGATAGAATAATTGAAATTAGAGATAAATTATCAAGTCTGGAAAGATTGATTTGAGAATTTTTGATCTACATAAATTGCATTTATTTTGCTAATCCAGAATTCTTTCAATAAATTCTTCCATGTCAAACTCCTCTATATCCCCGTAATCCTGTCCTGTACCTAAGAAGGCGACAGGCTTTCCACTCTTCTCCGCAATCGAGATTATCGCCCCTCCCTCTTCATCGACATCCATCTTCGTGACTATTATGGCATCGAACATTCCCTCATAGGCTTCCGCCTGTTCTATAACGTCGTTACCCGAGAGAGCATCAACAATCAGAAAAGTAATGTCAGGTTCATTAACCCTGATCATCTTCTCAAGTTCATTCATCAGGTTGTCGTCCGAATGAGATCTGCCTGCCGTATCAACGATAGTCACCGCATCTTCATTACCAGCCTTCTCAACCGCATCATAAGCTACAGCCGCGGGATCAGACTCGTACTCGTGAGATATAACATCGACTCCCAGATTTTCCCCGTGCTTCTCCAGCTGTTCTATCGAAGCCGCTCTAAAGGTATCTCCAGCCCCGAGAACCACATCTCTACCTCCTTCCTCCATCATTTTTGAAAGCTTGGAAGCTGTTGTAGTCTTTCCAGACCCGTTGAACCCTACAAGGAAAACCACCGGCGGATCTCCGGCATCCTCCAGCTCTTTCTCAAGTTCAAAATCATCGTCAAGAACCTCCAGGAGCACTTCTCTAACAGCTTCATCCACTTTCTCTCCAACCTTCATTCTGCCGGCTTTCTCTCCCACGAGATCCTCTTTCAAGCGCTCCTCCATCCGGTCAACCACTTCTAGAGAGACATTGCTCTGGAGAAGCTCAAGCCTCATATCGTCCAGCAGAGGATCTATATCCTTCTCCTCGATCTCCTTCTCCGCGACTTTGGACTTCACGCTGTCGGAAAAATCCTTCACCGACTCTTTCACTCCTTCAAACATGGAAGAAACAATCCCGGAGAAGCTTTAACAATACAGCAGGTCAGGTATAATCTTCCAGCTCCTCGCCTAGAATCTCCGAAATCCTGGCGCCATCCGCTTCAATCCTCTGCTGGAGAACACCCATTAGAGGCCCCCTGGCTCGCTCGCCCTGCTCTTCTACCATCTCCTGTTTCTCATCCAGAACATTTCTGACCTCCTCTCTTATCTCATCATCGGACATCTTCCCCTCGACAACTTCCTCAATCGCTTCCCCTGCGGATGAACCCTCAGCTATGCCAATGATGACCTCTTCAATATCTCCCTTTGAAATCTCACCGGACTCAAACGCCTCGAACAGCCTTCTGAAATCCTCTTCACCAACCCGAGAGACATCCACTCCCTCGGATTCAAGCCCTGAAACTGTGTTGGTCAGCACGTTCGCAACAACCCTTGAATCCGCAACCTGCTTAAGCTGCTCGAACAGCAGAAGTCTCTCGCTGTTGACAATCTGGGAGGCGAGTTCATCTCCGATTTCGTCTGAATACATCTGCTCTCTCTCCTCCAGCGTTGGAGGAATATTCTGATCTATCTCGCGAACCCTATCCTCTTTCACCCTGACAGGCGTGATATCGGTCTCGGGATACATTCTCGCCGCTCCTGGAAGAGGCCTTGAATAGCTCGTGTTGAAGTCCTGCTCCGCGTTCCTGGTCTCCTCCGGAACTTCTCCCCTGTAAAGCTTCTCCGCTCTATCCCTGACCTCCTTTCCAGCATTCCTCGCCTCTTCTGAATCGCCTGCAATTATCGCCAGAACATCTCCATCTTTCCTGTCAAAGATATCTGAAAGATTCTCAAACTCTTCCTCCAGGCCGTATCCTTCAATATCTTCATCAGTGTGAATTATTCCTCTAGGGCCCTGGCTCTTGGCGTAGTCGACCAGTTCCTTTGCAATATATCTTTCACCGGAGATCTCCCGCTTCATCTTTCCACTCATGCCCGGAAGTTTCAGGCAGTAAACCGCTCCATCGTTTTCCAGCACCGCGGACACTATATCGTTTTCAGTTCCCTCGAAAACGTGCGTTACATTATCGGCCTCGATCTCCGCATCAGGGAGTTCTTCACCCAGCCTGACAAGATTCTTCTGTCTCTCCACCTCAAGCCTGATCAGTTCATCAATGTTTCCAACGTCCTGGAAGCCCTTGATCTCAACTCTAGCGCCTTCCTTAATCGAAACGTTGACATCCTGTCTAATGGTTCCGAGACCCCGCCTTGCCTTTCCGGTGGACCGCAGAAGCATGCCTATCCTCTCGGCGACCTCTCTCGCGTGATCAGGATCCCTGATAGATGCATCGGTTCCAACCTCGATCAGAGGCACACCAAGCCTGTTCAGATCGTAAACCGCCCTCTCGGAGTCTCTTTCGTGGATACCTGCGGACTCCTCCTCTAGCTCTATATCCTCTATATCCACCTTACCAGAATCAGTTTCAAGCTGTCCATCAAGGCCGACCATCGCGGTCCTCTGGAAACCGGAAGTGTTCGAGCCGTCGATAACCATCTTCCTCATCACCTGTATCTCCTCAGGGATTTCAGCTCCAACCATCCTGGCAAATGTCAGAGCAATCTCCAGTGCCTCATCGTCCAGTTGATGAGGAGGCTCCTCATCCAGCTCCACCAGGCAGTTGTTTCTGGCGTAGTAATTGTATACGTATTTCCTCTGCTTCTGCTCTTCCTTCTCTGCGGCCTCGTCTTTCCCGCCTGACTCCCCCTCTACCGCGCTTAGAAATCGCTCTACTCTTGAATCCGGGGCCTCATCCTCCAGGTCGACAGGGCATTGGCAGAAAAGTTTTGTATCAGTAGCGAGCTGCTGGTGCAGCTCCAGACCACATTTGAATCCAAGTTCATCGTAATCAATCTTCGACAACCTTCTTCACCTCCTGCTCCAGTTCTTCCATAGTGATTCCATCGTTTGCAACTATTTTATCGCTTAAGGCCATCAACTTTCCGACCCCGTTCTCTATCTCCCTCAGGTCCCGCTCATGGAAACTCTGTCCTTTAACATCTTCATCCCTCTGTCTTTCCTCGCGTCTCTCCCTTCTGGTTCCGCGGGAAGCCCAAACTGCCAGAACATCTATCTCCTCTGAGGTCTCCTGCTCGAACCTCTGCTTTTCACTCCATCCCCTCATCCCGGTTATGACAACTTTTTCCTTCTCGTCCAGTATCTCTTCCAGGTAGGGCATCGATAGCTGTGCTATAGCATCCGTGCCGTGTTCATCTCTCATAGAGTTCACGAAATCTCCCTCCTTGCCCGATGCTACACCCCTTTTGTCCATCTCGATTCTAACTACCTCTCCCATGTCAAGCACAGTGTATCCTTCCTCTTCGAGTATCTCCGCCACAGTAGTCTTCCCGGACAGAGGCATGCCAGTGACCGCTAGGATTTCAGGAATCCGAACACACCTCCTTTTTTACCGTTCTCCATCTTTATCTTCCTCCTGATAACATTCTTGGCAACCTGGTACTTGGTGAAGTCGTCGATATCCCCTACATTAACTCCTGCCTCGTTTATGATTCTCTCTGGATTATCCAGCTCCACATCGTGGGAATAGCCCTCGCAGAGAGCGAACTCTTTCAGAATATTTTCCAGCCTGGAAAAATTGTCCGCCTCCAGGAATTTCTTCGCCTTCCTGTCGAACTCGTCAAGCTCCTTCTCACTCATTATACAAGGACCTTCCGCTTATCTCTCCATTCACGTTTTTCCTGAAAAGCTGTTCCGCATCCTCAAGCGAATCCGCCTGTCCGAGGCTCCACATCAGCTTCACGTAGGTCAGCTCTGGATGCATATCCTCGGATCCTATCACACCTCTTTCCTTCACCTTTCTCTGGTTCGCGTAAACATCCATGTCAACCCTGCCATTAATACAGTTGGAGGACATCACCACAACAGCATCCTCGGCCAGTTCTTCCAGTTTTTCTTGAATCTCAATGTGATTTTCGGTCTCTTCATCAAACGCGCTTATCGGCATATGGCCGAGTCCTGTCCCCTCTATCACAACTCCATCGTAATCCTGTTCAATCAGGAACTCTATCTCCTCCGGATCGATGCCCGGCCTCACCTTCAAAAATCCAACATTTTCATTTAGATCGAAGCTTGGTTCGTAATCCTTTTCCTCTGATTGTTCATCGTATTTAATCTCACCTGTCTGGTAATCCACAGTCCCCACTTCGCCTGTGTTTATCGCTTCAAAAGCATCCCTCCTTGAGGTATGCATCTTCCTTGTCTTTGCACCGTCGAGTATAGCGCATTCATCGTCGCTCGAAGATCTGTGCATGCAGACTCCGATTCCCTGGAAGCCAGTCTCCGATAGAAACTTCGCCGCGCAGTAGACGTTCATTCTTGCGTCGCTGCTGGGCCTGTCGCTCGATCTCTGTGCACCTACCAGCAAAACACCTGTATCTATACCCTTCAACATCAGGTTGAGGGCGGCAGCTGTATCGCTTAATGTATCGGTGCCGTGACCCACAATTATTCCATCATATTCGTGCCTGACCTCATCGATCTTCCTCGCAATTCCCTGCCAGTGGGCCGGTTCCATGTCCTCCGACATTATCTCTCCGACGTAGACATCTGAGTGAATATTTACTTCTTCCGCGACCTCCGGGTACATGCTGACAGTCTCCTCCTGCTCGAAGGCAGCTTTTACCCCTCCCTTCTCGTAGTCAACCCTCGAACCGATTGTACCTCCAGTGTGGATTACCAGTATGTCGGCTTTGTCCTCATTATGCTGGATTCCTCCACTTTGCTCTTCTGAATCCTGCTTCTTCTTCTCGACCAGCTCGATGCTTTCCATTTCAACACCGATATTGTACCCGTTTTCCAGCTTGAGCACTATTTTCCCCGGATCTCCGCTCTCCGGCTTCGGCATCAATCTTCCCTCTCTGCCATCAACCCTAACCCGGTCTCCAACTTCAATCCCCTTCTCATCCAGTTCTTCCAATAAATGCTCAGAATACATACCTCAGATCGGAACTTTAAAGCTTAATAATCAAATGGCTACCGGAAATTCCGGACGTCAACCTTAAGGAAATCTGCGCCAGTTGGAAGCCGGAAGAACACATCGTAGGTAAACCCGTAGTCGCTTTCTACCACCGCCTTCACTTCGCCTGTTCCTATGTAGTCCCCGAACTCAGCTGTAGTATAACCCACACCTTCAGAAGAGTTGGGTTCGCTGTTCAGCTCAACTGTCAGGTTTGCACTCAGGTTCCTGCTCTCATCCTTGAACTGGTACATTGTGAGGAGCTCCGAGGTTGATATATTCGTGTAGTTGCCCGGGCCACCCAGATCTTTTATGCATGCCTTGATATGCTCATTCTCCATCATGTAGCAGTCTGTACTGTCTATAGTTGCGTTGGAAACTGTGACGTTCGAGCTCGAGCTAAGAATCACGTCACCGCTTACAGAAGCTGTCTGTGGCGATATAACGTTGGCAGAGGTTTCAAGCTCATAGACGAGCGAGTCAGTGCTGTTATCAAAGTAAATCTCGCCCCTGTCAAAGCTGTGCGTCAACTGCCTGGTTGAACCCTCTCCCTCGGCAATCACTGACTCTACATCATTATCCAGCTCCTGCATGAACTGCTGGGCCTGGCGGACAGAAGCCGCGTCCTGCATATTTTCAATTACAGGAGTACCGGCAGTCAAAGCCACGGAAATAGCGGTCACAGTAACTCCCACGTAGATTGCGGCGGTCGCTACCTGTGAGATTCCCTTGCCCATGGAACAATTTACTCGGTAGCTGCCTTAAATGTTACCTGACCACGTAATCCTCCCAGTTCTGGTTGCTGTTGTTCAGTCTAGTGTATGTGACCAGTGTCGGCCCGTCAGCCCCGAAGCTTTCGTTTATGTTTAGCTCTGAGACGGTAAGGTTGTACTCCCTGTACGAACTGGAAATGCTTATCTTCGTATTCTCCAGGGATGCCAGGGTCTTGGTGTGCTTCTCATCTCCCTCGAAAGTGAAATCAATAGAGTTAGGCCGGTAGTTGATGAAAAGCGCCTGACCCCTTTCAGGAAGTATAAGGGCCTGGAAACCGCTGTAATCAAGCCCCTTTCTCGCGGAAGTGGTGTTCACAAACCTGTTGTAGAGGTAGACACTGTGCTTGATTTTCTCAGTCGAGTAGTTTTCCTTGATCTGGTTGTTGTAGACCTCCTGCTGGTTGGTGAGTATGTTCTGGTAGTAGTTTTTCACAGAGTTATCCTGGCTGTACTCCGGGCCCTGGAAGCTGAAGACGATCAGTAGAAGCAGGGAGCTGAATACTATAGCTCCGACCGAGAAAGACTGTCCTTTTATTGCCATATGCGGGCCTTCACCTCTCTGGTGTTGTTTCCGTCATCTGTAACGTAGTTAACAGTGAAAACTTCCTGGTTCTTCGTTGATATGGAGCCCCAGCCGGGATACTCCACCGCCTCCAGGTGTGCTTCCACCGTACCTGAAAAGTTTAGCGAACCTGAACCTGAAACCGACCTGTGCAGGTATCCGTTTTTGCTATAGCTGTCGATGATCGTGGAATTCTGGAAGTCCGCAGAGAATCCTGAGTTCGAGTCTATCCACAGCATTATATCCTTGTAACCGCCATTATCCAGCGAAAAGCTTTCATTTCCGTCGATATCGGAGCTGACAACTACAGAATTATTGACCTGGCGGACGGAGACGTTGTAGCCGGTACTCAGTCTGTCTTCGAGCTGTGTCTCTATCTCTGAGCTGTTATGGCTGAGATTGTCCCTCTGGTCTATCCTGTCCATCTTCTGCCTCAGATCTCCTGTCCTTATACCGGATTCGTTGTTCACCTGGGGGAAGACGAAAAGCACCACGCCCAGAACCAGTGAAGAAGCTATGATCGCCTCGAGAGTGTGTATGAATCCCTTACTTACTCCCATATGACCACCCTTCCCTCAACTTCCTCCAGCTCCCCATCATCTCTAAGCAGGTTGTGCGTGAAGGTCTCGACGGCGGTAGATTTGAGAGGTACGTTCTCTCCCACGGACAGAATCCTGTGGCTCCCGGTAGAGTTCTCAACGTTCATCGTGACGTTGAATCCGTAGCTGCCCGCATTCAACTTGTTCTCCAGCTCCGAGCCGGTCAGGTTTTCCATGTCTTCGGCCTCGCTCTCTGATGTGGCCTCGATCAGCCTCTCCATCTGGATGTATCGATCTCCATCTGCGTAATTCTCTATCCTTTTTTCCCCGAATGAGCTGTCTTTCTCGTGCAGCATAACCCTTGTCCTGTTGGATTCTACGTCGAGCTTCACCGTTTTATTGTCCGGGCGGGATACGTTGACAGTCATGTTTCCAGTGAAAGTTATTCCCAGGCTCGAGTTTGCAACTGTAAACCCCTGTGTTTCCCCCTGCTTTACAGTTCCATTCTGGTTCAGGTCTATCCTGTTGTCAGTGGCGTACCAGTAAAGCGTGGAGAAGTTTGCAGTCTTGAAGACCGGGTCGTCAGCCCTGAGGATGAACTCCCTCGACTCGTTGTAGACCGTGAGGTTTCCCCCGGTGGTCTCGTGGAACACTTTGGTCTGCCTGAAACTGGTTGAGCTTGAGAACTCCGCTTCCTCGTTCAGCAGCTCCTCACCATCTATCCTCATGGACGTGAGTCCCGGATTCTCAACCTTCAGTGAGATATTGCTGTTATTTATCCAGCTGTTGTTCGAGGACAGGTCGGTAGAAAGGTTAGAAGAAACGTTAAGGGATGAGTATGTAGCGTTGAAGCTGTTATTCCCGGTATCGAAGACGGTTGCAAACCTGTCATCCGAGAAGTTGAAGTGGGAGGGATTCGTGGCCGTGCCGTTTTTACTTGACAGGTTCCTGTAGTAGTATTCCCTGTCCAGAGGTATATTCGCGATGGATGAATTTGTCCTTGACACTACCTGAGTCCTGACAGCTGTACTGGTAACTTCATCAATAACATTATCCTCGATCTCTGAAACTTTATCCTCGATGTCCTGCCTCTGGTCGAGGAAGTCTGAGCTATTAAGTACGATAATCGAGGATAGCATCGTGGTGATGAATAGAGCGAATCCTATCGACCAGTCTATGTTTATTGCCTGTCCCTTCATCTCACTACCCTGATCTTGGCCTTATTGTCGCCAGTTTTCTCCACCTCGAAGTCGTACCTGCCCGGGAGAACGTCAACTTCCGAGCTCAGATTGTAATCCGGGTCATACCTTACTCTCACTGTCGCCTCATCGGGCATCAGGAATCCAAAGCTAGGCTCTATATTCGATACAAAATTATCATTTCTTATCGTTGTCTCCTGGTCATCGATCTCGAAGTAGTCTCCCTTAGTGAAAGGTAAAAGGAATGATGCAGATTTCCGCTTTGTGCTCATCTGGAGAAGATTATTGTCGCTGATATTTCTGCCGGCACTCAGGAAGTCTTTCTTCACGATACCTGCTACGTATCCGTCTCCCTGTGCAACCAGGTAAGGATAACTGGATGAACTGAAGCTTTCGTTTCCGTAGACCCGCTCACCGGAGAAATACACCTCATCTGATGATGTGTGGTTGAACTCTAGCTGGAGTGAAACGTTTTCCGGTCTAGAAATACTTCCGCATACCAGCCTGTCGAAAACATTAGTATCCGCGGCATGAAGGTTTACTTTCGGAGAGGATTCATCCACGGGCGATACCGAGAAAAGGGCCGTCTCATTACTCTTGCATGCTCCTAGAGGCGACGTCAATCTAGTCTTCATCTTCCCTGTACATACTTTCAGGTTGTAGGCACCGGTGAAGGAGAGGTGAGCCTTCCTGTTCCTTCCGGATATGTAGAAACCCACGTTCTTCGAGCATTCTCCGCTGGTAACCTCAACCGGGTCCTCCAGCCCTGATACACATACATTTTCGCTGTACTGGTTAAGGTCGCCAGGATGGCTGTACTCCTTCGAGGGATCCGAGAGCGATATTACAGGTTCAGCATCACCACAGCTCGAGTCAATATTAGAACTGATGTCGGCCTGTGCAAAAGGCACCATTAACAGAAGAGAGAGCAGGTAGAGCCTTTTCATCTCCTGTAAATTTTATGCTCTCTGCTGTTATTAAACCTGATCTAGGCCGGTAGTTTAAAATAGGTAGACGCCAATTAATTAGCATGGCGTTCATTGGACTTAACGAAGCCCTTCTGATAGGCGCAGTACTGCTGGCTCTTGTTCTAGGACCGAAAAAACTACCGGAACTTGCCAGGAGTCTTGGAGAATCCAAGAAGGAGTTCAAGAAGTCGATGAAGGAAGCGGATGAGGCAGTGGAAGACATGAAGCCCGATGCAGAAGGAGAGATGGAAGAAGTCGAAGAAATGAAGGATGAATAAGCCCGGGTAAAAAGATGGAAACTCTGGAAGACCATGTGAGGGCCCTGAAAAAGAGGTTGACCTTTATTATTTTGGCCTTCACCGCTGCAACTGCGATAACGTTCTACTATTCTCAGGACATACTTGTGTGGGTCCAGAACGACCTGAATTTTACACTGAACGCTCTGCACGCCTACGAGGCTTTCTACACCCAGATAATGATTGCGATGCTGGGCGGTTTCCTGATTTCCCTTCCCTTCAACGTTTACCAGGTGCTACAGTTCCTTAAACCGGGACTGAGGAAGAAAGAGTACAGGACCATCAGAAACTTTCTTCCTTTCTCGATAATACTTTTCCTGGGAGGAGCCGCATTCGCCTACAATTACGTTGTGAAACTCAGCCTGGCCTTTTTCTCGAGGACCACGGCGGCTGCCGGAGTCGAGGCGATTTGGGGGCTACAGAACACTATAGGCTTCGCTCTCAAGCTTTCAGCCTTTACAGGAATAATATTCCAGCTGCCTATCGTGGCTCTGGTACTTTCCAGGGCAGGTGTTATAGACAGCGAAATAATGGAAGAATACAGGGCATACTTCATCGTGGCTATTCTCATCGTCTCTGCGGTCGCGACTCCCCCCGACATCATAACCCAGCTTCTTATTACAGGCCCAGTTATAGGCCTCTACCAGCTTAGCATTTTTCTCGTCAGAAAATTCGAATCCTAGTAATAGTCGGTTTTTAAAGTTAACCTCCGCATTTTTACTTATGGAACGTGATAAAATAGATGAAAGTTTACACACTAGGCGGCTACGAAGAAGTTGGCCGCAACATGACGGCTGTTGAAGCCCACGGCCAGACTGTTATCTTCGACATGGGCTTCGAGATGGAAGAAGTCATCAACGCTGATGGCGAAATCAACGAAATGACGACAAATGAAACCCTTGAAACCGGAGCGATTCCGGAAGACGAAGTTCTCTACGAAAACGATGAGGACGTCCGGGCCATCGTAATCGGGCACGGGCACCTCGACCACGTTGGAGCGATTCCAAAACTTGCGGGAGCATACGACTGTCCTATAGTCTGTACGCCCTACACGAAGAAGATCGTGGAGAAACAGCTGGAGGATGATCGAAAAAACATCCAGAACCCGATAATCGCTGTTGAAAAGGGAGAAGAATACTCGATCTCCGACCAGCTCGATCTTGAATTTATCCACGTCAACCACTCGATCCCGCAGGCCACACTTTCCTGGCTGAAAACGCCGGAAGGAGGAGTTATCTACGGGAACGACATGAAGATTGATAGATCGCCCGTGATAGAAGAGACAACAGACATAGAAAAGATGAAGCAGGCTGGCAGAGAGGGTATCAAGTGCATGATCCCCGGAACCACTAGAGTAGAAGACGAGGGAAGGTGCAGATCCGAGCGATCGGTCGAGGTGGAACTCGAAGATGTGCTTAACTCCTGCTACGAGGCAGGAGGCGCAGTCATCATGAGTACCTTCTCCTCGCAGATCTCCAGGCTGAACTCGATAATCGAGGCCAACAACGGAAGAAGAAAGATAGCCTTTGTCGGAAGATCACTCAAGGAGTACACGAAGGCGGCTGAAGAACTTGATCTGATCGATCTCTCGAAGGTTGAAGTCGTATCCTACTACGACGAGTGCGAGGAACTCATGGATCGCGTTTCCGGTGAGAAAGAGGAATGGCTTGTAGTCGCGACAGGAAACCAGGGAGAACCCGGAGCCCAGCTGGACAAGATTGCGTCACAGGAGTATCCCTTCAGGTTTGAGGAGGGCGATCACGTGATCTTTTCATCCCAGACAATTCCAACACCACTGACGCAGGCCAACCGCTACACCCTGGAGAAAAAGCTGAAGGAGCAGGGCGTAAGATTGTACAAGGACGTCCACACCTCGGGACACGCAAAGAGGGAAGATCACAGGGACTTCATCCAGATGCTAGACCCCGAGAACATCGTTCCTTCACACGGAGATATCCAGAAACTGGGAGCCTACGTGGAGCTTGCAAGAGAGGAAGGTTACTCGCTGGAGGAAGATGTTTTCATAGGGGAGAACGGAAGAGTCATCGAGATTGATCAGTAGCTCTCCACCTCTAGCTCTTCTATTTTCTCGAAGTGGGTGTCTCGCGTTACAAGGGTGCGGTTTCGGTTGAAAGCTGTGCACCGATAAGTATATTGATCTGTCCGATCATTTCCCCATTTTTCTTGAGTTTTCTATAGATTTTGGAAGCTTTCTGAACATCCCTCTGATTTAGTTCTACAAGCGTATTTTCCAGGAGTTTTTCCTCATCAAACCTGGCGAGCTTGTTCAACTCATAGAAGCATAATATACTGCTTATCACTCTATCTGCGTTCTTCCACTTTCTAACAGCTATTTCTTTGCCTTCAAATAAATCTATAAGAAAGCTGCTATCGGCTAAGTAGCTCCTCTCTTTCTTCATCAATAAAATCTTCTTCCCTTCTCATTTTTATTAAATCTTCCACCGTAATGTCGATTTCTTCCCCTATTATATTTTCGAATCCCCTGACTTCATCTTCTGTAATTTCCATCACCACGTCCGAGAAGCTCTTGCCGTTATCTTTCAGAGCTTTCAGTCTCTGGTACGCCTCCTCCCTCAGGGATATGGTCTTGGAAGCCATGATCTGTGTATGTGTACCAATACTTATACTATTTTTATCCCGTCCGATTAAAATAAAACCTGTCTCCCTCCTCTATACCGTTTCTATCGGTAAAGTTCTGGTTGACCTCCAGGACGTACTTCGCGGGTCCTCCTATGTATCTTGTCAACTCTGAATCCGGGGTTCCCGGCTCCGGGTAGGCCTTCATTACATCCATGACAGTGTTGTTGGAGGCGATGTATACAATATCCAGGGGAATGTAGGTGCTTTTCATCCAGAAAGCCCTGATCTGCTCGTCATCGAAGATAAACAGCATCCCGTAGTTCTCTGCCAGTTTGGAGCGGTTCATCAACCCTTCTCTCTTTTCCTTAGTAGTTTCAGCCAGCTCCAGTTCCAATTCTCCAATCCTTTCTCCATCGCTCAAGAAGTATCCTGTAGCCTCCAACTCTCCCTGAGAAAAAGAGGCCGACACCGCCACCACGACAGCTAGAATAACAGTAAAAATTGCTACAAGGTTCTGCTCTTCCATCAGTACCGCCTCCAGAAATAGATTATAATGCTTATCAGCGAGATTATGAGGGCTTCCCTGAAACCGACGGGTAGAGGTATTGGAATTATCACAGATGATTATTGCTGGACATGATATTTAGAGCTTGCGCGTTGAATTCACTACATGGAGCTTGAAGAACTCGCAAGGAAGTACGCGCTTAGGAACGCAGTGGAGCACGGGGGAGAATCGGATCCGGGCGCGGTGATTGGAAAGATAATGGCGGAAGAAGACTTCGACCCCGGAGAAGTACAGGAAATCGCAGGAAAAATCTGTGGGGAGATCAACTCGATGAGCCAGAAAGAGCAGGCGAAAGAGCTTGAGAAATACGAGTTCGAGAAGGAAGAGGAGGAGCACGATCCCATCCCGGACCTGAAGGATGCGGAGCAGGCAGAAGCCGTGGTGAGGTTCGCGCCGAATCCAAATGGGGCGCCACACATAGGCCACGCGAGAGGAATGATCATCAACGGCGAGCTGAAGCAGAAGTACGATGGAGAACTGATCCTTCGGTTCGACGACACTGATCCCCGGACGAAGAGACCTCTGAAGAACGAAGAATACGATGCATACCGGATGATAGAGGAGGATTACCGCTGGCTTGGATACGAGCCCGATCGAGTGGTAAAGAGCTCGGAAAGATTCGATATTTACATTGAATACGCGGAAGATCTGATTGAGAAGGAAAAGGCATACGTCTGCTTCTGCGACCAGGAGAAAGCCTCGGAGCTGAGATCAAAGGGAGAAGCCTGTCCACACAGAGATCAGTCTGAGGAGGAAACGATTGAGAGCTGGGAAGAGATGAGAGAAGGAGAAATTGCTGAGGGAGAGGCAGTCCTAAAGATCAAGACGGATCTCGACCACAAGAATCCCGCGATTAGAGACTTTGTCGCGTTCCGGATTATAGAAGATCCTGATCACCCTATTACAGGCGATAAGTACCGGGTCTGGCCGATGCTTGACTTCCAGGGAGCCATAGAGGACCAGGAGCTTGGAACCACCCACATCGTTAGGGGAAAGGAACTGAGAGCCTCTACAAAGAGGCAGAAGTATATCTACGACTACTTCGGCTGGGATTATCCCGAGGTAAAGTACTGGGGAAAAGTCCAGATTTCCGGCTTCAATACGCCTGTAAGCGGCTCAGAGCTGAAGGAGATGATCGAGTCGGGAGAGCTTGAAGGATGGAATGATGTGAGAGCTCCCACACTCAAAGCGCTGAAGAAGAGAGGTTTCAGACCCGAGGCGATCCGCAACTTCTTCTCTAAGATGGGAGTTACTGAAAACGATATCGATGCCTCGGTCGAAAATCTTGAATCCGAGAATAGAAATATTGTTGAAGAGAAAGCCGACAGGTACTTTTTCGTCCGAAATCCGGTTGAACTGGAGATTGAAGGCGTCCCAGAAAAAGCTGAGCCAGAGATGCCGCTGCACCCCGACTATCCGGAAAGAGGCACTAGATCGCCTGAACTGGAGAGAGATGGAGAAACCGCCAGAGTTTTAATCGAGAAGGAAGACCTGGAAGAAGGTTTCCTGAGATTGAAGGGATTCTGCAACATTGAAATTACCGATCCAGATGAAGGAAAAACAGAGTTTGTCGAAGGAGATCACACGGTAGCGGTTGAGAGAGACGCTCCTATCATCCACTGGACACCGACTCTTGGAGAAGAAGCCACCGTCAAGATGCCTAATGGAACCAATTACCAGGGAATCCTTGAGCAGAACGAGATAGAGGTCGATCAAGTGGTCCAGTTCGAGAGGTTCGGATTTGTCAGGAAGGATGCGGACGGTAAATTCTACTACGCACATGAGTGAAAGGTTGGGAAGGCCGGGGATCGAACCCGGGACCTCTGCGTAGCTCATTTCTGCACCAAACTTCGGATGGGATTTTTAATCATCGAGTCTCCCGACTCTCATCGCTCATACAGCAAGTATGAGCGCAGCGCTCTATCCGACTGAGCTACCTTCCCGCACAACTGCCAAACGAAGCAGTTGGCAATTCTTCCAATACAACTTACCGGAAGCGATGCGGCGTCAGCCGCATGGCTTATTGCGTGCCCACTCAGCGTAACGAGTGGGTTCGCCCGGATTTGAACCGGGGATCTCCGCCACTCCGACCGCGAAGCTGATCCTCTATTCGTCGAAACTCTCAGGTTCTTCGAGTTTCTCAGCCTCACATCTCGCCGACGGCGAGAAGTTCGGGTGTCAAGGCGGTGTCATAACCAGCTAGACCACGAACCCCAACCGACTTAAGACTGGTGTTTCCGGATTTTCGAGTTAGGCTTAAATAATTGGGAATCAATGGTTTATTGTGGAGGACAGTTTGATGGTTTCATGCGAGAACTGTGGAAGAGACCTGAACGTTGACAAGGTTGAAAAACCAGAGGTTGACTGGGTTAAGGTTGTCTGCAGCGAATGCGGAGAAGTGAAGAATATCTCAATGGTCAGGCTGTCCGCTAATGCGAGGACGAAATAATCTGTATTCAAAGTTGTTTTAAATTTAGCAGTGGAGTTCTTATTTGATAACATGGTAAACAAGTGGCAGGACTACGAGACAGGTCCGAACCCTCCAGAGGAAATCTACGCAGTGGTTGAAAATCCTGAAGGAACGCAGAATAAGTACGAATATGATAAGGAGAAGGAGTCAGTTGTTCTGGATCGTGTTCTATACGCTTCTATAAACTATCCGGGCGACTACGGCTTCATCCCGAGAGCATACTACGAGGACGGGGATCCAATGGACATCCTTGTGCTGACAACTCATTCCACCTTCCCCGGCTGCGTGATAGAGGTCAGGCCTGTCGGAATTCTCTACATGGACGATGACGGAGAGCAGGACGACAACATCATCGCGGTTCCGACGGAAGATCCGAGGTGGAACAATATCCAGGATCTTGATGATGTGAACGAACACAGAAAGAAGGAAATCGCCGAGTTCTTCCGGACCTACAAGAACCTGGAGCCGAATAAAGAAGTCGAGATCGAGGGATGGGGAGGAAAGGAAGAGGCCCATGAAGCCATCGAGAGAAGCCAGGAGCTGTACAGGGAGGAATTCTATTAATGTTCAGTATAGACTATGATGAACTTTCAGACGAGACCCTGAGTTTTGCCCGAGAGCTTCATCGATACTCGACTGAAGCCGCAAATTTGCTTGAAGAGAGCGGGGAAAGTGATCCAGAATACAATCCACTCAAAAAGGCCAGAAATCTCCTTAAACAGGATGCGGGAGAGTTTTTCGGACAACCAGGAGATGAGACAGTTGCAGAAATGCTGGTCGATGACCCGGATGAACTACTTGGATACTACCGGGAATTGGAGGAAGATATAGAGTACATTAAAAATTCTGGATCAGGATATGAACCTCCTTCAGCTGTAGAGTCCTCAGTCGAAAGGAGGCTTGAAGCCCTCGCGGAAATGACTTTCAACCTTGTTCAGACTCAGGGAATCTCAGCTACCGGTGCTTGAGTACCTTCCCAGGCCAAACCTCCAGAACCTGTAACTTATGTAGAAGAATAGAGGTCCGGCGAGAGGAAGAATGACCTGCCAGAGCTCCTGACCTTCTTTACCTAGGATGAAGGAGGCAGGAAAAATTGTTGCGAATGCGAGCGGAACAAGGGTTACGAGAAGGGCCTGTACCGCTATACCGAAAATCTCGAACGGATATTTTCTGAAGTTGCTCATCCTGAAGAGCAGCCAGACCGCACTTCTCGAGGTTCCGGTCCAGAACGCGGTAGAGGAGAACAGAAGATAAATCGATCCCATGATCAGAATCCCACTCCCCAACGATAGACCTGCGTAGATAAGTTTTATGAGTCCAACTTCAAGTCCAAGCTGAAGTGAAGCGTAGATAACGAGTGCGATGTTTGCGATGATCTTGGGCAGGTTGCTGTCCCTTATGTTATCCGCGTAAACCTGGAAGAGAGGATCAAGAGGTCTTACCAGGAAGCGATCGAAGTCTCCCGTCAGGATGTAGTCTTCTCCGATCCGGGTGGCATTATATAGGAAAACATTGTGAGTGAAGACGACCACACCACCGAATCCGGAAAGGAAGAGCATCTCATTGAAGCTCCAGCCGTTCAGCGATTCTATCTGGGTGAAGACCAGTGTCAGGAAGATCAGAGATACTGACACACTCGTCAGGTGAGCAGTAGTACCGAGAAGGAAGTCTTTCTTGTAGACCAGTCGAGATTTCCAGTACTGCCTGAAGTAGAGCCAGTAGATACCTACATACTTACCGATCTCCTCTCTATTCATACATCAACCACCCTGCACCGTCAGTTTCTTCTTGGCTTTTTTCCAGAGAACCTGGCTGAACAAGAGCAGGAAACCAATCCAGAATAGCTGGATCGCAAACACGGATAGAACGCCCTGAGAACTTCCTAAATAAATGGAGATAGGTGCGTCAACTAGAGAGGGAAAAGGAGTCAACCGGAAAAAACGGACAATATTTTCCGGTATCAGGTAGAGGGGTATCATCGCACCTGATAATAAAGCTGTAACCATAAACCTGATCATCCTCAGGCTGTTGCCTATCTTGGTCCAGAAAACCAGCATCGAGGTGGTGTAGGAGAGTAGTATCACGAGGTTGAGGCTCAGAAATACAGAAAGAAAGAACATTAACCCCGAAGAGGGGAGGCCGATGCCGAGCACTAGAATAGCCGCAGTGACTGCAGGAATCCCTCTAGTCACGATCTTGAAACTGGACTTCCCGAGCTGGTAGAAGTAGAGCTGCAAACCAAGCGAGGCCGGCTTCTTCAGCTCATTCACTATAGTTCCCTTCCTGACTCTTTCACCAACCCAGGATTCAATATCCGCGGAAGTTGAACTGTTGATGACCTGCGCCAGCGCTACATAGGCAATGATAGAGGAGAAAGGCTGGGCTAGCTCCCCTGAAGCTGCTATAGCCCTCCATACATAGTAGAAAAGAACAAGCGAGATGAAGGTCGCGAAGACACCGGAGACAGCGTTAGCCCTGTACTGGAGGCCTTCCCGCAGTCCGACTCTGAAAAATGAGAGGTACTTTAGGGGTTTCATCACAGACCCTCGTTGTAGATGTGCTTTACCACTGCCTCAATGTCCGGCTCCTTTATCTGGAAATCTATCACATCGTATTCTTCCAGGACCTCCCTCATCAGCTCTGAGGCGGAGATCTTTTCGCGATCGAAGACTATCTCTATCCTGGCATCCTCCTTCTCGACCTTTTCGATTCCATCCATCTCCAGATCGAAATCCTCTCCATTCCTGACATCCAGTATCAGCCTCCTGGAAGTGAACCGATTCACAAGTGCATCCAGCTCTCCATCGTATATCTTCTCCCCCTGGTCGAGAACCACGATCCTATCGCACAGGTCCTCGATATCATCTATGTCGTGGGTGGTCAGCATCACCGTGATATCCTTCTCCTGGTTCATCTTCCGTATGAAGTCCCTTATCCTCTCCTTCACCGCGACATCGAGACCGATCGTGGGTTCATCAAGATAGGCGATCTTGGGATGGTGGAGAAACGCGGCCGCAAGCTCGCATCTCATCTTCTGCCCCAGGCTCAGCTTTCTCACCGGCTGGTCCCAGAAATCCGAAAGCTGGAGAACCTCGTCGAACTCGTCAATCCTCTGCTCGTAATCCTCATCCTCAACCTCGTATATCTCTTTCAGGAGCTTGAACGATTCCCTTACAGGTAGATCCCACCACAGCTGGGTCTTCTGGCCGAAAACCACGCCGATATTCATCGCGTTCTTCTTCCTCTGTTTGTTAGGATCCCTGCCGTCGACCTCGATTCTTCCAGAACTCGGCTCGAGAATACCTGTAAGCATCTTGACCGTCGTGGACTTTCCCGCACCGTTAGCACCGATGTAGCCGATCATCTCTCCCTCCTCTATCTCAAAGTCAAGATCTTCAACTGCTTGAACCTCCTCGTATTCCCTCGAGATGAAGGACTTCAGGTATCCTCTAATTCCCTCCCCTCTCTGGTAGATTCGGAAAGTCTTATCCAGGTTTTCAGCTTCAATTAAGCTCATAAAGATTTAGCAAAAACAGAGCTTTTTAGTGGTACTCGTAGACTTCATCTTCCAGTTCCTTAAGTAAACTATCTAAGGCATCGCCTTCTCCGAAAAACTCGAATTTTTTATCTCTGTAGAAAGCGTAGAAAGTTCCCTCTTCAGATCTATATCTATAGAAATCAACATCAGCTTCATTAAGATCCCTGAGTTTCACATCAATTTCTATCTCATTAGGTTCAATCTCATCTATATCGTAATTAACAATTAGGAGATTCATCAAGTCATCCAGTCCATCAGTTCCTATTTCGACTGAAACATGGTAATAGTCATCTCCAACTCTAATGCTCATTCTTCCACCGTAACTGGAACACCCTTCTCCTTAAGGTGCTCGACCTGTCTCTTCACGAAATCCTCCTCATTGGAGCCTTTGGTTGCGACGATGTAGACCTGCGCATCACCGAAAGGCCTCATCACCCTCCCGGCTCTCTGGGTCGCCTGCCTCCTGGATCCTCCCTGTCCCGAGGCGATTATGCCGACTTCAGCGTCGGGAAGGTCAAGTCCCTCATCTCCGATCCTGGAGACGATTATCGTGTCCTGCTCTCCCTGCCTGAACTTCTCGAAGTAATCCTCCCTTTCCTCGAAATCTGTCTCGCCAGATACGAAAGGAAGGTCGAACTCCTCCGAGAGCTGCTCCCCTTGATCCAGCCAGTCGCAGAAGATGATAGTCTTCTCTTCCTCGTGTTTCTCCAGTATCGACTCGATCTCAGGGATCTTCGCCGGATTTTTTGAGGCTATTATTGCCTTCTTGAAGCCCGATGCCTCGTTGTACTTGTTCCTGTAGAAGTCGCTCTCCCATTCAACCAGCTGGATCTCCACGTCCGGCTTCAGAACGTACTCCTGGTTGAAGAAGCGGGCCCAGTCTCCTCCTATCTCCTGGCCTATCAGCGCGAAAATCTCCTTCTCCTTGTTGTCCTCCCTCACAGGCGAGGCGGAAAGACCTACCCTTCTAGTCGACTGGAGGTTCGCAGTTTTTGAGAACAGCGAGCTCGGGATGTGGTGGACCTCGTCGTAGATTATCAGCCCCCACTCCCTCCTGAATAGCGAGGTCTTCTCTCCCGCCATGTGGTACGTCGCTATAGTCACATCCTTCATGTTCTTCTCGTCGCCGTGGAACTCGCCGATCTGGTCCTCAGTTAGAGTTGTCTTGTCCAGTAGTTCGCGCCTCCACTGTCCCACTAGAGATCTCTGCGGCACAAGTATCAGGGTTGGAGAATCGATCCTCGCCATCAACCCGATCGCGGTTACTGTCTTTCCTGAACCTGCGGGGTTTGCAAGCACCGCGGCCTTCTTCTCATGCGCCCGATCCACGTATTCCTCCTGGTAGTCCCTCAGATCCACTTTGAGATCCGCTCCTATACTCCTGTCGACATCCCTGAACCTGGAGTTGTCCTCCACGGGATAGCCCTTTTTCAGCAGTACTTCCTTGATCTTGGCTCTGGACTTAGCTCCCATCGCGATCCTTGACTTGGTGTCTGAGAGATCCACTGCCAGGTTTTCTCTTACGTCTTCGATACCTCTCGCCCACTCCATCCTCTCCGGGTCAGAGGAGACCAGAGAGTGATAAGTTCCCTCATGTTCAATTGAGAAAACTTCCTGCCTCTCGTAGGTCCTCTCGAGCCAGTTCAGGAAGTTCGGATAGTTGCCGAGTATTCGAGTATATATTTCCTTCATCTCCTCCAGGGAGAGGTCGGAGTTCCATACATCCATTTGTTTGACGCGGAACTTGTAGTGGTCGCCGGAAGAGGTGTCGAGGTGCGCTATCCCCGACATCTCGCTCAGCGTCTCCTCGTCCGGGTTCGTCAGAATTATCTCGCGCTGGGGTTCGAAGAATACAGCTCTCTCATCTTCAATTTCGTTCTCCAGCTCATTTATCCTTTCAATCAGTTCTTCCTTCGGCATCGATTCAAGATCTTCCTCGGGCATGCCACTCCTGTTGTAGGACAAATCTTAAATTGTTGGATTCAGAGAACTCTGGCATCCATCTGAGAATAATCAGTTAAAAATCCCTTCTACTCATTCATTCCTTGGATGTAATCCTGAACTGCGTTCACAACTTGGTCATCTCTTCCAGTCTAGCACCAAGTTTCTTATCGATTATATCGTTGTCAGAAAGACTGGCGAAGATATCGCTCAAATCCTCTCCCCTTGGCATGTTTTCCGCCGCAGGGATATTATTCCCAATATCGATCGAGGCCTCCACAGCTTCCTGCAGAGAATGTTTTACTGCCTGTCTACGCTCAAAAGAATCATTAAATTCCTCTTTTCCAGCATTATCTACCTTCGAAAGATATGAAAGCTGTTCGTTGATTATATCAATCTTTCTTTCCACAACATCACGATCTATCATGCCCTAACCGACCTCCTCAGTCGATTATAATCATCAAAGAAATGTTTGTAATCATCATACCGGCGGTAAACATTAGTTTCAAAATTCACCCTTTCTCTCTCATCATCGACGTAAACAGGCTCTCCATTGCTTATCACCTGGTGCTGGAAGACGACATCAGAATCATTCAGCACCGATAGATCAACTTCCTTGTCAATCAGTTTCTCAAGCTCTATAAAAATACGGCTGAGCTGGCGGGGCTTCAGGCTTTCCTCAACAAAAATAGCAATATCAAGATCGCTACCCTCGTGACCGGTTCCCTTCAGGAGAGAACATGGGCGTAAGCCAACAGTACTTCATCGTATTCACTCATGATGCGGGAAATATTTTCTCTCAGGTTTTCCAGATTCATACTATAGCTTAGCTCCAGAAATATAAAAGAATGAAACCAATCTCTCCGGTAAGTCATTACTGCTATAGCAGAAATCCTAAATTGTTGAGTCAAGAGAATCTCCGGAGGTTCCGTTACTGATTTATATTCTGGAGTTCAATTCTACTTCATGGCTGAAACTGTTGGAAAAGAGACCGAAGTTACTGATGAAGGCGAAATGAGCGGCCCCAGGATAGAGGGTAAAAGGGTTAGAGTTAGCGACATTGCGGTCCGCTACAGGAGAGGTGAGAGCCCGGAAGAGATAGCGGAGAGATTTCCCGGTCTTGAGCTTTCCGAGGTGCATTCAGCGCTCTCCTACTATCACAGTCACAGGGAAGAGGTGGAGAAGGAGATTGATAGAAGGGAGCATAAATTTGAGAAATACAGTTAAGTGGTGGTTATGGATTTTCTGCTTGATCACCACATCGACCCTGCTGTCGCTGAAGGCTTGAAATCCAGGGGTCAAAGGGCAAAGACTCTCTGGGATGAAGATCTACACGAGAATGGTGACGTGGATTTAGTGGATTACGCGAATGAGAGAAATATGATTCTCGTAACCAACGATGACGATTTTCTTACAATAATAGACTCAGGCAGAAAGCATTCAGGTATAGTATTCATAACAGAGCAGCAGATGCCTGTCGGAGAAATGATAAGAGGAATAATATCGGAGACAAGAAAGTGGGAAAAACCTGACGGCAGCATAGCCTTCGTCTGACTGGCTGCGGAACTACCTGCTTTCTAATTTTTCGATTATTTTCTCTCCCTTTCCAGTTCTCCTGTAAAGTCTTCCATGCTTGTCGTCAGGGTTCAGGAGCTCGACCATGTTTTTCTCCCTGAGTTCGTTCAGGGCTCGGCTGACGTGAGACTGGTGCATGCCAGTGATCTTCGCGATTTCGCTGGGCATCAACTCTTCCTCGAGAGATCCAAGGGCTTTCCTCCTCTGTTCCGATCTCTTCACAAAAGAAACGTCGCTCCATTCTATATCTTCCATGCCGGGAAATTAGTTACCTGTCTTGACTTGGAATTCTACCAGAAAGCTACCATTTTCATACCAGAATCCTCGAATCCAGATTCATTAAGATTCAGGAGAAGTTGACGATATGAAGTCAAAACTTGTGAAGCTGCTTTCAGGGCTTGAAGATTTCCAGGATCCGAAGGCTTCGCTGGAGCAGTACATGACCCCGCCGGAGTTAGCTGCAGATATTCTCCACTCTGCGGAAATGCAGGAAGATGTTGGCGCAGGCAAGAAAGTAGTGGATCTCGGATCGGGAACAGGTATATTTGCCATAGGAGCTGCTCTTCTCGGATCGGAAGTTGTCGCGGTGGAAAAAGACGAGGAAGCTCTGGAAACCGCGGAGAAAAATGCAGGAAAGCTGGAAGTCAGGGATAGAATTGAGTTCAGACATGAGGAAGTTGCTGAACTGAAGGGCGATTTCGACACCTGCCTGATGAATCCTCCTTTTTCTGTGCATTCTGAAGAAGAAATAAAGTTCTTTGAGAAGGCTCTCGAGGTTTCTAGCGTCATTTATTCGATTGTGTACGAGGAAAGATTGAGTGAGGTTAGAGACCGGGTAGAGCGATCAGATTTCTCGATAGTGGAGCAACAATCTTACAGTATCGAACTACCTCCTACACACGGTTTCCATACCGAGGAAGCTCATGAAGCTGAACTGTGTGTTATAGTTGCCAGAAAGTAAAGGAGGAAAGTGAAACAAAAAAGTTTCCCAACAATCTACAGTTAAAGTGTAATTTATGGAGCTTGAAGCTGTTGAAAAGGATGGAAGAATGATCATAGATGTCAGGCAAAACCATACTATCGCCAACCTCGTGAGAAAGGCGGTATGGGAGAACGGTGGAGAAGCAGCCTACGACAAAGGTCACCCTCTGGGCGGAGAGTCAAGCCTGATCGTAGAGTCGGAAGAACCGAAAGAAGTTCTCAAGGATGCGGTGGAAACCGCGAGAGAGTGGATGGAAGAAGTAGAGGCGCAACTTTGATGTATACATATGAAATACCCTGAATTCTAATATCCGGATATGAAGGAAGGCGCAAGAATACTCGGGATTGACGATTCTCCTTTCGATCATTCCGACGAGAGAAGCTTTCTTACCGGGGTGGTCTACAGGGGAACAGAGTTAGTGGAGGATATCAAAAAGGTGGATATAAGGGTGGATGGAGAGAACGCTACAGGGAAAATCATGGGTCTACACGACAGCTGCAATAATCCGGGGCAGATTACTGCTATATTGCTTGACGGCGTGAGTTTCGCTGGTTTCAACGTTGTCGACCTTGATAGAACTGCTGAAGAAGCAGGTAAGCCTGTTATCTCAGTTACTCCCAACGAACCTGACAGGAAACGTTTCAGGCAGGCGATGGAAAATTCTGGTAACACGGACGAGAACTTTGGTAAGCTGCCTGAGTATTCGGAGCTGGAAATGAAGGATGGCACTGTATATGTCCAGTATTCAGGCTGCAGCTTTCCAGAAGCAGAGGATATAATCAGATCATCCACTATCTACGGACTTGTCCCGGAACCGATCAGGGTAGCGGACATGATAGGCTCCGCATTCCGAGAGTTTGAAACAGTTAAAAAAGAAGAGTGAGGTAACCTGCGTATGGATTTGGAGAAAAGATGGAGAGAATTGAGAGATTCAAGGTCTTTCGAGGAATTCTACTTTTTCTCCATAGCGCTGATACTGGCCTTCGGAGTCCTGAGTACGACCGGAGAACTCATGAAAACTGAGAGACCGGTAGTTACAGTCACCTCCTGTTCGATGTACCCGGAATACGGGATAGGCGATATCATACTGGTAAAGGGGGAAAAATTCGAAAACTATAATGTAGGCGACGTTGTAGTATACGATGCGAATTCTGATTCGGTAAACATCCCGATCATTCACAGGGTTGTGAAGAAAAACAGCAGCGCACTGGAGACCAAAGGCGACAACACTAGAGGCCAACACGAGTTCGAGAAACGAGTGACCAGAGAACAGATATTCGGCGAAGCAGTTTTCTCCCTTCCCAAAGTCGGAGCCGTGAAATTACTGGCTATGGATCTAGTCGGATTCGGCGGACAGAATATCGGAGGAGGGCCAAACTTTCCCGTAGGTATGGAGAACACTTATTTCTGCAGCAGGGTGAGATGAGGGTTACACTATATAAAAGTTCTTCAACTTATACGAACGCTATATGGAGTTCTGTGATGACTGCGGCGGGATGCTGGTTTCCGAGAAACAGGATGGAGAATCAAAAATGAAGTGCAGAAGCTGCGGGGAGTACGAGGAAGAAGTTGATGCCGAAGAAATGAAGGTAACAGAGGAAAAGGAGGAGGATCCCATGGACCGACTTAACGTATCTTCCGAGGAGGACCAGGAAACTACCCGCCCTACCACAATGAAGGAGTGCCCCTCATGTTCTGAGGAGAAGGAGGACGAGAAAGAACACGAATGGTGGATGGAGCAGACAAGATCCAGCGACGAGCCACCGACAAGGTTCTACGAGTGCACCGAGTGCGGTAACGTTCACAAGGAATACGACTGATAAAATTTAAAGGATAATATAAAGTTAAAAACTTCTTTAAATCTCTATCTTTAGTTTTTTAACATGGATAGAATAGATTTAGTGATAGATGAAGATGTAAAGAAATCAATAAAGGTTAAACTGAATTCAAGAGGTATAAAGACTGAAAGATTGAAAAAGAGCCTGACCGACCGGAAGGTGATTTTAGAAGCACGAGAAAGAGATGCACCGATATTAACCCGGAATCAGGAGGATTTTATTCATCTCAATGAAGAAATAAGTCACAGCGGAATACTTATTGACAAATTCATGAATAAGAGAGGTTCAAAGAAAGTAGCGGAAACCGTACAGCAAGTTTTAGAAGAAAACAAGGAGAAAATAGAAGATAGGGTCTGGTTTGTCTCAAACTTTTATCCTTGAGCCCGGCCTTGAAAACTGGCTCGCCTCACAAGAATAGTTTAGAGCAGCCTCCACATCACAAGTAGAAATCGAAGGTAGCTGGTTTACAATCTGTTCTTTTTTCATTCCCTCATCATAAAGTTCGAAGATAGCCTCCACAGATACTCTAGTGTCTTTTACTCTTGGCTTACCTCCTATCACTCCCTCAGTCCTTACAATTTTAGATTCTTCTACCATAGATTTCTATTTAGAATAAATTTATTTAAAAATATCTGAAATCTATCCCAGAATTTAACATTATTCTATCTCAATTTTCTCTTCTTCCCCGATCTCATCGGCTATAGCGTAAATAGAAGCCTCAAGTCTTGAAAGTCGATCCTTTAAGACTTCTTTTTCATCTTCAAACGTCCTTTTGTCCAGCTTCTTCTCGAAGTCGTACTCACTGTTGTTGCTGTGAACCATGAACCTGTTCTCCAGCTCATCGATTCTATCGGCCAACTTCTCTTCCACCGTTGAAATCCCATCCTCATTTTCCTCAATCTCTCTATCAAGCCTCTTCATAGTCTCAACTAAAGTCTCAGACTGCTCCTTAATCGTCTTATCAGTTTCCTCAAGCCTTTCCTCCAGAGACTCGATCCTCAGCGAAAGCTGTTTCCTCGTATCCTCCGACTCCACCTGTTGCTCGATTATTTTCTTGAGGCGATCAACCTCGTCCGCCTGGAATTCGAGCTCTTCCCTCATTATCCTGTCGTACTCGTCAAGGAAATCCTGTAGGGCAGAATCTACAGCATCAAGATGAGATTCCAGCTGGTCGATCCTGGCTTCCAGGCCCTCGATCTGCTGAGCAGACTTCTTACCCAGTATATCCATGTTTAGAAACTGTACAGAGATACATTTCAAACCCGAGGGCCGGATAGAGTTAAAACATTTAATTACCTGAATCGGATTATGCCAGAGCAGAGACAGAGGAGAGCGCCAGCGGAACCCAAGGATATAGAGCAGATAGACCCACAGAGGGATATAAGAGTAAGGATAGTGGGAACCGTTATCTCGAAAGGAGAGGAGTCGGTAACCCTGGACGACGGCACGGGATCGACTGAGGTATTCATGCAGGAGGAAGAGCTGGAAGAAGTCGAAGAGGGGGAGAGAATAAGAGTTCTCGGCAGGATTCTGCCCACTCCTGACAGTTTCGAGGTCCAGGCCGAGATAGTACAGGACCTGGCCTCTGTAGATATGGAAACCTACGACACAGTTAAAAAAATTGTTAACACCTCAGAATAATAACGGTGAGCAAAGTGTTCGAAGCTGAACTGGAGGAAGTAGGACTTGTCAAGGATTCGATGAAAACCATATCCGACCTAATTTCAGAGGGTCTCTTCCAGCTGAAAGAGGACGGGATACATTTGATCGCGGCGGATCCCGCGATGGTGGCGCTTGTTGACTTCAAGATTGAAGAGGATGTTTTCGAGGAATACGAACTGGACGGGGAATCGAAGGTAGGTCTCAACCTTGAGAACCTGTATTCGATACTCAGGAGAGCTAACTCGTCTGACACACTCACTTTTGAGGTAGATGAAGACGAATCAAAATTCAACATAAGAATGGAGAATTCATCCACAAGAAACTTTTCACTCCCGATACTCAACCTCTCAGAGGACGATATACCGTCCACAGACCAGCTCGACTTTACCGTAACCGCCGACATGGAGACATCGGTTCTTGAATCCGCGATAAAGGATGCGATGGTAGTCGGAGACTCAGTCACCATCTCCTCGGATGGATCAGAGATCAGGATCGAATCAGAGGGAGACCAGAGCAACGTTGACTTCACAATACAGAAGGGAGCTGATGGGCTGATGGAGATTGATGGAGATGAAGCAAGCTCAATGTTCTCCCTGGACTACCTCAACTCGATTACAGGAGCAAAGAAGCTCAGCGACACGGTCGAGATGAGGCTGGGACAGGACTTCCCGATGAGACTCAACTTTGAAGTCCCGGATAAAGCGAGGCTGAGCTTCGTTCTAGCGCCCAGGATTGAGGAGGAGTAATGTGTTCGATGAATTAATTGGCCTTTTTGAGAACTATGAATTCCAGAGCCGGACCGAATTTAATCACGTGAGATCTAAATTAGGAGACCCAGAGAAATACGGTCCCGCTATAAAAGCCCTGATTTATGCAGAGGAAAATGTAATGAATACGGTAGAGTTGAGAAATGTTCTGGAGGAAAATGGAGAAAGACCTTTCGGATACGATACAGGAATAATGCAAGAAATTTACGGATATCTTGAAAGAATTGGTTTAATAGAAGAAATCAATCCAGAAAATTCAAGCAATCAAGTTGGCTGGAAGACGGAATATCCTCTAGAAGGGGACTGGCAAACTTTCAAAGAATTTCTTGATGAAGATGGGATAGAACACCTGAGTGCTCCTGTAGAATTTGGATCCAGTGCTGGTCGCGGAAGACGAGGTTACTGATATAACTTCAGAACCTGAATACTCAATTAATGAGCAAGAAAGATTATCCTGAACTTTCCGAAGAAGAATACCGAGTTCTGAGGGAGAGAGGTACGGAGCCGAGGGGAAGCGGAGAGTACCTGGATAAGGATGAAGATGGCTTCTACTGCTGCAAGGCTTGTGAACAAAGAATTTTTGACTCGGAAACCAAGTTCGATTCCGGGTCAGGCTGGCCTTCCTTCTACGATGCTATCGAGGGATCGGTTGAGTTCCGGGAGGATGATCGACACGGGATGGACCGCACGGAGGTAATCTGTTCTCAATGCGGGTCTCATTTGGGCCATGTATTCAATGACGGACCTGAACCTACAGGGAAACGGTTCTGTATCAATTCAGTGGCTCTGGACTTCGAGGAAGACTGAAGATTATTCTTTTACAGTTTCTCACAATACTTGGATACATGGGGGAGGAAGGGGAAAAGCCGCAGGACTGGAAGATAAGGCAGTACTACCAGCAGGATGAGCTGGTGGAAAAGATACTCGCTATGGCGGAGTACCGAGAAGTCGCACCGACCTATCCGGAGGGTTACGGCAAAAGACCTGACGCTATAAACTTTCCTGGAGACTTTGAACAACTTGTTGAGAACGGCGCTGTTGCCTTCCATTTTTCCGTGGAGAAGTGGAGAAATCCTCTACTAATAGACGAGGTGAGCGATCTAGACAACCTTAGAGAAGGGTGGGACCTCGTGATCGATATAGACTGTGACTACGATTTTGAGCTGGCAAAGGATACCGCCAATCTTGTAATCGAAGAGCTGAGACAGCACGGTATTGAAAATATTGGTATCAAGTTCTCCGGAAACAGAGGCTTCCATATAGGTATAAGGGGTGAAGCCTTCCCCCAGAAAATATCAGGAAAGGATTTCTCGGAACTCTATCCACGCCTTCCGAGAGGCATAGTGAGCTACCTGAGAGAACAGCTTAGGGATGAGATGGTGAATCTGGTTGAAAAATATGGGCTGGAGGATGAGATGGAAACAGGGGAGGGAAGAGATCCCTACCAGGTTTCAGACCTTGAGAACGACTGGGGCCAGAGACACCTTTTCAGGATGCCTTACTCCCTGCATGATGGCAGCTGGCTGGTTTCAGTACCCCTGGATGAGGATGAAATAGAGGGATTCGAGAAGCAGGATGCAGAAATGGATCAGGTCGATTTCGATAACGATTTTCTGAAAGATTACAAGGGAGGAGAGGCATCGAACCTGGCGATCCAGGCGATGGATTTTATTGAAAGGAAACAGGAGGAAAGGATAGAGCAAAGGATAGAAAGACAGGAGAAGGACTTTGATAGACCTGATGAAGCCATTCCCGAAAAATATTTTCCTCCCACGATAAACAATATTCTGGAAGGTCTGGAGGATGGCAGGAAGCGCGGACTGTTTATCCTAATCAACTTTCTGAGGTGTGTTGGATATTCCTGGGAGCAGATTGAGGCGAAGATATGGGAGTGGAATGAAAGGAATGAAGAGGCGCTTGGAGACACTTACGTGAAGACACAGCTGAGGTGGCACAGGGAGAGGGATGAGGAGGTTCCTCCACCGAATTATGACTCCGATGGCTACTATAGAGACATGCAGGTTTACGAGGGAGATCACCTGGAAGAGAAGGTTTCAAACCCTGTGAGCTACGCCTTCAGGCAGGCAAAGAAGCAGGATTCCGGGGAGGAGGATGAGGAAGTCATGGAGTGCCCTCATTGTGGAAAAGAGTACAAGATGGAGAGTTACTACAGGAAGCACGTCCAGAAGTGCCGTGAAGATGAGAAGGTCAGAAAGCTCTGACCGTCACGATAAAAAGTTTTCACCGCGACCGATTCAATGTGGAAGGGGAGACACTTACTTTCAGTCAACTGAGAAAGATCGAGAAAACTGAAAAGAGACAGGAAGAGCTATCAGAACTTGATTCTGACTTTCTGCTGAGGGCTTCGCGCTACCTTGATAGAAAGAAGGATGCAGGGGATCAGAGAGAGTACCGTAACGCTAAAAGAGTGCTGGAGAAGATCATAGGCCTGAGACAGGATAAAATAGTAAAGAACGCAAAGCTGGCGGTGAAGTCAGGCTTAAAGGCGTCTAGCCTTGAAATGTTGCCCAGGGAGCAGGAGTTTTACAGGGAGGTAAAGAAGAAGTTCTCAGCTTACTCGGAGAAGATTGAAGAAGTTATAGAGCAGAGTCCGGAAGAGGTTGAGGTTCCCGAGACTGATGAGGAAGCTGAAGATGAAACTGGTCTGGATGAGGATAAAGAAGATGAAGAGGATAGAAGAGAAGGATACGAGAGAGTGAAAGTAGTCTCCCAAATACCGGAGTTCATGGGAACCGATCTCGAATCCTATGGTCCTTTTGAAGAAGGTGAAAAAGTCGAGGTACCGGAGGAAAACGCGGAGATACTTGTGAACAGGGGTAGCGCGGAGATGATAGGTGGTTGAGATGGTAAAAGTTTTCTCTCTAGGAGGCTCATTAATTAGAGAAAATCTCGATGATATAGAAAAATTAGGAGAGGCACTGGACTACGAAGAGCAGATAGTGGTGGTTACCGGGGCAGGAGACCTGAACGAGCACCAGGGAGCGGTCAGGGGACAGGCTAACAAGGGGATGCAGGACCTTGTGGGAATAAAGGCGACAAGGCTGAACGCCCAGACACTGATACCAGTGATTGAAGCATACCCTTCAATCCCCGAAACTCCCGAAGAGGTACAGGAGGCGTCTGAGTCAGGTAAAGATATAGTAATGGGAGGCCTTACTCCCGGTTACTCGACCGATGCAGTGGCTGCCACGGTCGCAGAGTTACTGGATGCAGATCTCTACATCGCAACAACTGTCGACGCTGTCTACGATCCACATCCGGAAGATGCCGATGCTGAAAAACTGGAGGAAGTCGGTACCGAAAAACTCAGGGAACTGGTCGGAGACGATCACAGACCCGGTAGCTACGAGCTGATTGACTCGACCGCGCTCAACCTGATAGAGAGATCGGGGATAGAAACAAAACTGTTCAGGGGTAGTATTGAGAATCTTGAAAACGTGGCAAAGGCTGAAGGCACGCACATAAGGACAGATGAATGAAGCCTGAACCAGTGCTTTTAAAGTTTAACCGCCGCTTTTGTTGACATGGTAAAGATACCAAAAGAACAGAACCGTTACTGCCCTCACTGCGACACTCATACCGAGCAGACTGTAAAGGAAGTGACAAGCAGACCTGCAGGAGCATTCAAGAAGAAGGACAGGAAGAGGCAGAGAAAGGTAGACAAAGGGTATGGATCGTTCCCGTACGAGAACCCGGCGATCCGCTCCAGAGGAAGAAAGAATCCCACCTCGGAGAAGAAAGACCTGCAGTTTACCTGTAAGGAATGCGGGAAGAGCCACAAGCCAAAAAAACCGATCAGGACCTCCAAGCTGGAGATAGAGAGGTAAAATAATATGGCACAGAACTTCCTGGAAGTGGAGTGCGGAGAATGCGGAAACGCACAGCATATCTTCTCGAGAGCCTCAAACAGGGTTGAGTGCCTAGTATGCGGAGAGGAATTAGCATCACCCACAGGCGGAAGGGCAGAAGTAAAGGCGGAAGTAGTTGAAGAACTCCAGGTTGAGTAGACAGCTCCAGCTTATAAAATTGATTTTCTAAACTGAACCCATGAAATGGTACAAGAATCGGCCGGATTTAGGAGACTACGTGGTCGTAACCATAACTGATGTGGACCAGAACTCTGTATACGCTGAGCTTGATGAATATGACGGTATAAGCGGTTTAATTCATATTTCAGAGATTGCAAGGGACTGGGTCCAGGACGCCTCCGATGAGATAGAGGAAAGTGAAAAGACCGTTGTCCAGGTGATTGAAGACGAGGGAGACACAATGGATCTCTCGCTGAAGAGAGTGAATGAGAAGCAGAAGCGTGAGACTATGGAGAAGTGGAACAAGGAGCAGAAAGCAGAAGAATTCCTTGAAGACTTGTCAGAGAAATCGGGAGAGGATAAGGAAGACCTCTACGAGAAAGTGGTATTTCCTCTCCAGAAGGAATTCGGAACTTCCTTTCACGGCTTCGAGCTTGCAGTAGGAAAGAAGGAAAAGATGGAGGAGATGTTCGGTGAGGAGATCGCCGGGGCGCTTGCAGAAGTCGCCGAAGAAAACATTAATCTGAGGCAGGAGAAACTTGAGGTTGAGATAGAAGTCGAGTACCCTCAGGGAGATGGCATAGACAGAATTAGGGACACTTTCAAGGATATGGAGGCAGTGGAAGTGAAATACGTCTCCGCACCAAAGTATGCGATTACTGCCTGGGGAAGAAACCAGGAACTGGCGAAAAAGAGGATGGACAGGGCAGTGGAAGAGTTCCGCGAAAAAGCAGGTGAACTGGGCGGGGATTTCGAGTTTTCAAAGGCGTAGAAAATGATTAGAAGATGTCATAACTGCGGAAGCTATACTCTTAAAAAAGAGCACTGTAATTCTTCGACATCTGAAGCGAGACCTCCAAAGTTCTCTTTCCCTGATCACTATGGGGATTACAGGAGGAAAACAAAGAGAGAGGCAGAGGAATAAAAAAAGATAAGCTGATAAGTTGGAATAAGGGGCGATTCAATGACAACCGTGGTAGAGATGAACGAAGAATTCGAGGTAGAAAATCCTGTTTTTGTGGAAGGACTGGCAGGTATAGGTCACATAGGCAAGACCACTGTGAGTTACCTGGTGGATCATCTTGGAGCAGAGAAGATAGGAGAGCTTTATTCCCACCATTTTCCACCCTACACCATAGTAAACGATGACAGAACCGTCGATCTCCTGAAAAACAACATCTACGAGATACAGAGGGAAGGCAATCGGGACATAGTTTTCATAGAGGGGAACGCACAGGCTTCAACTCCCGAGGGTCATTACGAGGTCGCAGAAAAGATAATGGAACTTATAGATGAGGTAGACGCCTCCGAGGTCGTGACAATCGGCGGATACGGAACAGGAGACGTTGTAGAGGATCCCTCGGTATTCGGAGCTATAACCTCTCCGAAAATTAGAGATCAGTACGAAGAAATCGGGATAGACTTCGAACACGATGTAGGACAGATTGTCGGTGCTTCCGGTCTTCTACTGGGACTGAGCCAGGAGAACCAGTACCCGGGAACATGCCTGCTGGGAGAGACACCGGGATTCCTTTTGAGCGATCCAAAGGCCACGGAGGCGGTACTGAAAGTGATGGAGAAAATGCTGAACCTTGATCTTGACTACACGGATCTAGATGAGAAAGTGGAGGAATCACAGCAGGTACTTAAAAAGCTTCAGAACCTTCAGCAACAACAGGGCCAGGACCAGGATCAGCAACAGCAGGATCTTGGCTACATCGGTTAGTCGAAAATCGAAAGATTTTCTCGAATCCGAAAATCACGAGGTGATTATCGAATGGAATACACGAGATACGAGAGAGCCAGAATACTGGGAGCGAGAACCCTCCAACTTGCACAGGGAGCTCCCGCTTTCGTTGAGGAGCAGGAAACCGAGTCTCCGCTTGAACTGGCGAAGAAAGAGATGGAGGAAGGCAAACTCCCGATCACAGTGAAGTGATTTACTCCAACCAGATTTAAACGAGAGGATTCAATCTTTCTGCATGAGAGTTAAATCGATAAGGCTGAGGGAGATCATAGATTCAAGGACCAAACCCACTGTAGAGGCGGAAGTAAACGGGGAATTGGGAAAAGCACCTTCAGGAGCTTCCACTGGAAGGCACGAGGCGGAGGCGTTTGTTCCGAAGAACCTGGATTCAATCCAGGATAGATTGAGGAATCTGGAGGGAAGAGACCTGACCCAGGAAGAGTTCGACCAGGAACTGAGGGATATTGACGGTAATGAAAAGTTCTCCAAAATAGGATCGGTTGCAGTTGCCTCAAGCTTCGCTTTCAAGAACGCTTCAGGATTCGACCACTCGAAGAAGTTTCCTCTTCCCCTGAGCAATATTATAGGCGGGGGAGAGCACGGAGGCAACACCAGCATACAGGAGTTTCTCGTGCTGCCGGTGAACGCTGAAAGCTTTCCCGAGGCAGTCAGGACGAACACCGCGATCTACCAGGAGCTGAAGCAAAGGTACAGTCAGAAAGTGAAAGGAATAAACGATGAAGGCGCACTTATAACCTCCATGGATGATGAGCAGACCCTTAAAGCCCTGAAGAAAGTCGCTGACGGTCATAAAGCCAGGATAGGCCTGGACATCGCTGCTTCAGAATTCTTCCAGGAAGAAACAGGTAAATACCACCTGAACTCAATAGGAGAAGAATTCGAGCCTGAAGGGCAGCTTGATTTCGTGGAAAAACTGATACAGAGATTCGATCTTGTCTACGTGGAGGATCCATTCCATGAAGATGATTTCCGGAATCACGCCAGGCTGAGGAGTAAGCACCCCGAAGTCCTTGTAACCGGCGACGATCTTTTTGTGACGCAGGAAGAAAGGCTGAAGGAGGGGATAGAGAACAGATCCGGTAACTCGCTGATCGTAAAGCCGAACCAGGTCGGCACTGTTAGCGATGCGAGGGAGACGGTGGAACTGGCGAAGGAAAACGATTACACTCCCGTAATATCTCACAGATCTGGAGAGACATGCGACCACACTATCTCGGACCTGGCACTTGAGTGGGAGTGTCCGATAATCAAGGCAGGTATAGCCGACATCAGGATCGCGAAGCTGAACCGCCTTACCAGTCTCTGGGACAGGATTAACGAACCGAAGATGAACAACTTCTGAATTTTTTAACCTTTGCATAAGTTTTAGACATATGGGTTCCGAAGTGGTTGGATCAAAAAACAATCCGATTATCGACAAGTTTGATCTTGAAGTTGATGAAGATGAGGCTGATGATGATGAGCCAGCTGCTGAAGTGAGAGATGAAGTAGAAAGTTTTGTTAACCAAATAGAGGAAGAATTATTTGATGATGAAGTAGAAATTTTGGAAAAAGGAAATCAAAATTTTACACATTATAGAATCAATAAACCGTCATCAGGACTCTATGAATGCATAAGGGATATTTACGAAAGATTCTTCGAGAAAGACAAGGAAGCCGACTATCTATCTTTGAAGGTTAACTACTTCGAAGGTGATAAAAGCGTAATGATGACCATGACCCTGGTATATCAGAATGATCTGGAATGGAGTCAAAAGGGAGATATAAGACAGATAGCAACGAATTATTTCGAGAACACTGATTGATACCTAGATTTCGATCGCCCTTAAACTATAGACCTTATTTAATATTTGCTCTGGAACACCTCTCTATGACTGATGAAGAACTTTTGATCGACCGGGAAGAGTATCTCTCGCATGGAGCACATATTGGAACCCAGGCGAAGCACAGCGACATGGAAAAATACATCTTTCACGTCAAAAAGAACCAGCTGGCGGTACTGGATCTTAACCAGACAGACGATAGGGTAAGAAGTGCCGCGAAGTTCCTGGCGAACTACGATTCTGAAGAGATACTCGTGGTTGGAAGAAAGGATGCTGCCAGAAAACCAATCAAGGCTTTCTCGGAAGAGCTTGAAACCCGGCTAATTGCGGGAAGATTTATGCCCGGAACACTGACCAATCCACAGTCGGACGATTTTATTGAGCCCGAGGTCGTGATCGTGACCGATCCGGAGGAAGACGCGCAGGCCATAGATGAGGCTGTAGACGCCCGTATTCCGGTACTGGCGATAGCAGACTCAGGAAACAGTTTGCAGGATGTCGATCTTGCAATTCCTGCAAACAACAAGGCGGAAAACTCTTTGGGGATAATCTACTACCTGCTAGCGCAGCAGATTAAAGATGAGAAAGGAGAGAATTTCACAGCCGAAAAGTCGAAATTCCGGCCTGAACCGGACGATGAAAGCGAGGAAGAATGACGGAATTTCTAGTGATAGTAGGCGCCTCCAGGGATGGCAGAAAGACTGTTCACGCGGCAGAATTCCTCAGGCAAATTCTAACCGAAAAGGGAGAGAAGGTAGAGTTCTTCGATCTGAAAAAGAAACAAATACCCTTCCTCAACTCAAGAACATATACAGATCCGGGAGAAGCACCTGAAAACGCACAGCTTCTATCAGAAAAAGTCAAAGAGGCGGATTGCGTAGTGATAGTGACACCGGAGTATAACCACTCGATACCGGGGGTTCTAAAGAACGCTATAGATCATCTGTACCCAGAGTACGACGACAAGCCTTTCGCATACGTTACTACTTCCGCGGGAGGTTTCGGGGGTGTAAGAGGTCTATCCCACCTCCACGACATCACCATAGCTATCGGTGGACATCCGGGTCCGAGCCTGAACGTATCCAGGATAGGCGAAGTGTTCGGTGAAGAAGGAGAACTAAAGGATGAAGACTACAGGGAGAGATTCAAGGATTTTGTCGATAAAATGAAAGAGCACGCCGAGAAAATGGACTAGCGGGATAGTAAGGTCTTTACATCTTTCTGATTCCATGGAGACCGGGATGAGGGCCAGTGACCTAACGATAAGGAGAAACAGCAAACTCCAGCACCAGACAGGTTAACATTTAAAGAGAGCAGAGACAATCTACAACTGAAAAGATGTTCGGCTTCGGCGGAGACGAGAAAGACAAACTGGAAGAGAACATGAAGGAGATCAAAGACCTGATAGAGAGCCATGGAGAAAACGATGAGAAGGATGAAAAGATAGAAGAATCGGGGCAGGAGTTAGAAGAAGGGCAGAAGAAAGATTTTGCGGCTGAATCACTGGATATTGATACAGGAGAACAGCAGGATTCCGGACAGGCTACCGGCTCGAAAATGCCGGGTCCGGATGAAGAGGTACAGGATGGGCAGTTCCGGTTTGATCAGACAGGTGAAAATAATGAACAGGAGCATCAAAAAAGATCGAATCCGAGATCGGGTTTGAGGGACAAAGTACCTGAACCGCCGGAGACCAAGAAGCTTAACGTACCTGAAATCGATAAGGGACCGCTTTTTATCAGGAAGGGAAAGTTCAGGTCCGCCAAGCAGATGATTGACGAGATGCAGTATCTATCCAGTGAGATAGAGCAGGTCATGAACCAGCTAGAGGCCGGTATTGAGGAGGACAGAAATATGGAGAGCGATGCGAGAGAACTTCTCCAGAGGCTGGAAAGCGACAGGGGGGAAATAAAGGACATAATATCGCAGAAGTGATTTGATATGGATAGAAAAGAGATTCTGGAGTACCTGGAGCAGTACCGGGATGCGCATTCTTCCAAGAAACTTCTAAAGCTCCTGAAAGCAGAGCTCGTTAAAGAGATGGAACAGATGGAGGTTTCAACGGACAAGCACAGGCACGACCTAAACCTGTTGATCAGGGACCTGGAGGAAGAACTGGACTACATAGAGTCGGAGAAACTTTCACAGTTCGACCCCGAGCAACAGTAGTTCTGGAACATGAGCAGAGTTGCCTTCATTCTACCCGGATACCTCTCATCCACAGATGAAGAAAACTACCAGAGAGTCGCCGAAATTTACAGGCAATCAAGTTTCCAAGTGGAGAAGCTCGATATAGAATGGGAGAAAGACTTCTGGAATAACTGCAATAAGGTCAAGAATTTAATCGAAAAAAGAAGGGAGGAGTATGATTCTCCCGAAACCCATTTCTTCGGCCATTCATGGGGCTCCGCGGTACTTTTGACTATCTCACCTAATTTCAATCCGAAGACCCAGGTGCTTGCCTCACTTTCACCAGATTTCAAGGAAGACGACGAGCACTATTTCTATCTCTGGAAGAAGCTGGCACCGGTCTTTCAAATCTTGCTGAGCCCTTTCTACGATATTCCGGAAGAACTGGATGAAAGACCCTCACTGGAAGAAAAAGGAGACAAGATCGAAAGCGATCTATACCTCATCTATGGTGAAAGAGAATACAATGGATTTATGGATATAAGTTCTCTCGGAATGGGTGGAAAAATAACCGAGAACAGGAGGCAAATATTGGACTGTGAAGAAATTATTGTGAAGGGAGCGACTCACTCGATGACATCGGATCACTATATTGAGCAAATAGAAGAGATTGTAGCAAAACTGTAAACAGGCTCGCTTGGTATAAAAAAGTTCTTTCCCTCTTGTATGCACAGGCCTTGATGATCAAGGTTTTGTGAAAGGTGTTAACAAAGATGGCATACCAGAAATTTGAAGCTTCGGATTCGCTCGCGGAAAAAACCTACAACGCTATTGAGGATGCTGACGATACGGGCAAGGTCGTCATCGGTACTAACGAAGTGACAAAGGCTATAGAGAGGAATGAGGCAGAACTTGTGGTTATCGCCTCCGATGTATCGCCTGAAGAGATAGTCATGCACCTTCCCGCTCTCGCCGAGGAGAAAGACATAGCATATACCTTCGTCCCGGACAAGGAAGAGCTAGGTCTGGCAGCAGGAATTAACGTACAGAGCGCTGCTGTAGCGATAACTTCGGTTGGAAACGCGGAAGACGATATCGACGATATCAAGCTAAAAACAAGGGAACTCCTGGACAAGGACGAAGAATAGGTGATCGTCTAGAATGGTTGCTGCCAAGGTGGTTGAAGTTATTGGAGAGCAGGGACATCGGGGAGTTAGAAAAGTTCGCTGCAGGATCCTGGAGGGAAGCGAGGAAGGAAAGATTCTTGTGAGAAACGCCAGGGGACCTATAAGAGAGGATGACGTGGTCCACATAAAGGAGACCGAGATGGAAGGGTGATCGAGAATGGAGTGTGAATACTGCGGAGAAGAACTCGATAAGACGAAGGGAAAGATGGTTGTTCTCTCTTCAGGAGAAAAACTACATTTCTGCTCCGGGAAATGCGAGAAGAACTGGAGGAAGAACAGGAGCCACGACTACCAGAATAAGGAGTGATGCCTGAATTTCATCCTTCTATATTTAACTTTCATCTACCTATATCCAGTAAAGGTGAGAAGAAATGCCCCGCCAGCCGATTCTGTCAGTCCTGGGTCATGTGGATACCGGAAAAACGACGTTATTAGACTCTATCAGGGAATCAAGGATAACCGAGGGCGAGGAAGGCGGTATCACGCAGATGATAGGTGCGACAGAGGTTCCTCTCGAGACCGTGGAGGAAGTATGCGGAGATCTACTCGAGCAACTTGACACCAAAATCTCCATACCTGGCCTCCTTTTCATAGACACTCCTGGTCACGCAGCTTTCTCCTCTCTCAGGAAGAGAGGAGGCTCGATATCAGATATCGCAGTGCTTGTAATTGGTATTACAGAGGGAATACAGCCACAGACACAGGAAGCACTGAACATTCTGCAGGAATCTGATACACCGTTCGTCATCGCATTAAACAAGATCGACACTCTGCACGGCTGGAGCTCCAATCACCAGCTATTCTCTAGGAACATAAGAGAGCAGAACGAAAGGAACAGGAACGCACTGGACGATAGCATCTACGAGCTTATGAGCGATCTTCACGAAGAAGTGGGGGTAACCGCTGACCGTTTCGACAGGATCGACGATTTCAGGAAGAAGGTGGCCATTATTCCGACCTCCGCAAAGACTGGTGAAGGCATACCTGAACTGCTGATGGTCGTGACAGGTCTCGCACAGAACTACCTTGAGGAGAACCTGGAGATCCACGAGGGTATGGGAAGAGGAACTATCCTGGAAACCTCCGAGGAGAAAGGACTAGGAACCACTATTGATGTAATTCACTACGACGGGACGATTGAAAAGGAAGATACCCTTGTTTTCGGAACGGCCCAGGGAGTAAAAACTACAGAGATTAGGGCTTTGATGGAGCCCAGACCCCTGGAGGAAATAAGACTTGATGAAAAATACGAGAGAGTGGAGAAACTGGAGCCGGCATCCGGTGTGAAGATAGCGGCCAATGATCTGGAGGGAGCTATTGCAGGAGCACCTGTCAGGACTGTTTCAGGCCAGGATTCGGATGAAGCCGAGAGAGAGGTAAAGGAAGAGCTGCACTCTGTAGAATTCGAGACTCAAAATGAAGGAGTGGCAGTAAAGGCCAATTCACTCGGATCTCTTGAAGCGGTGATGAGAGAGCTTGAAGAAATCAGCGCCAAGAAGGCTGAAGTCGGCAAGATTACAAAATCAGATATAATAGAGGTAGAACAGGAGAAACCTGAATACAGGGCGATACTGGCCTTCAATACTAAAGTGACGGATCAGGCGAGAGAAATTGCAAGGAAGAAAGAAGTGAAGATCTTCCAGAGCAAGGTTATCTACGAGATTGTGGAGAGCTACGAGGACTGGAAAAAAGATCTGGAGCAGCAAAAAAGAAAGAAAGCTCTCGCGAGCGTTTCCCGTCCGGCCAAATTCAGGGTCATGCACGACCACGTGTTCAATTCTTCGAAACCTGCGGTTGTCGGAGTGAAAATTTTGGAAGGCGTGCTTACCGCGGGAAGCTCTGTAATGACAATAGGTGGCGACTCAGTGGGGAAGATAAAGAGCGTGCAGGCGGATAACGAGACACTGGAAAAGGCGGAAAAAGGAGAAGAAGTGGCGGCTTCTATCTCAAAGGCTACAGTAGGAAGAGACTTTGAAGAAGGCGATGAATTGATTGTTAACCTCTCCGGGAGAGAGTACCGCCAGTTGCAGGAGCTTGAAGACTTATTGCACGAGGATGAGAAAAACGTTATGAGAGAAATAGTAGAGATAAAAGACAACCAGGATCCGCACTGGAAGATAGGTTGATAAGATATGCCTGATTATCTCTCCAAAGTTTACCAGCTCCAGAAACTGGATGGGCTCATGGGAGATTCTGAGGCGGATACAATTAAATTCCAGTCAAGAGTCACAAGCGATTTATCGTCTAATTACGGAAGAGTAAACCTAGATAGAGAAATTATAGGAGATTCGTATTCACCGGACGAGGGGTCGACCATCATGAATGGAAGAGTTGGAAATGTCAGAGTTCTAATGGAGGCAAACCATGAAAAGGAAGAAGTATATCTTATTACTGAAGAGGATGAGAGCGATGAAAGTGATCTTGGAGAACTGGATAAAATTTTCTCAGAGTTCATTGAAAAGTGGAATTCTACCTATATAGCTAGTAGATATTGAACCGGCTGGGATGTGAGAACACCGAACTTCAGAAAGTTCGATCATCAGAATGCATGGGTCCGGGAGACCCATGCCTTGCGTACCAACTCAGCGTAACGAGTTGGACCGGCTGGGATTTGAACCCCTCGAAAATCAAAGATTTTCTGCGAGGCTATCAAATCCTGTGAAGGGAATGGTTGGACCGGCTGGGATTTGAACCCAGGGCCTTCTCCTACCTATGACGAAACGCTCCGACCTCTGTCGAAAACTCCAGAGGAGTTTTCTCGACTCGCAGAAACCCTTTCGGGTTTCGAGTGGGTCACCTGCGGTCCATTCCAGCAAAGCTGGAATCCACAGGTTATCCAAAAGCGATGAGCCCTAGGCTCATGGCTTATTGCGTGCCACTCCAAAATCGCTTCCAGCGATTTTGTGCGTTCACAGAAACTCCTAACGGAGTTTCGCGAAGAGCGTAACCAGTCGTGCGAGGGAGACGTTCTGCCAGCTGAACTACCGGCCCATGAAAATTTGTCTGCAAGTTAACTTGAAAAGCGGATTGATTCAACCCACACTTTATAAAGTAATACGACATATTACGATCTCATGTCGCAGAGTTTTTCGCAGTCTTCAACGGTAGGACAATCAATGATGAATGAAAGCAGTCCAGAGTCTCTTTACAGACTGATAGAGGAAGCCGATCTAGAAGATCACAGTGCTTTGGATTACACAGAACTGGATGGAGAAGGATACTTCAAGCCGATTGATGTCTGCAGGTATCTCGCGGAAAAAGTGGATAGCGAGGAATTATGCCCTGAAAGGCTCGAAAGACATGTTGACAGAGGCTTTAGAGAAATTGTGGATGTTTTCCGGCGAACAGAACTTTACGGGGAAGGCACAGGTCCGGGAATGAACAGGAGAGAGGCTGTAAAAAAATTAGAGGATAGATACCTCATGGATTTACTTGACGAGAAACTTGAGGTGGTTATAGAAGAAGTAAAACACCAGGATTTCGGGTGCAGAAAAGCCGGATTGTTCCAAAAGTGATAGCAAAAAGTTAAACTCTTCTGGCTTCACTTCTACACATGGCATACGGAAAACTCGCGAAGGGAATGAGTTCAGAGCAAGCTAGGAAAAAACTTGAGGAAGTCATGCCATCAATGGATAGAGCCAGGGACTTCAAGGGATCTGCACCCTCTGTTTTCATAGGTTCACATAATTATCCCAAGGTAAATACCGGAGTACTTTCTCCACAGCATCCGGGCAACTCGAAAATGCTTGATTCCCCCAGGGATTGGTACAATAACGGTTACTCCGTGGAAAAAGTGGCTTCTCTGAGGACCTCACTCGTGAACTCCAGAAAACAGTTCAGGGTTGAAAACTCAGACAGTTTCCTGATGAACACCAGAGAAATAGCAATGTCCAAATCTCCTGTGGATGTAGAAGTGTCGCTGGAGAAGAAGCCAGGGTCGGCCATCTCCGCGGGAAGGGTAAAACCTGTATCCGCCTCCTCGGACGTGGAGAACTTTTTGCTAACAGAGAATCCCAGCGTAGATAAGAAGGTTGAGAAAATGTTCTACGATACAGATGTAAAGGCGGAGAACGCTATAGAAGAACTTTACTCGAAAGGGATTGACAACTACAGGATCCAGAAATCGCTTTCCACGGGCATACTGGGAAAGGAGGAAAATCGCAAGCTTGTACCCACCAGATGGAGCATTACAGCCTCAGATGACATGATTTCAAAGAGGCTGAGAGAAAAAATCAAGGATTACCAGGAGATAGGACAGGTAGAGTACTACACCAATAGCTACGTAGGAAACGATTTCCACATCTTCCTGATTCCAGGCAGGTATGAGTATGAACTGCTGGAACTGAAGAGACCAGGATCTGTCTGGAACGCCGCCTCCAACACCTATATCGCGCAGAACCACGAGTCATACTCGGGAAGGAATGAATATGCAGATGAAACCTCTGGAGCATTCTATGCGGCCAGGCTTGGAGTTGGAGAATACTTGAACGATAGAAACAGGCAGGCAAAAGCTCTGATATTGAGAGAGGTGAAGCCCGAATACTGGGCTCCTCTCGGAGTCTGGATTATTCGAGAGACAGTGAGAAACGCATTCGAAGATGGAAGAGAACTGGAAGACTTTGAACAGGTAAAGTGGAAGATAAGCTCGGAGTTCAAATTCCTCTACGACAGGATAAAGAAAGAGAGTCAGATGCTGGAATCTAGGCAGTTCTCCCTGAGGGATTTCTAGAATAATACAAATGCATTACATTATCGGGATATCTCGATTTCTATAATACAGATTACCCCTATTTTTATAAAAGTAGCAGTAGAATCGTAGTACAGAGATGGAATGGCGACGGTTTCTGTAAGACTGTCGGATTCGCTGAATGATGAAGTAGAGCTAATGGTGGAAGAAGGAATATTCAAGGACAAGACAGATGCGTTCCACGAAGCCGTACGCCTGTTACTGAAAGAATACCAGGACATGGAGTTCGATCACGAGTTTCCCAAATAATCACCTCACTTCATACTTCCCTCCCCTCCCTTTCCCTTTTTCTTCTTTCCACTCACTATTTATGACTTCGATCTACTTTTCAAGTCATGAAGCTTTTCCCTTTTCCCGAGGTCAGAGACAAGCAGGACGAGTTGATGGAAGCCTCCTGGAAGGCGATAAAAGAGGAAAATAGCCTCGTTGCGCACGCGCCTACAGGACTGGGAAAATGCGTTTCAGGAGATTCTCAAGTCTTAACAGGCCAGGGTATAGGCCGTATAGAGCAGCTTGAATCAGCAGAATCTATTAAATGCAATTCTTTCGACAATATTTTATCTTCGGATATATCCAGAGCCCGTCTTATTAAGAAGAAGAGGGAAGAGCTTCGAGAGATCACGACTTACACAGGAAGAGAGGTTAAAGTGACTAAGGATCACAAGATTCTGAGATTGAAAAAAGGTGAGGTAGAATGGGTGGAGACAAGAAAGGTGGATGAAGGAGATTATATAGCCAGTCCCCGGTCTATAGATCTCCCGGAAGTTGAGTTCTCTCTTACTTTGGATGATATAAATGAAAACAATGTGAGAGTTTCTGTTTCGCCAGATTTGGAGAAGGTTCTGAGAGAACTGAAAAATGAGCTGGAAATGGATGATAGTGAGCTTTCAGAATATCTGGACATACCAGGGAAGAACTTTACTTCAATGAGGAAATCCCGTCCAGTCAAGGCATGCCATATAGAAGATGTTATCCATGAATCCGTCCATGACTAAGAGGATTTCACTTTAAAGAAAGTTTCCCAGTCTAACAGGAACACAATTCAGATACCCGAGATTGATGAAGAGTTCTGCTACTTCCTTGGAATAATGCTGGGTGACGGAGGAATATTTGGGAAAAGAGAAACCATAGCTATGACTACGGCGGATGAAAGCATAGAAAACTTCTTCAAAAGAACAATGGAGTCCTTTGATTCTTCAGTAAGAGAAGTCAATGGAGATGAATATACTTACAAGTCAAGTAATAGGTCTTTAGCCTGGCTATTAAGCGAGCTGGGTCTCCCGACTCAGAGAAAGGAGGATCTTGAAATACCTGACTGCGTTCTGACTTCCAGAGAAAACCTTGCGGCCTTTATATCAGGTCTTTTGGATACAGATGGTTCCGTTGACAATCAAGGCAAAGTCGAGTTATCAACTAAAAGTAAGAAACTTGCTGATCAACTCCTAGTAGTATTTCCTGTTTTCGGCATAAGACCAACGAGGAATGAAAAAGAAGTTGAAGGAAAGACGTATCAGAGAATCTTCATATCCAATCAGGAGTATTTAGAAAAACTGAAAGAACGAATTGGTTTCCGCCTAGAAAGGAAGCAGGAAAGACTTGAGTCCGCATTAGGAAAAGAGCATAACCCGAACAAGGATATAATTCCGGAGATGGAAAATCTCATAAAAAAGGCTAGAGAGAAGTCAGGGGTTGAATACAGCAGAAAGACTGTTAGAAGGCGTCTAGAAAGTTACGAGACAGGTGCAAGGAGACCCTCTAGAGAAGGATTAAGGGAAGTAATAGAAAAACTTGATTTTGAGAAAAATCCTCAAACTCAGAAGCTGGAAAAATTAATTCACTCAGATATTTTCTGGGATAAGATTGAATCAATAGAAGAGAGTGGTAAAGAGACGGTGTATGATCTAAACGTGCCTGAAAACCATAATTTCTCAGCTAATAACCTAGTTTTACATAATACCGCGGCGACACTGACTCCCGCGATTGAGTACGCGCTGGAGAACAACAAGAAAGTCTTCTTCCTTACTCCCCGCCACAGTCAACACCAGATAGCTGTTGAGACAGTAAAGAAGATGCAGGATAGGCATGATGTGGAGCTGACTGTGATCGACCTGCTGGGAAAGAAGTGGCTCTGCAACGTGGAGGGAGTGGAGGAGATGACCTCCTCTGACTTCAAGGACTACTGCCAGACTCTTAGAGACGAGGAACGATGTGACTTCTACACAGCTATGTACGACATGGACGAGCACAAGCTGAAAGATGAGGCGAAGGACAAGCTCAATGAGATGGAGGGAGAGCCTATGCATTCCCAGGAGTTCAAGCAGTCAACCCCTAACTTCTGTCCTTACTACATGATGATGGAGCTGGCGAGGAGATCAGACCTTATCATCGCGGATTACTTCCACATCTTTCACCCGGGAGTGAGAGAATCAATCTTCGAGAGGGCAGGAACACAGCTCGAGGACACCATCCTGATAGTTGACGAGGCACACAACCTTCCTTCCAGGACAAGATCACTGTTCTCAACTTCTCTATCAATTCCTCAGATCGATAGAGCGATTACAGAGGCTGAAAAGTTCGGTTTCTACGAGACAGAGGAAAAGCTTGAGCAGCTGGAGAACATCCTGAAGCAGATAGCCGCGGAGAAGTTCGAGTCTGGAAGCCACGAGGAGAAGATCCAGAAGAAAGACCTTAAGGAACCGGTATCGAACATCAGGGATTATGGGGAGTTCGTCGTCGACCTTGAAACGATTGCCTCAGAGGTAAGAGACGAGAAAGAGCGTTCCTACTGTGGAGGTATAGCAGAATTCCTGAGTGACTGGGACGGAGATGATGAAGGCTACTTCCGGTGTATCAAGAGGGAGAGAAGCGCATCAGGGAACAGGTACATCAAGCTAAAATACTCCTGTCTGGATCCACAGGTTTCAACCAAGAAAGCGCTGAACGAGTGCCATTCAAGCATATTAATGTCAGGAACCCTGACGCCGCAGTCGATGTACGTGGATTTACTGGGTCTTGAAACATCAACGATGACATCAGCCTTCAAATCTCCCTTTCCCGAGGAAAACGAGCTGAACCTGCTTGTGGAAACGGTAACGACCAAGTACTCGGAGCGAGATGAATCGATGTACCAGAAATACGCATGGTACCTTGCAAAATCTTTTGAAAAAGTGCCCGGGAACTGTGCCGTTTTCTTCCCCAGCTACTCTCTAATGAAGACGATCAAGCAGGAGATAGAATCTCATACGGACAGGAAAATTTTCCTCGAGCGACAGGGAATGAACAAGGAGGAGAAGCAGGAACTGCTGGAGGACTTCGCTTCCAGGAAAAACGAAAACGATGCGGTACTCTTCGGTGTGGCTGCGGGGAGTTTCGGGGAGGGAGTCGATTACCCCGGAGAGATTATCAAGGCTGTATTTATTGTGGGACTGCCTCTCAAGAGGCCAGACCTGGAGACAAAGTCGCTGATCAACTTCTACGACTACAAGTTCGGGAAGGGCTGGGACTATGGATACTCGTATCCGGCTGTAAACAGAGCTATGCAGGCGGCGGGAAGGTGCATCAGATCGAAGGATGATGAGGGAGTGATAGTCTATATGGACGAGCGGTACGACTGGAGCAACTACCGGAAAGTTTTTCCACCTGGAAGAAAGCTGGAGAAAACAAAAGCTCCTTGGAAAGAGATAGAGCAGTTTTTCTGAAGCATAAACCAGAAGTTTTTCATTCATAATCACCTATTAGTAGTTATGTCAGCGGATGAGAGCTGGGAGAAGCGAAGCAGGGAAGCGATACTTGATCTTAAGTCGAATTTATCCCAGAACTTCTGGAAGGCCAGTGGAATCTCCCTTCTACTAATTTTAGGCATGATACTCACAGATCTGACCGTGGCTATTCTCCTGCTGGTAATGACTGCATCGGTTTCAATCCTGACAAACAGTCTGAAAATAAGCTGGACCGGAGTAGAAATTGCCACATTTTCAACAGTTTTACTCGGTTACGTTATAGGACCAAGTGCAGGTGCATTGTTCGGCCTGGCTTTCATTCTTGTGCAAGTCCTGAGCGGCAGCACACCCGGTTTCTTCATGGTATGGTCGATACCAGGATACATTGCGGCTGGATACGCAGCCGGGATATTTACAGGAATAGAAATAGCGGTTCTGGGACCGGTGATCTCTGGAGGCCTTCATTTATTCTTCCTGTCAATGACAGCGATCTTGATGGGATCGGAACTTCCGAGATATTTGAGGTATGCAGGCCTGAACTTCGTCTTCAATCTCCTGATCTTCAGATTAGCAGGATCCCCCGCAGTGGAGCTGTTGCATATGGCAGGTTTATGAGATTGACACATAATTGAATAACCATGAAAAAGGTAATGGCGCAGGGAAGCTTCGATATACTGCATCCCGGACATGTTCACTACCTGAGAGAGTCGAAAAAACTGGGAGAAGAACTTGTTGTGGTGATAGCCAGGGATTCACGTGTATCAGGCATGAAGGACCTAGTTTTTTCAGAGCAGGAGAGAAGGGAGATGGTGGAAGCGCTTGGAATGGTAGATAAGGCAATACTTGGAAGCGAGGAAGATATATACTCGACAGTCGAGAAAGTCGACCCCGAGGTAATAACGCTCGGTTATGACCAGGATCACAGAGAAGAAAAGGTAAAAGAGATGGCTGAGAGAGCCACAGGACACGATGTGGGAGTGGAGAGGATTGATGAACTGGAGGGTTATTCTTCAAGCAGGATACGAGATTTCTGATATCATTTAAAGTTCATACAGGATTTCTTAACCATGACCGAAGAAGTTGAGAAAAACCGCGAGCGTTTCGATCATGTTACGGACGCTGAAATACGTTACGACTCAGGTGAGGGTCTTTCTGAGGAGACGGTCAGGAGAATTTCCGAGGAGAAAGATGAGCCAGAGTGGATGCTGAAGAAGAGACTGGATGCGTTCAGGCACTTCAAAAAGAGGCCGATGCCTGACTGGGGTCCTGATCTCTCCGACCTCGATTTTTCCGAGATCACTCCCTTCAAGGTCGCGGAAGGGGAGCAGAGCGATGAATGGGAGGAGGTTCCGGAGGAGATTCAGGAGACCTTTGATCGGCTGGGGATCCCGGACGCGGAGAAGGAAGCTCTCTCCGGGGTTGGAGCCCAGTACGAATCCCAGGTAGTCTACCAGAACATGAAGGAGAAGTGGGAGGAGAAGGGTGTAATCTTCGCAGACATGGATCGCGCTGTCGAAGAGCACCCGGAACTTGTCAAGGAATACTTCATGTCTAAATGCGTCCCGCCCCAGGACAACAAGTTCGCTGCTCTCCACGGAGCGGTCTGGAGCGGAGGATCTTTCGTCTATGTGCCGGAAGGTGTAGAAGTCGAGATTCCCGTCCAGGCCTACTTCCGGATGAACTCCAAAGGAATGGGCCAGTTCGAGCACACGCTGATAATTGCAGAGGAAAATTCTAAAGTCCACTACATCGAAGGGTGTAGTGCGCCCCGTTACACTCGCAATAATCTACACGCCGGATGCGTCGAGGTTTTTGTCGGAAATAACGCACATGTGCAGTATTCTACAGTTCAAAACTGGAGTAAAAATACTTATAACCTTAATACAAAGCGTTCAAAGGTCGAAGAAAACGGTGTGATGGAGTGGGTATCAGGCTCGATGGGTTCGAAAGTGACGATGCTCTATCCCTCCTCACACCTGAATGGAAAAGGAGCGAGAGCCAATCACATCACTATAGGATTTGCGGGAGACGGCCAGAATATTGATACCGGGGCAAAAGTTGTCCACAACGCTCCAGAGACGAAATCCACGATCGAGTCAAAATCTATAAGCCAGGGAGACGGAAGAACCAACTATCGAGGCCTGGTAAGGGTTCCGAAAGGCAGTGAAGATAGCAGCGTGTCGATTGAGTGCGTGCCTCCGGATTCTATGGTACAGACAGAAACCGGACTAAAAGAAATTCAGGAAATCAAACCTGGAGAAAAAGTACTGGCGCACTCCGGAGCCTACAGGCAAGTGAAGGCGAAAACAGGCAGAGAATATGATGGAAAATTGTACGAATTAAGTCCTGCAGGTAATTCAGAGCCGGTGAAAATTACTCCAGAACACCCCATCAGGATAGTGGAAAGGGAAAACTATCCTCGGAAAAATGACGAGTTCGAAGCTGAGTGGAAGGAACCTTCCGAAATCGAGGAGGGAGACTACGTTGCTTTCCCAAGGCCAGATCTCGACAGGGAGATGCCTGAAGACGAATTAGAGGTTGAATACGAATACTACGGCTCGAAACAGAAAGTATCTCTTGAGCACAGGAAAGAAGAGATTGCCGAACTAGCCGGTTATTACCTCGCAGAGGGATGTACAGACGATAGATACAGGGTCCACTTCAGTTTCAGGTATGACGAGAAGGAAATGATAGAGGAGACTGAAAACCTTCTAAAGGAGATTGTAGGGAAATCTAACAGAATTACTGTTAAGGAGAACTGCACAGAAGTATATGTGGACGACAAGATGCTCCACGAGTTCATGGAAAGGTTCGGTACCGGAAACCAGGAAAAGCGGATTCCAGAGGAATGCATGAACTCAAAAGCACTGCAGAAGATAATCCCTCGAATGTTTGAGGGAGACGGCACCTTCAGGAAGGACAGGAACCGTATCCACTACACCACAACCTCCAGAGAACTTTCAGAACAGCTAAAGCTTGCCCTCGCCTACTTTGGAATACCTGCGAACATCACCAGAAGAGACCAGGAGAACAGGAAACCTGCTTACATCCTGAATATATACGGGATAGGTGTAAAGAGGTTCATTGACGCTTTCAACCCTGACTATGAATACGAGGAAAGAGAAGATGACAGGAGATCAATCTGCCTGAAACCGGAAGAGATTTTCTACCCTATCAGGGGTATAACCGAAAGAGAATACAGCGGCAAGGTGTACAATTTAGATGTAGAGAAAGACTCTTCATACACGGTCGAGGGAATATCCGTCCACAACTGCGACGCGATGATGTTTTCCGATGAGGCGACCTCGGACACCGAACCCTACATCGAGATAAAGGAAGACGACGTGGAGATGGCGCACGAAGCAACCGTCGGAAGGATAGGAGACGAGGAGATCCATTACCTCGAATCCAGAGGTATAGAGGAAGAGGAAGCCAAGGAAATGATCGTGAGAGGCTTCATAGAACCGATCGCGAAGGAACTGCCTCTTGAATATGCGGTGGAGCTCAACCGCCTGATCCAGCTGGAAATGGAGGGAAGCCTGGGATGAGATCCTATGGCTTCGCAGAAAATTATTTAGGATTCGAAAATCTGGAAAGATTTTCCTCAAGAAAATTCAAAGAATTTTCGTTTTCGAGGTGCCTCGGATGAAATCGGAAACTGTAAGAAAAAAGGCGAGGGGGAAAATCAAGGATCTGGAGATGCCTGAATCCATCAGGACTCCGGGAAGAACCTGGACGCGATACCCGAGAGACCTTGAAGAGAAGATTGGAGAGGTAGAGCAAATCGAGCCGGAGATCGAGGTCGATGGAGAGATCGAGATTTACACTGGCGAAGAGGCATTTGAGAAGGCAGGTGAGAAAGCTTTTAACCTGATCAAACCGGAAGAGAACAGGATCAACGCCATACACGCAGCCAACTTCAACTCCTTCATATACGCAGAAGTGAAAGGGAAAGCAGAACTGGATATCAGCTACGGTGAACAGTGTCGGGTTCTCAGCCACACCGTGCTGGAACTGAAAAGCAACGCGGAGCTGAAGATCTCGGAGAAAACAGAATGCGGAAGTTTCAACACTTCTTTCACGGAGATTTACGTTGGGGAAAATGCCTCCGTGGAGTACGGCGCGGTGGAAAAGCCCTCAGATTTCTCATACAGCAGGAGGAAAGCCCTGGTGAAGGATTACGGTTCGATCAACTGGCTTAACTCTATTTTTAGTGGAGAGCTCAACAGGACGAAGATCGAGACCGTTCTGAAGGGAGATAACTCAGAGACGGAGAACACAGGGGTCTGGTATCCTACCAGGGAACAGCACCACGATCTGTCTCTTCATGTCAGGCATATTGGCAACGGAACAAAATGCGACATGGACTCCAGAAGTGTCGTCGATCACTCCGCCAGGTCGCTCTACGAGGGTCTGCAGAAGGTAGAAGAATCAGCGGAAGAGACATCCAGCTTCCAGGACCAGGAAACACTGATGCTCTCGGATAGAGCAGAATCAGATGCTTCGCCAAAACTGATGATTGAGAACCCGGACGTGGAGGCTTCCCACGCAGCTGCCTCGGGAACAATCGAGGAGAAGAAACAGCACTACCTTGAGTCAAGGGGCATGGATGAGGAAAAGGCTGAGAGACTGGTGGTAAAGGGTTTCTTCGAGCCGGTGATGCGGGAGATTGAGCTTCCTGGTATCAAAAAAGATATAAGATCGGAAGTGGAGAGAAAGTTAAGGGAGAAAGAATGAGCTCGGAGTTTGGGGAAGAAGAGTGGAAGGCGACTGCGGAGGCTTTTGCCTTCTCGGGCCTGGCGTACATCTTCGTGGATGTCGCACTATCCGGAGTCATAAACTATTACAGTGTTGTGGCGTACATAGCGGTTTTCATAATAATCGTGCTGGTCGGAAACTACAGGATATCCTCTTCAGATAAATAAGGTTTCCATTCACAGCTCAGGACATGAATCCTGAAAAACTCAGGCAGGATTTTCCCATCTTCAGCGAGAGACCGGAACTTGTCTACCTTGATAACGCGGCGACCTCCCAGAAGCCGGACACTGTGATCGAAAGGATCAGCGAGTTCTACGAGAAGAATAACTCGAACGTTGGAAGAGGCCTCTACGACCTGGCTGGAGATGCTACCGGGGAATATGGGAAAGCGAGGAGAAAAGTTGCGGGTTTCATTGGATCTGATTCTGAGGAGGTCATTTTCACAAAGAACACCACAGAGTCGGAAAACCTTGTGGCTAACTCTCTGGATTTCGAGGGAGATATAGTATTGAGCGAGATGTCCCACCACTCTGAGCAGCTTCCCTGGAGGAGAAGAGCCAAGCAGGAAGGTAAAGAGATAAGATGGCTTGAGACAGAAGACGGAAGGATTTCTCTGGAATCGGCCAGACAGAAGATAGATGAGGAAACCGGCATGGTCGCGGTATCGCATATTTCCAACGTATTCGGCGCCGAAAACCCGGTAAGTCAGATTGTGGATTTAGCCCACGAAAACGATGCTTTTGTGGTTCTCGACGGTGCGCAGTCGGTCCCTCACATGCCGGTAGATATCGGAGATCTGGAAGTTGATTTCATGTGCTTCTCCGGTCACAAGATGCTTGGTCCTATGGGAATCGGGGTTCTCTACGGGAGGAGAGAACTCCTGCATGAGATGGAGCCCTACCAGCTGGGAGGCGGAATGATCAGGAAGGTGGAAAAATCCGGTATCGAATACGAGGAGATTCCAGGGAAGTTCGAGGCTGGAACTGAAAATGTGGCCGGCGCGGTCGGCCTGGGAGAAGCGGCGGATTACCTGGAAGAAGTAGGAATGGAGGATATTTACGAAAACGACAGGAAGCTCTCATCCAGTATCATTCGGGAGCTGAGAGATATCGAGGGAATCGAGGTTGTTTCGCCCGAGGATGCTAGCCTGGTAAGTTTCAGGGCTGATTTTGCGCATCCCCATGACATCGCGGAGATACTCAGCCAGAACGATGTTGCTGTGAGAGCCGGACATCACTGCGCCCAGATACAGATGGAGCAGATGGATCTGAGCGGGACGGTCAGGGCATCACCCTACCTCTACAACACGGAAAAAGATGTTGAACGATTTGTTGAAGCGGTAAGAGAAGTTCGAGAGGTGTTTTC
>JBDGRK010000023.1:0-22010 GCA_042218075.1 Candidatus Nanohaloarchaea archaeon
GTAGTATGTGCCGCGACTGTTTGGAAGGTTTGCTTTACCGGATACACACGAATATCTTTATCAAAACTACTTTTTAAATCAGATGTGTGCCACCGGTCATAGGAGACTACTGGTTATTCGACTGCCTCAAGATCGCAGTCCCAGCGATACTGATAGCAGCAACCGCACTAGTAGGGCCAACCGCCTACACAGTCAGCAAATACGGACTGAAAGCGTCCGTACTGCTACTATCTAAACTTCCTGCACGCATCGCCGGATACGCCCTTCTTGCATTCAGGCAAAACTTCACAATCATACTAGCGACGTTGACCACTTTCAAAGGCAGCTTGACCGGCGGCCTCGGAGTCGTCACCGGCAAACAATCCTTCTTCAGTGTCCTCGAAGTCTTCGGCACCGAACTTTACACTAAGTTACTTGGAGTGACATCACAGTTCACCAAAGGCTTGAGCCAAATACTCGCGTTCTTCGGGAAGGACAATGTCTGCACGCAGTTGACTTCTCTAGGGAAACTCGCTGGAGGTATAGTGCATATTTGGTACGGTTTGTCTAGTTTGATCGTGTTGATGTTTCTGTACAGGTTGTATCGTGGTCGGTGGCAGAAGGCTAAGGTCGATAAGCACGAGCAACTGTTGGTCGTAGCGTTGATCCTGATGGGTTCGGCACTGCTTCACGTCGGGGTCGGTCAGACGCAGCTCGGAACCCTATCGGATCAACTGGTTTCCTTGGCGGATACCCTTGCCCAACTGGTTCCGAACGCCGGATCAACAAACACCACAGAACTCAATCAGACACTCAACGCCAGCAAGTAGATCTTCAGCAGATTTGATAGAGAAAAACTTATTGGAAGAACTCGGTGCCGTTCTCCCGATCCTCATTCACCAACTCCTCCGCCAACGCCACCGTCACCCGGACATCCTCCATTTGATAATCCTCAATCTTCTCAACACGTCCCTGACGAAACAACTCACAGACCTTCGAACCACACACATCCGACCCATGTTCAATACCATAATTCGCAGCAGCCTCCTCCAAACCACCCTTATACCGATCCAAAACCTGCTTCCGATACTCATACAAGTCACAGTGACAGCTTTGAATCCGCTCCAACAACTGGCAAAAACTATCAAAATCACCGTTCTTCAACGCACGCGCCCACAACAACGGAAAATCATACGTCGTCCCATTATACGTATACAGCTGCGCCTCATCTCCCGGTTCACTGAAAAACGAAGTAAAACTGTCGATCAAGCCTTTCTCATCCATCTGCCGGAGACTATAGCACTCCTCAGCAACCTCTCCATCCCTAGTCTGCTTCCAAACACCGATAGTGATGATAGTCGATGTAGGACCGAGTCCTGTAGCCTCAATATCGAATGCGCCATGCGTCCAAACCATGAAACCTCTATAAAACAAAACCACAGCACACGTTTAAAGAATTAACCCCTGCACCAGACTTCATTCCTGAATCAAATCTAGTTAAGTCTTCTCAAAGCAACAAACACCGACGCCAACGACAAAAGACCTCCAGCACCCAACAACAACTCCCAAACCGACACATCAAAACCAGTTCCACTACACTTCTTCCCGCCGCTGCTCGTCAACTGACACCGACGACCAATATTCTCCAACACAGTCCTCGACGGATCAACACCCAACTCAAACCGCAGGAAACCCTTCAACTCCGAAACCAGGCCCGGCTCAGGAACCGCCTCAAAAACAACGCCTGTAGGCGGAGTACCAGCCGACACACCAACCGTTACATTACACGACACCACTCCATCAGTCGAAGACAACGCATCCTGACCCGGCATATCAACACGGATTTTCGGACCAACACTCGAACCCAGCTGATTCGAAGCAGGCTCCAACACATACCTGCCGGTATTACCGAAGCCTTCACCTAGCTGCCCCTTCGCAACTTCAAACCGGCTGCACTCACCGCCAGTCTTCGACGAATTCACCGACACCACAACAGTATTCGACTTCGAAGCCAAGTTCTCCAAATTAAACCGGGCGATACTCACCCTGCCCGGACGCACATTAAACCGTGTCTCCGAAACCTTCACACCAAGATTCTTACCTTTAGACGGCTCGCCTCCACCTCCGCCGCCTCCACCTCCGCCGCCGGAGGAACCGGTCGAATAATAATACGTCAACGACGCACTGTGGCTACCTGACTCCAAGCTGCTGTTCCCAAAGTCCGTACCCACAACCACTTCCACATACTCATTCTTATCCAACACAGTGACATTCCCGCGTTTAGAATCCACGATAGCCTCAACGCTACCGCCTTCACGGCTATCCCAGTTCTTCAAATCATCCTCACTGATATTCCACACCAACCGCCGAGTCTTCGTCTCATTCGAATTCACATCGAACGTGGTGTTAAAGTACACACGGTTGAAGTCCGTTGTCGGATCATTCTCCAAAATGGTTTGAACCGGTGTGCCCTCTCCGCCCGGATCACAGTTGTACCCAGTCGTATAGTTCACTGCATTCCCTGCATCGATGTCTTTTGAGGTGCTGTTCGACTGACTGCACTTCAACGGACCCAGACCCACACCGGAGCTGGATACCGAGCTAAAGTTCACGTTGCCTCGGGTGTTCTCTGCCTCTACGTTGCGGAAACCGGTGTAGTTCTCCTCAAGATACACACGATCCGGTGCCGGAGTAAAGTCGTAACTGGTCTCGGAGACAGCATCCACACTGTTTTCTACTGTGCTGCAGTTACCGGTCGCCTGCACATTCGAACCACTGGACACCGTGGCGGATACCGTGTTCTCACACCTGCTAGACAAGTCCACCGAGCTGAAGCTGAACGACTTACTGTTATCCACAACCAATTCAGTCCGGTTCAACACGTACTGAGTTCCGAAATCATGGCTACGGCTACTGTTCTCACCTACAACCGCAACCTCGTTCTCCGTCTCGCCGGTGATGAAGTCGCTCTTCCAAACCTCCGTCGTATTCAACCACTTACCTGACGCCACCTCCTGAGAACTAACCGAACCATCCGATACCACAGTTCCATCATCCGAAAAAGTGAGCGTGTAGTTCGCAGCCTCACCACGATTATAGATATTCACCGTGTACTCCGTCTGCTGATCACTCAAATTATGGCCGTGACCAGAATCCGGCTGGATACCAGTATCCTTCTTTACCGTGAAGTTTACCGTAGCCGGATTCGAGAACACGCCGTTGAAATCATTTACCTCAAAAAAGGTGTCAACTGGTGTGCTCCAACCGGATAACTTGAAAGTCGAGTTCGTAAACCGATCTACCGTCAAACCGTTCGCAGAGTTGTAGTCCTTGATTTGCTGGCCGTCCGGATCACCAATACTCAAATTCAGGACCTTACTTCCGGTGCCGCCAATACCAGTCCACTCCACCTCCTTCCGCTCCACGGTCGGAGGATTATTCGCTGTCTTACCATCCAACTCGATGCTGTCAATACTGGGGGTTGAAGTCCCCTTCGAGTACGAAATATTATACTTTGCATCCGTAGCTCCTTGAGAAAGTGAGAGATCGATGGTTTGAGTACCCGAGGACGATAGTTCGCTGCTGGAAACCTTCTCAGTCTCCAACGGATTCGAACCCGGAGAACCATCGTTACTGGTCTTCACCCATATATCAATCGTGCCGCCGTTCTTATTGTAGTTCGAGACCGTGATGTTATCCCACACCTTCTTCTCAGAAGCACTGTAAACCTTAGAGACGTAAGAACCAGAACCAAACCCAACATCAGTTATTCCTCCAACCTTCTTAACTTTCTCTGAAAGATTGAATGACGAAGACGAACCAAAGTCATATCTCCTCAAAAAGTTATCAGGACCTGAATAAACTACATCTAAATCTCCATCATCTCCAACATCCCCCACACCCCCTATCGGCTTGCCATTAACTCCAGTATCAGTGAAGGAATTAGAACCAAAATCATAAGTCTTCAAATCTTTGTCAAACTGCTCGCTGTAAACAACATCTATATCTCCATCATCTCCAACATCTCCTATACCTCCGACAGAGTTGCTTTTATCATTTAACTTAGTTAAGCTGTCAGAACCACTATCGTAGTAAGAAATATTAGAATCCTTAATAGTAAATACATCTATATCTCCATCACTTCCTATATCATCTACACCTCCTACACCCTCAATACTGCTATATAAACTGCTGCTACTACCAGAACCAAGATCATACACATCTAAACTTGTTCTTTCCATGAAAAGGTCTAGATCGCCGTCATCGCCTTTATCTCCGAAACCTCCAGGTTGGGCTGTCCCGCTGCCTGTATTAGTAGTGGTTCCTTGCCTCAGATTGTATATATATCCTTCATTATTGCTATTATTTTTATAAGATATAACATCTTCATCTGTATCACTTACACCAGTAAGCCCGAGAATATTCGTTTGGGGTAGAGAAGTATTTTTAACGCTTCCAGAACCTGTGTCATAGTAGAGCAGGTATCTTCCTAAACCCTTATTGAAAAATATGTCTTTGTCGCCGTCAGAATAAGTTAGCTCAAGGACTCCAGATTTCTCAACTGTTTCTGTGAATGAACCTGAATTCCATTCGCTGCTGGTGTCTGTCTTGAACGTCGCCACCGAACCGATAACGTAGCTGTAGTAGTCGAACTCGAATTTCTCCGGGTCGTCCGTCAAGGGATTGTAGACAGGTTGAGTAAAATTAATTCCGATTGTTTTCTTGGAGTCAGCAGGATAGGTCACATTGTAGACCTCAAACTCATATTTCTCAGGATTATTCAACGTACCTGTCGATATATTGGCTTGATCCAGTTCAGGCTGAATACTCTTACTGTAATTAATACTTCCCAATTTCTCATGAGTCAAACCGTTCCAGTCAATACCTGAAACATTACTCCGAGGTTCGTGAGCAACTACCAGTTTCTCAGTCTCCCTGCCTTCATACAGATTATCATGAGTGATTGATTGTCGAACCTTTCCAGCAGAAATCTCCTTAACTTTACCTGAGACTGGAATCCTCTGAGTATCATTTCCTGAGTAAACATTTTCAGTTGTCTGAGTCTTATTCTGGAAACTGTGATTACCGTAAACCTGATGCCGAACTATCAAGTGTTCATAGTGCGAAGATACCTGAGGCTGAATAACTCCTCCACGAAGACCAAACTCCAAATCAGGATTAGAAAACGACAAGTTCCTCGATTCACCGTTGAAAGTGTAAGAAACTTTTTCTTGAAAACCACTTCTCTGGTACTGAATCTGCACCTGTTCATCCTTCAATCCCCCCTGATTACCTTGACTCTGAATCTGGAACTGCTCCGAAACATTCCCATTTATCTGCTGATTAGCCTCAAACTGGTACTGCCCAAACCTATCAGGAACATCCTTCACACCGTCAAGAAGCTTATCCTTCTGGTTTCCAAGGAACTGATACCTTATCTGAAGGACTTTCTGCCCTTGATTGTTGGTTTGGAAACTGGCTTGGAAATAGTTCAGGTCATCATGCCATTTCTGCGGAAGAGTCACATTCTTATAGCTAACAGTCTTATTCACATAATCAGTAGCGAAACGTACACCATTCTGTGTGAAAGACGTATTGATATCTTTCTCAGTCAATCCCTCAACCTGTATAGAGGCAGCTGACGCAGCAGAAGTGAACGCAAATACAGCAAAAGCTATATACAGCAGCTTGTCTTTCCTCACACAAACAATAACACATATATTCTTTTAAAAAACGATTGGTGGGTCAAAACAGATTCAAAACCCACTCCACCAAGCCCTCAAAGAAACCAGTCCGGGAACCGCCCGAATCCACAACCCGCACACTCTTCGAACGACTAACAGAATCCAAACCATCCGACACAGACACACTAACATTCCGGCTTACACCACCAACAACAAAACTATACGACGCAGTCCTACCCGTCTCACCATTCGACCAAGAATAACTCAAATCCTGCTGCTCCAGATCCTCATCACGGGCACGGACAGACACATTAAACACCTCCTCATCCTCAACACGGCTAGGCACATCAAAAACCGTTATCACAGGCTTCGAATTCCGGCAACCACTCTCCAAACGACCAGCCGTACCAGGACACTCATCACTCCTATCAAAAACACCGTCACCATCACGGTCATTTCTCAAAGAATACGACACACGAGAATACTCAGAATCCGCACTACCGAGATACGACCTGCAGCTCTCAACACTCGGCTCCGGATTACACATCGTTACACGGACCTCAGACCTATCCACACTATCCAAACTGCAGCCTAAAGCCGAAGACGAAACCAACTTACCCGGTATCTGCACCTCAACCCTGACACGGTCATCATCCTCAAAACCAACCGTAGCCAAACAACTGCCCTGCCAATTACTTCCATTAAAAGCTACTCCATTACCATCCTGATCCTGAACAATAATATTTCTCTCACTTAACAAACCACGCGCACCGTTCTCATCCAGTTCAAACAGTTCAGCCTCACCGATAGTCGCACCTGTAAAATCAGAAAATTGCTCATTAACGCCGTTAAAGCTGCAGGCGAAGCTGTCACCTGAACCACTGCAAGACTGACCATTAATATCGAAACCCGGATTCGAAGCAAAAGACAGCATCCCCGACCCGAATAAGGCTGCCAACGCAACTGCTGCAACTCCTCCCAGCAAAAACTGCTGACGTTTCACCGGGCAACATTCACCTCGACCTCGGGGAACACACTACCAATGTTTGCGTCAGCAGGTTTTTGAAAGCACCGGAGATTCGACAAACTGCTGCCTTTGTCTTTTTGGATTGGAGCCGCCATCACACACGACAACTCAAAACTGGACTCTAGAAACGACCTTTTGTCGTTGAACTGTTCGCTGACACTGGTTTCAGGTCCAGAAAGCACCGCCTCACTGCTCGGCGGATGGAAATGCAAAGTTCCGTCAACCGTTCCAACACAGTTTGCGGTCGTAAAGGTGGTCGAGGATTCACTGGATTTCAACGTACCCGCCTTCTGCACACTGATCCTATCACCAATTTTGTCGATGCAGAACCCTGTTTCACCAACCCGGTCTCCGCTACCGGTATTCAGCTCTGTATAGATACGGTTCAAATATTTCGCATCATTCTGTGACAGCACCAATCCGTCCTCACTCGCCGTCGACGCCGCCGACAACTCACCGACAGTACTCGAATACAACGCCTCAAATTGCCACGGCGCACCAGGATTTTCCTGAACATACATCATCGAACCCGCAAAAACCGCAACACCAGCCACCACTACAAAACCGATCTCCCACTTACCGTCAGGTAACGGGCCATCACCGTCAACCACCAGACAACACCTCCGAAAACAGATCCATTACATCATCGGAACGCCGAACGATCCAGACGCCCGCCAACAAGTGCAAGGCAATAAACAATCCTCCGACCAGCCGCGTCACCGGAGCGAACTGCGCCGCATCCGCAGGCGGGAACATCATCCTCACCATGAACCCGAGAGTGCTGTACACAGTCTGATTCAGGTTGTGCCCGAAATGGAAGCCGACCATCGTAACGATCCCGACCGGGATCACATCGAACACCTGTTTCTTCGTCAAATCCTCATACGCAGGAATAAACACCCACAAACCGCCGATAGTCGCCGCGAACAACAGGAAAGTAGGATTGACCGCTCCGTGAAGCCGAGCAAAACCTAATCCGATAGGTACCGCCGTCAACACAAGCTTCCTTGGAACAGTATCCAACACGTCCAGGCCTAGTGTTGAAATGGTTTTGTCCCAGATTAGGTAGATCACCGGGCCAACCGTATACAGGAACAATGTCTCAACGACAGGAGCCATGAACAAGTTCGTGACCTCCTGCACAATCGTAGGCGCACTGGAGAGGACAGAAAGGTAGGTATCGGTTGCTACGCTGAAGAACGATAGTTTGCCTCCTGTGAAGAAGTTCAGTAACCTTGCGATGTAGTATCCTATTATGAATGATGCTGCGACACCGGCTTCGCTGACCGGGCTGCGTATGATCGCTCCTTGGCTGGCGAAGTAGATGATTGATACGAAGGATAGCCAGACGCCTCCGGTGACGATTACTGCGAGGCTGCTGCTGCGGAGTCCGACGAGCCAGAGCGCGCCGGTGATTACTAGTGGTGTTAGGAATAGTGCGAGCATCACCAGGTTGAGGTCGCCTGGTTTCACCCCTTTGAGGAAGTTGTCGAATACTTCGGTTGTCTCTGCCATCCGTTTTTGTTACACAGTCAAGTAATGGTAAATCTTTTTTTTAAAACACGGCTGATGCTAAGACTCGAACAACAGAAACCAAGTCCATTACCTCAAAACGCATACCAGCCACACCAAACAACACCTTTCCACCATCTTCACGGACTCGACCCTGCAGCTCCTCCACACGGCTCTCCAAACGGTTCCGAGTACGGTTCAAACTCCTTAGACGCTGCCGAAGCCTTTCCACACGCTGCTCCAAAACACGGTCAGAACCCTGACCACCTGTAGAACCATCACCACCGTCATTACCCTGAGAACCAGTCGAACCCGAAGAACCACCACTATCACCTACATTTCCGGCACCGTCACCAAACCCGCCGCCAACACCGCGGCCCACATCTCCATCCGAATCAGCACCCCCATCATCGCTGCTCTCACCGTCACCGTCATCGTCGTCCACTTCACGGACAGGAACACCCGTCGAAGCATTCACATCCACACTATAATTACCCGGAACCAACGCCGTCGAACTATCCAACACCAAATCAACACGCCGCACACCATCCGGAGAAACAACCACAGTACGGCCCGGACTAAAAGACAGATTCCAGCCCTCACCATTCAAACCCGTGCCGGAATCAATACCAGCATCCAAGTCAACAACCACCGAAGTCTCACCGCTATACGAAACACGGATCTCCTGACGGAACTCAGAACCAGCCGCACCAGAAACATTAAACCTAGTTGGAGAAACCTGCAACTCTCCCACACCTGCAGCCGAAGCTGGAGCTACAAGCAAAGCTGCCGCTGAAACCAGTACAAATCCCGAAACCTCAATACCTCGTCTCATGATATGGAAATGGTTGAGAGGCAGCCCTTTAGACCGCCTCCAACCCGTAACCCGACCTGTCTATGCAGGTGCGTCAAACTGAGGGCAAGCAGCCGCCACATCGGACAGACCACCACTCTCAGGATTGAACAACGTCGTCAGATACGACTCAACGGAAACAGACTCCGTCGGGAAACCAGACTGCGTATCAAAACTGTAGTCAACAGTCCAAGCTTCACCGCTGTCAAAGTTCACGCCGTCACTGATATCGCCGTCACTTTCGTAGCTGTCGTACTTTCCAGGCGTGCCGTTGTTCTCACCGATACACACCACTACATCCTGAGTGCCTTCACCGGTTACATCAGCCTCACCGACGTACAGATTCCTGCCAGTGGCGTCAGTACGGACAGATCCGTCGCTATACCTTGACAGGTAGTCAAGGAACGGTCCTGCCGAACTCGGAGCAGTTTGTTCATAGGTGAACGTCACGTTCTCCAGGTTCTCCTTCTGCATCGCTTGGCTGCTAGAGATCACTACTGCCTCAACCAGTGCGCTCGTCTCCTCGTTAGCCAAGTTCTCTTTCTCGAACGTAGCCGAGAAAGTACCTGAAGCACCGGGAGACACAGTGAAGGACTGGCTGCCTGTAACCGTGGAGTCGTTGCCCGTCACACCGGTTACTTCGTACTTCATACCGGTGGAGACGGACGCGGTCCCGGATACTGTAGGGGAGACAATCTCTTGAACAGCTGCGGTGCCTCCGCCGAGAACCATCAAGCCGAGAAGTGCTGCCATCACCGGTTTCTCACGGCTGTAGCTGACCGCACGGCTTTTGACTTGTTTTGTATTCATTCTGTATTCTCACCTCCGTTTTCTGTCTGTGAGCTGTGGTTTTCTCGGAAGAAGAGTCGAATGCTGTGCCGGACAAATTCGCTGAAGGAGTTGAATTCGTCGCTGTGTTTGTCTCTGTATTTTTCTCTGAAGTGTTCCGGCAGGTCAATCGTGACCATGTCTGTACAAGGCTGTAACCTTGACTTTTAAATAAGGAAGTGTTTCAAAAGACACCCACACTCCAAAAGCCAAAAGAAAAGAAGAAAAAATTGGTTGGCGGGTAAAAGCCCGCCACTCTACACGGCAGAAGTCACTTCATCAGTTGAACGTTACAGACTTCGTAAACGTCGAAGCCGTAAACGCCGGAGTATCACTGTCATCCTGAATACCGTGCGCCAGCCTGTCATTCTGGTTGATAAACGGCGCACTCTGCGCGATCTTGATCGTCGCAGACTCACCGTTCGTGCCATCACTATCAGCAGTCACAACCAGCTTACCAGACTTAACTGACTCGTAACCCCCTAGAAGCGGCTTACCCTTTCCAGCGTCGTACACCCGGAAAGCGTAGTCATACGAGTCAGCGAACGCATCCGGAACAGCAATCGACTTAGCATTCGGCATCTCAACGTTCGAAACGTTGGTCTTGTCAGCTACATCGACTGCTACAACCTCCGGATTCGCAGCAACATTCGAGGCCGAAACCTCAGTCTCAATGCCGTTGAAAGCGTACTGCTCATCAGAGCCGAGGTTGACTGACGTAGTCGAATCACCGTTCTCATCGAACAAGGTGATCGAAATGTCAGCCGACGCTGCTTCCTCATACACGTTGAGGTTCTTCAAGACGTTCTCACTGTCAATCATTCCAGTGATAGCCTGTCCCCACTCGTAAGTGTCGGAGAAGGCAACCGTCTTATAGTCCTCACCTGTGTTGTAGTTGGTGAAGTCAGTTCTGCTGGATGCAGATCCACTCTTCGATCCAAGGTAGACCGTGGTTCCGTCACTGGTCTTCCAGCTGTAAATGCTTGGAGCGACCTGAGTAGACGAATCCTGCGTCTGATCGAAAGCAGCTACCGACAGAGTCGAAGACTTACCTGCCTCAATCTTGTTCGTTCCATCGTTCGGACTCTGCTGCCCGGAAGGAGCCGAAAGCTGCGGCACAGAGATCACGCCAGCACCGAGAGCGACCGCAAGGCCGACAACTGCGGCAAGCGCAATCGACTGGTTCGTACTCATTCCCATCAAAAAATCTCACCTCCGTATTCACCTGTATAAGCGGTTTTGACTTTTCCAGGCGGTACTTCATTTCCCGCCCGGCGTTCACCTAAGAACGGCATACCACAACTCCAGGATCTGTTTATATCGCGCCACCCGCTGACGGGGCGTTCGCTTTGTTTGAGATACCTGGATTCGGACAAAAAAGCCATCGCCGGTTTCACACTGTAGTTTATAACAAAAGCTCTTTATAAAACATACAGAGAAAAACCATCATTTTGAAAACACTAATACATCCTGCTAATGTTCGTTTTATTCGACGAAGGCGTAGAAACCTACGCACAGACAAATTAAAAAGGAGAAAATCGCAGCGACCTTCTGGACTGTAGACTTTCTCGTATTGCAGTCTGGTTTTGTGACGGTAAAGTGTTCGCTCGAGTATATAAATACAGATTAACAATTGTTGATTAGAAGAAAAATGCAACACAAATCAGCCCCACTCAACTCAGACTTCCAAATCATCGGAGGATCAATCTTCCTCAAACTCGACCAAAACGCAATCGAATACCTCGACCTAGAACACCTCAAACACGAAGACACACAAAACAAAACACAAGCCAAAATAATGATGGAAATCAACCCAGACGGCGAAAAATACATCTCAGCCTGGAACCCAAAACACCCCTCCCAAGACCAACAGTGAACCTCTGGACCTACACCAAGATCAAAGAACTCCGCAAGAAGCACCGAAACGGAAACGACCTCACCGACAACGAACTCCAAAAACTCCGGCAGTACATTCAGATCAAGCAACAAGCACCAACCAACACCGGAGAGCAACTAGAAAAACTCCGCAAAGCAGAATCACTCTACTACCGCATCACAGGTGAAGAACTCTGACACAAGCCCTAGACGAAGAATTCGGAAAAACCCGGCAATTCTACGTACAAAAACTAAAACGCGCAGGAAAACAACAACTAGCCGAGCGAATCGAAGAAATAGCACCAACCAAAATCACAAACAACGGCTACATAGAATCACTGATCGATCAACACCCAGAAGTCTCAGGTGATCTAAAAGCCCTCAAAATAGAAGTAGAAGACCTTAAAAACGATGGAGGGTACAACTGGAAGGACTACTTCGAACAGAACGCACGCGGCGGCTGGGACTTCATACCTGAGAAACTGGGAGATGACATAGACGAGGACTTCATCTTCAAATACGTCGTAGAAGAAGACGCAGACACCCTCTACTACTACAACGACGGCATATTCTCAGAATACGGAGTATCCAAAGTCAAAGACGAGGTTCAACGACGGCTAGACGGCAGCAACAAATGGAACCCCAACATAGCCCGAAAAACCGTTGAATACATCAAAAACAAAAACCAAGTCAAGAAAGAGGACTTCAAGCCTCCTAAAAACAAGATCCCGTTCGAGAACGGCGTCTACTGCCTAGAAGACAGCGAGTTCAAAGATTACCAACCGAAGTATAACTTCACCTTCAAATACAACGCCAGCTACCGCCCTGAACTCGACGACAACAGCGTCCACGAATTCCTCACCACAATCCAAGACACGGAAGAGGACATCAAGAAGCTGAAAGAAATCACAGGGCTGTGCATGATGCCGGACATCCCCATCGACAAGGCACCTATCCTGTTCGGGAAAGGCGCGAACGGGAAGAACCAGTACGTAAAGATCAACCGCAAGATACTCGGTGAGAAGAACTGGCACGAACTGAACAACACCGATATCAGCGAAGACAAGCACGCCACAGCCGAGCTGGAAGGGAAGCAGATGGTGTTCTACGACGAGTTCGAGGACGTTTCCAGTCCAGGCAAGTTGAAGCACTTGATAGGAGCTGAGAACATGCGTGTTCGCCCAATGAGGAAGGAAGGATACACGATCACGAACCGGGCGTATCCGATTTTCGCTGCGAATACGTTGCCTCGTACATCGGATCAGTCGAAGGGCTTCTTCCGGCGGTGGGAGATTATCGAGTTCCCGTTCCAGTTCACTAAGGATGACGACCATCACAAGGATTTGATTCCTGAGTCTGAATTGGAGGATCGGTACATGAATCAGGACGCACTCGACGCTTATGCTACTGAAGCGGTACAACACCTCGAAAACGTACTTGAAGACAGTAAACTCACAAACGAGCAGAACACCGCCGAAGTAAAGCACAGATGGAACCAAAAAGCAAATCCAATCTACAGCTTCATCGACAACTTCCTAGAACAAGGAGAACTCCCCGACCACGACGGAACAGGCGAAGTAGACTACATCACGAAAGACAACCTCACAGAAATCATCAACGTCTACATGGACGCCCTAAACACCAGCCATGTTCAGAAACACGAGGTCACACACGCTCTCCAGAACCACGCCGATCTCAAAGTCCAGACTGACTACAGACCGCAGCTAGAAACCGGCGAGAGACCGACAGCGTACGCAGGAATCAATTTTACTTCGGACTGTGACACCGATGTCAAGGGTAAACCCCTTGTAACAACGCGTGCGTCGGCGCGCCTGCGCGACTTTTCTATGCGCCGGTCTACCCTTGTCATTGGTGTCAAGGAGAATTTGGTTAGCGTTTATAATTATCTGGATTCGGTTGCGGACGGAGCTGCGGGCTTGTTTGAGCTTGTGCGTGAATGTGAGTTGTCGGAATCGGATGTGAGGGATTTGATGGAGTCTGATTTCTTTGTGGCTTCTGGAGATTCGGTTGATGGTTTTTGCTGTCCTCGGTTTGAGATTGATGAGGATGCGGTGGCAACGGCTCTTGAGGAGTCAGATGCTGAAACTTTGAGGGTTGATGGAGACGAGCAACTGATGCGTCCTCGTGATTGGATCAGGGTGGAGATCGAGGATTGGTCGAATGATACCTATGTTGATGTGCAGGAGTTGGTTGATGATGCTGTGGATGAGGGTTTCGGTGAGTCGGCGGTTGAGGATGCTTTGGATCGGTTGGTGGATGATGGTGTGTTGTATCGTCCTGAGCCGGGTAAGGTGTCGAAGCTCTGAATACGGAATGGGTTTGAATGGGTAAAGGTATTTAAACGGTGAGTGTCAATGTTGGTATATGAGCGTGAGACGCGTACTGGAACGGTTTGGCTTGAATAGCCGTGAAGAAGTTGAAATCGAGTTCACTGACAGCGTTGAGAAAGGCTACGTCGTCCGGGAAACCGGTAGGTGAATTCAGTGGGTAGCAGTGGGAGAGTTGTTGTTGATGAGCGTGGCCGGGTGACCATCCCTCAGGATCTCCGGGATCAGTATGGTATTGATGAAGGGGATGTACTTGAGTTCAGTTTGGAGCCGAAGGCGGTGTTCCGGCCTGCTTCGGAGGTAGGGGATCAGTGAGTCTGGGTTACATGGAGGGAGTGCATTTTGTATCAGTCACTGATTTTGCTTCGACGGTGGAAGGTGCTCGGAGCAAGAGGGAGGTGCATGCTTTATGTTGAACGCTGAGAAAGAATGTTTTGAAGGAGGGGGGAAACGGGTTTCACGGTTATCGTGTGTGTGCGACGTGTCTGTGCCTGGCCGAGTTGGTTGCTTGGTCAGGCCTTCTACCTGTATCTTTAAAGGTGATTATGTATGAGTGAAAACGGAGATTCTGACGACGTTGTGTTTGAGCCTGATGAAGAGGCTGAAAAATCTGTAGAGGATGTCAACTGGACTGAGTATCAGAGTTCGTCGAACTTCTTCAAGCCTGAGGAAGAGGGCGAGGAAATCGTTGGCGTGGTTTCCGGTACTGAGGAGACTCAGTACGGTGACGCGGTTGTCATTAAGCTGCGTGACGGCGGTGAGAAGCTGGTGAATTATCAGGCGATCAATGATGACCTGAAGGAGAATCAGGGCGAGCTTGTAAGGTTGATTTATCAGGGTGATGAGTCTGGTCCGAATGGTCATTACAAGACGTTCAAGTTGATGGTGGCGGATCAGTGAGTCGGTTTTGTGAGCCGTTTGTGACGCGGGAGGGTGATACCGGCCTTCCCGCTGTCGCTGTTCCTTCGAAGGGTAAGCGGTTGGTGTTGAAGCCGGATACTCCTGTTTCTGTGGTGGATGATGATTTGCCTGCGTTGTTGGAGGAGCTTCGGTCAGGTGTTTCTGTGGATCGGGTTGCTGAGGATTTTAGTTGTGTTGGTTATGTGCGTGATCTGGAGCGTGCGTTGGAGGCGTTTAATGAGGTGGTTTCGTTTTCCCGGTTTGAATAGTTTTTTTGGTATGTATCCGGTGTAGGTTTTAGGTAGTTTTGATAGGCAGATCTCGTGACTTATAAGGTAATATCTGTGTGTTATGTTTCTATGTTCATTCTACTAACGAATCGATGATAGATATATAAAAACTATTCTGGAATATTGGTTTATGGTCAGAGATAAGATAGGCCGCGAGAAGTTTTACACAGTACCATTCAAAAGCGCGCAGGGAGCTAGAGGTTATGCCGGTATTATCGTCCCAGCATCTAGCAAGGATTCAGCGAAGCGGACGGCTCAGATTCATACCCAGAATATGATGCCGGAGCCTCCGCAGCTGAAGAGGTCGGCAGCTCATGTATCAACGGCGAAGGAGATCGACAACTCTGAGATGACTGGTGGCGGTGCTGCTCGGCAGCAGTACGTTGTGGCGGACGAGAGGATTGAGTAAATCCCTTGTCCGTCTTCATCGTCTTTGGAACTCAAATCTGCTGAAGATACGGATTGGAGTTAATTATTTAAAGAATACTGATAAGAAGATTTTATGCCGAAGATAAAGAACTGGAGTAGGATTGAAAATCCTACCGATGCCCTCGAATGGCATCACGACGACCGACCTAACGACCTACCGAAAGAAAACCGCAGAGGAAAATTCTACTTGAGAAGAACACCGCCAAAAGGCCGGTGGAAACTAACAGGATTTACTATAAACGGTGAACCTGTGGCTGACGAGTATGTAGAGAATAAAGAAGAAGGAAGAAAAAAGGCTGTTAGAATGATGCGCCGGAATCCTTGAGGAATTTATTATGAAAAATAGAACAGTCTACAAATTAGTGAAAAAGAACGGTGACGAGGAAAGAGTCAATAGCAAAAAAGTAGCTCTTACAAAGTATAACAGCTCAGACTATCACGGTGGAAACCCGTGGGCTGGAGTGATTAGGCAGAGACAGGAGAAGTCGAAGGATGGTTTTTTCTACACGAAGAAGACCACTGTTTTGAGAAATCGAAGCGCCTGGGTTGCTGATAAATATAGGATAAAAGCTGAGGGAAGTAGCATGGAATTTGAGGTAGAATAGTATGGCAAAACAGGAATTTGAGTGTGATAACTGTATGGAGACTTTTTATACTGAGAAGAAAAATCAAGAGTGTTCTAACTGCGGGGCTGATGCAGTTAGCAAGATTGTCCGAGATCTAAATCAGGAAGAGGATACACTTTCAGTTTAGCAGTTTTGAAGCTCTTATCTACTGAGAGTGTTCGACCACTCTCAACATATTTGTCTTACACATCTGCTTAAGATCGCAATTGAGTTAAGTATATAAAGAATCTTACCACTTGATAAGATATGTCGAGTCCACAAGGTTGGAGACGCAACAAGAAGATTGAAAGAAAGAAACAAAACCTACACTATTACTGGGAAAACCCTGAAATACCAGATAACAATTTCATTAAGATAAGCGAACAGTCATCTCCATATCAGTCAGGAGGAACATTCTATAGCATTTCTGGAATGTACAAAGGAAGATCTATTGGGGGTGGCTTCTTTTCTGGTGGAGATATAGGCAACCAGACCTACTCAAACAAGGAAGAAGCCAGAAAAGATGCAATCAGGTTTATGAGAAATCACAAAATAAAGTGATTTATTTATGTTACCTTCTAATGCTGTAAATCCGGTAGAAAGACAGAGACGGGAGAAAATTAGAAAGGAGAAATCTGATCACTACTGTAATTGGTGCTATAAGCAGAAAGATCCTGATAAAAGTATCTGCGTTGATTGTGAACGCAGCGTGAAGAACGATTTAATGATGCAACACCAAGAACATTCAAAAGATTCTCCTGACTACTATTGTCCACACTGTCGAGAGAAAGACTGGATTTAGCATTTTTGTGCCGCTTATCTGCTGAGTGTGAAATAAAGGCCTTTTGATTTTTAGATTTAAAAATAAGTTTTGCTAAAGTGGTTATATGTTCGATCACAGTAAGACATATCTTGCAGGACATTCTCTTGCAGGGATCGGAGCCGTTAATTGGGGGTTAGTCCAGTTCGCAGATTTAAACCTAGTAACAACACTTCTCGGAACCAACACTCTGCCAACTGCAGCGGTTTACGGGCTTGTAGCTCTTGGCGGAGTACAGGTACTTGGGGATGCTGTAACAGATTACATGGAAGGTGAGATATGAGGAAGTGCAGTTGTTTCCGGCACATTTTGTTAGGGTTTCCTCGGAGATTTAAAAAGAAGATTTGACAAACACATACCATATGGAATACGTTGACACGGTGATCAGCGAACTCCAAGAATACGGAAAGGAGTTAGCGGTCGCCTCATTCGCCGTATTCTCCTATATCTCGGCGCAGATACTGCACAACTCAAGTCACGCATTGTACGGATCAGGCACACCTATGATGGAAATACTCGTTGTGTCTGGCGTGATGGCGGGTTATGCTGGATTCGGTTACCTGTTGACGGTTGCGTTGCAGGAGCCTGAGTATGTACCGGGTATTGCTGTGCTTGGTATCTCGACAGCTGGTGTTGTGCATTATGCGTCGCATACGGTGGCTGGTTTCCAGGTGCCGTTGGTTGGGAGTACGATGGGTGCGTTGTTCGCGGGAGGCTATCTCCTGTATCTGTATCTGAGCTGAACCAGGAGGATGTATCGCATCCGTCGTATCAAACTTCTCTTTTTTAAGTTGTTTTGGAAAGGTCAGAATGACTGGTGCGTAGTCGTTCTCGGGATTTGTGGTTGGTGTGTGACGATGCAGCTATTTTTTGTTTTCTGAGTTAAGGCAAAACGCTTTGCTGTTTTTGCCGGTGTTTTGCCGTGGTTTCTACGTTCTTTTTTATTTTTGTGATGCTTATATATTTAAATATATGATTCGTAGTAGGTCTTGTAAGTCCCTCGAACGGACGACCTCTCTTAGAATGCAGTGGACTCGGCTGTAAGGCTGGGAGGCTGTATGGCTGGCGGTGACTCGGGGCCGTGCGGTGAGTTGCGACAAATAGGGGGCTGTTTCATTAACCATTTTTGGGTTGCTCAAATGCTAAACGAAACTAAAGCATTTCTTTAGTATGATTTAGCATCTTCGAGAGCCTTGTCTAGTGAAACCGTTGCTTGAGCATGTTTGATTTTGAAACCTGCTAAAGTACCAAGGTTATATAAAATCTATTTACACATAGTGGTTTATGACCGAGCAAGTGAACCTCAAACTCGGGCGAGAATATAAGGAAAAGCTTGAGGAAATAGCTGAAAACCAGAACCGCAGCATGACCGGACAGGTCAGACACTGGATCGACAAGGTGACCGGTCAGTGACTGAGTTACAGCTGGAAGACAAACCCGAAGAGTTCCGTGAATGGATCAAAGACCAAGACCTCGGATCCGCCGAGAAAACAATTTGGAACTTTCAGAAGTGGATGCGTGAGGAAACCGTTCTTCAGTCCGGCACAATTGTTGACTACCGGAAATACGTGGCTGAGATGATCGACGAGTCCGGAGAGCTTACTGTCAGTGAAGGCGATTTGGATTCGAGTCATAAGCGGGCGGCGTTCAACAAGTTCTGTGATTACAAGCGCGAGATGGACGGTGATAATCGGTGATGTGGGTTCAGGTGAAGTCGCTGTATGACCGTGATAAGGTGTCTTACCGAGACTTCGCAAAAACAAACGGTGAAGGTGGTTCGCAATCTCAGTAGCTCAATCCGACTTTGTCTGCCGTGGATGCGGAGAAGAATCTACAGCTATCGGTTTGGCGGCTCACGCTGATCAGATCGAGTGTGATGTCTGCGGCTCTATGGCTGTACCAAAATCAGGAGATGTTCAGAGCAAAGATACCGAAGGTGGTGAAGAGTGACAGAACCTGAGAACGTGGTTGAACAAGTGGTTCGGCGTCGTTTCCGTGAGCAGGATGAACGTGTCGAGGAGCTATCCGCGCTTGACAAGGTGTCATTGAATGATGCCAAGGCCCGCAGAGAAGAGCTTCGGGATTTGATTGACGAGCTATCTGAGAAAGGGATCTTGTCGGATAACCAGACGGAATCTGCCGAAGATAACAGCAAGTCATGTGATGATGGTGGTAGCAGGTGATTGACGCTGCGGATGTTTTCAGTTTCAGTTCCGGCTTGTTGACAGCGTCAATGATGTATACGTACTCTGGTAGTGTTGCCGGTGTGTCAATGAGTTTCGCCGGATCAGGAATGCTGCTTGGTTCCACGGGTTACAGGCCTGCTGGTCAGTGGCTGCCGCTGCAAGCAGCGTTGTTAGCGGCCTCCACTTTTTGCTACGTGTATGTGAAATCACGGGGTAGTACGGTCGAGGCTTGCGGTTGTCAAATAGACAACAGCACGACAACTACTGAAGGTGATAAAGAGTGAGAGATAGGAAATGTCCGTTCTGTGGTGCAAAACCTAGCGATCCAATGTTCCACAGCTGCGAGGAAATGAAAAATGAGTGAATGTAATATAACAGGCTGTAATAGGCAATCAGCGACCTACGTCAACCATAGAAACATTAGACTAGATCTCTGCACACCATGTTCTAACGCCTACGGCAGAGGTGTAGACACATGAATGGAAAATTCTACGATGTATGGGTTTGCAACGAGTGCGGGAACCAGGTTGAGAATCCACCAGGTCCTATAGCAAAGTGTCGATGCGGATCCGAGGACATTCATATAGATGAAGAAAAATCTGTAGGACTTCCTGATGACTGGAAATTAACAGAGAACAAGCAGAAAGGTGGTGAAGAATGACAGAATACATAGTCACTGGAAAATTTAGAGCGTTGGTTGAAGCAGGATCAAAGTCTGAAGCAAATCGGAAGCTGAAGACTGAGTTGATGGCTTTTGATGCACCAGAAGTACTTGATATGCAGAGGATTCCGGGTGTCAGAGTCAGAGAAGCAGATGTCGAAAAGAAAAACGATGAGGTGGACGAGTAGTGGTAGATGTCGAAGAAATAGAAACCATAGTCAACGGCAACCTGTCCTTTGCAGATATAGAAGAACTGGATTACGACCAAGTAGCTCTGCTACTTGACTTTATCAAGGAAGACACAGAGGACGAACCGGTTTTCATGGATCACGTCATCGACATGGTAGCTCATCGGACTACAGTTAGAGATTATCTTCCAGATTTCGATCTTCGAGACGCAGAAACATTTGTCCAGTACTTCGCTGACCGAGAGTACATCGACCAGTGGAAAAACGACATGGAGATCGACTACAGGCTCCATTGGGCTACTGAAAAATCTCCCGAAGACATAGCCTTGGAAGTTATCAAAGAGAAAACTGATGGAGAAGGTGGTGCTTCTGACTAAGGTTGCTATTGACCTATTCTCCGGTACTGGAAGTGCTACAAAGGCTTTTCAACGGAGTGACAAATGGCAGGTCTTTCGAGTTGAGAAAGATCCTGAGAAAGCAGCAGAATATGATGCGGAGCTCCAAGCCGATGTGCTGGAATTAGAGCCAGAGGACTTACCTCAACCTGATTTCGTATGGGCTTCACCGCCCTGCACTGATTTCTCGGTTGCAGGCATTGCCAAGACCTGGACAAAACAGAACCTGCCAAGACGTCAAAGCGTAGCCGACAGCGTCCAACTTGTCTACCACACCCTTTGGCTAATTCAAGAACTTAATCCAGATTTTTGGTTCTTAGAGAATCCTCGGGGAATGCTCCGGCGTATTATGCCTCGAAAACCTACAGGACAAGTGACGTACTGCCAGTATGGAATGGACTATATGAAGCCTACTGACCTCTGGGGTCGGCATCCAGCCAGCATGGAATACCATACGTGTAGTCCGGGCGATCAATGCCATATCTCGAATAGCAGAGAAGCAAACACATTCGGAGATACTACAAGGGCTACGGCAGTCCATGGCGATAATGCAGCTGAACGAGCTCGAGTACCATACAAACTATCAAAGGCGATTTTGAAAGCTGTAGAAAGTCCTGATCGGAAAATCCAGCAGGCATCTTTAGCAGATGTCAGGGAGAAAAACGGTGATGATGAGTGAGTGATCTAACTGAGTTTGAAGTTGTAGGAGAATTCAGATTTAATATAAAGGCTAAAAACAGGGCAGATGCAAGCCGTTTAGTCAAAAACAATATTTTCGTTTCAAGCCATCACAAGGCAGAGCTTGACGCAGTACAAATCTTAGAAGTCAATACTAACAAAGATGCTAAAAGGTGAAGTACAAATGGATTACGACGAACAACACGCAACCATAACTCACGCCATAGATATTCTCGAAGAAATAGACTTAGATGAAGTAAGAGCTACAGAGCGAGATATGGTTTCAAGCGCACTTCAAAAACTCTATCACTCTAAAGGAAGGCTTGACGGCATTATGGAGATGCACGACTTGCATTCTTCAGCAGATGCCATAGACAAAGACGGTGATGACCGCTGAGAGATCCACTAAAATGGTATGAAAACAGATCGGCATTATTTTGGGCTTTAGTAGGAACAGTTCTACCTATTTCAGGTTTTTTCCTTGCGCTTGTCGGAGGGAAGCTCGGAGGATTAGGTGCTATTCTACTGTACTCAGCTGGTTGGCTATCACGCCATACCCAGAACCCTAAAGCCGGAAATCTTCTTGATCCAGAACGACATACTGTGGAGGATTACCATGAATAAGATCATCACTGAAGAGTTCACTTCGAATTGCAGCCATCCAGGTTGCTGGAAGAAAACTATGTTCAAAACCTGCGTCAAACATAGAAAAAATAGCTTGCTTTAGCAAGTATCGCTGACAAAGGTGATGA
>JBDGRK010000023.1:22110-41536 GCA_042218075.1 Candidatus Nanohaloarchaea archaeon
TGCTGATCCTGGTGACGGCGTTGAAATCGCAGTTTTAGAAGTCAAGAGGGTGAAATCTAATGATTGAAACAGCTGGAGGATTACTTCTCGGATTCATACTCGGCAACATATGGGCTAAGGTAGATCTGGAGGAGAAAGATGATGAGTAAAGCCGATATGCTGAACCGGTTTGAAAACATCCTCGACGAGTTTGATGGAGAGTTTAAAGAGAACCATATCAACTACACTGGGGGCGATCCTGATAGACAGCACTATAGCAAAGTCAAAGATTGCGGTTGTACCCCTGACTTCCTGAACGGGAACAGAGTAACAGTCGGAGACTATCAGCTGTCTATGCCTACTTGTCCTGTATGTGGTGAAGCGGTTAGAATCGAACTCACTAAAAAACTCTCAGAAGACTCGGAGGTAAAAAATGATGAATGATACTGATCAGGAGAAAGAGTTTGAAGAAAAAATTGTTGATAGGATTAACAATCTGAAAAAGAGAAGGAACGAGATTGCAAGAAAGCATGGACACACTGACCGAATGCAAGAAGTTGATGATAGAGTTCAGACCCTCCAAGAAGAACTCACAAGAGCGACTGGTAAGCAATTACACGAATTTGACTTGACTGAACCCGAAGTTCTCAGTAATGTTCTTCATGATTACGAGCAGAGAGCTGTAAGCTGGGACTGTGAGAAACCTGATTGCGGCACAAGACGAAAGGGTGTTTCCGCAGGAGCTTACGGTACTGAAGAAGAGGTTGAATCAGGATTTGTTAGATGCAGGATCTGCGGCGACAGCGTCCATTTGGTAAAATCTGATTCAGAAGATGTGGAGATGACAACTGATGAGTGAGGTTTACGGTTGTCTCCAAGACCGTTTCCAATGCACATGCGGGACTACTCTCGTACTAATGGACAAAGAAGGACTGTCCACTCCAGAGACTATGAAGTGCCACAGCTGCGGGAAGGTCTACGACTTCGAAATCACTCTATCAAACCCTCGCTACCCAGATCAGACCGAGGTGGTAACTGATTGAGGTAACAGGATACTTTGTCGACGATCAGTACGCCGCCTCAGCCCGAGAACTCGCACAAGGCGACGAAGCCTACATCAACATGGTGATTCACGAGGTCCCGGACTACATTGAAAGGCATGAAGACTGTCTGTCTGTGACGCAGGAAATGGATTTAAGTGAGTTAGCGAATCGGCAGTTGGAGCCTGAGGATGGTGATAGGCGGTGAGCATTAGAACCATTACGCCTGCGCATAGGTGTTCCCTTCCCCGTGCTCACCGCTCACCAAATCCGAACATGTTATCTAATGAAGAAGGTGATAATTAGTGAGATGGATATGCCAAAGACATGAAAATGAAGTAATAGTAAAATCGGATGAAAAAATTGATCCTAATTGTCCTAAGTGCGGAGCCAAAATGCAGGTTGAAGAAGTTGCAACTCTATCTGTAACAGTTAATGGGCCATATATTGATGAAAAGGGAGCTGTGCAGATAGGAGATGGTTACGATGAAATTCTTCTCTCGGATATTGAATCGGTTTTAGAGTGGTTACAGAACAAGACAGATGAAGACTCAGAATTTGAAAAATCTAGTTTAGTAGAAGAACTAGAAGATAAGCTTGAGTATGGGATTGCTGCCTCAAAGATTTCACTAGCTGATGTAGGTCAACCTGTCAAATGCGAAGAGTGTAGTAAGCAATTCTATAAGTGCAGTGTTTGTGGAAGAGGCTTTGATACCGATCATGGTTTGAGAGTCCATAAAGGAACACAAGACCATTGGAAGTCTGAAGATGCTATGAAATCTGATTTAGAAGATATGCACAAGTCATCTGGTGATAGCCAATGACGAGTAATGAGTCTAGGAATTATGCTCAAGGACTTACAAATGTAGAAAGTAAGAATTTGACAAAGACAATATTTGATATAGTAAATAATAGCAATGGTATCTCTCCCAGTGAGGTTAACGAAATTCTAGACTGTTCTTATAGTGCTGTGAGAAATATTATGTCTGCATTTCAAAGGAAAGGTTTAGCAACTGTTGAAAAGGAAGGACGAATTCACTATTATTATCCAACAGAGAAGAGTGATAGGCTGCTTTTAAAATATAATGATATTCGAAGATATAATATGCTCATTGAAAGATATCAGGAGGAAATAGAATCTGTTAAAGAAGACATAGAGAGGATGGTTGAAAAATCAGGAGATATGGGTAAGAAAACTGGTGAGGATAATGGAGAGTGACGAAATAGATCTCGGAAATCTTGACGACATATTACTTGAAGCGTCTTTCCAGAGAGGAACAGGTTCAGCCTGTCAAGACCGGGTATTCCGACAGTTCGGTGCTTTCGTCCAAGATATGAGTAGATATCTGGTATGGCCGGACAGACACGAAGGACCGCCATTCGAGGATGTAAAGAACCAGATTATAGTTGACAATTGGCGGCCTACAGATTTCAAAACCTACGTTGAACTATTCACTAAATACGAGTTCGACATCAAAGCAGAAGATTTGGAAAACAAAACTACTGAAGGTGATAAGGAGTGACCTGTCCTGCTTGTGGAGAGGGTGGCGTGATAGAAGAACCTGATGAAGAAAGCTTTGATGCTTTTGATCCTGAAGATCCGCCTTGGGATTATGGATGCAGACATTGCGGTTATGCTTGGTCCGAGGATTAAATTTTCTTCATATATCTGGAAAAGGTATATAAAAGACAAAAGTCATTAGATATATATGGAAAAACAAGTTACACTCACAGACCTTAGATCCGGGGACAAAGTTCTCTGGGGTCAAAGAAAAGAACCACTAAAAGTCAAAGAAACAGTGTTCAAAGACGGACTCAAAGCAGTGACTTTAGAGAGCAACCGAGGAAAAGGATACACACTGATAGCAAATGAACTTGCTGAAGGTACTGTTGAAAGACCTAAAATCACACCTCGTGAAAGAGCCAAAGCACCTGTAGCAAGAAATCTCAGGAAAGTGGTAGACGATGGAAGAAATTAAAGTCCCGATCTCAGCTTCAGTAATGAAGCGATGGAGAGAGTACGAACGTCCTAGTTGGGAGGACGACAACAGACCCAATGACCATGTCTACACTATTCTTCAGAGATACAAGACCAGGGTCCACATCAAAAACGAAGAAGAGCTGGATACAGTGATGAAGAGCCTGAACTACTGGAAGACCGCAATATCCGATATGTGGAATGCAAACAAGCAGACCGAGCAGGCTCTACAAGATGTGGCTCGAAAAATAGAATCAGAGGTTCAATAGATATGGACTCGACAACTGGTGAAGACTCGTAATGGATTACGACTACTGGAACAACCATCTAAGCATGATAGGCGGAACTCTAATCGCATGGCCGATCACCTACGCGGCCTACGTCAATAAACCCGGAATCGAACCTACTGCCCGACTCATTGTACTAGCTCTCTTCGGTATCCCTGCGGTGCTTGGAACACTGCATATAGGGAAAGAGCTGTACAAAGGACTCAAAAAGAGGCTTTGGTAGGTATGGAATCGAAATCTAATGAAAGAGGTGATATATAGTGAGTGTCAAACAGGAATATAGGCAGCTGAAATCTGAGGAAGTCGGAGATACTGAAGTCGATATTTGGATGATGCCTGATCCTGAGACAGATACTCAGTTCTACAAGGCAGAGTGGGATAACGGCGAATACGAAGGCAGACGCAGTGATAAGCGGGACTTGATTTTGTTCTTGAGAAGATTAGAGATTAAGGCCGATGAACCTGGTAAGATGCCGGAAGGAGAGTTTACCGACGAAGATGATGTTGATATGGGCGAGATTATACTGGAAGCTCAGATAAGGGATATGTCTAAAGAAGAGGTGGAGATGCAGCTACAGAATTCTTTAGCTGAAAAGAATTTTCTACAGGGAATAGTTTCTAAGATTCGGAGATTAGATTTCACAGAAGAAGAAAAGCAGCGTTTGCTACCTACTCTGAAGATGGAATTAGAAGCTACTAAATCTCGAATCGACGTTTTGCGAGACAAGCATGAGAAAACTACTGAAGGTGAGGAAGAGTGATTGAAGTAATTTCTTCTTTGGTATTCGCACTATACTGTCTGTGGATATTCTTCAATGATGCTCACGGCAACTTCAAAACCAAGACCTCAATCTTGTTCCTAGCTGCTGGAACTCTAGCTTGGATTATGATTCAGATGGCGGCTAAACAGATTTGAAATCGAAAAGCGGTGAGATTCAGACTTAAAAAAGAACGAATAGCACAGGGCGGCTATTTGTCGGCGCGTTCAAACTCTTTCACGCACTTCATACATTTCTCTATGCCTTGATGTTCTTCGAAGTAGACGTGACTGTGAAGTTGGTTGCCGTCAACGGTGAGATCTTCTAGTTGGCTGCGTGTCCGTCCGCAGACGCTGCATTGCCTCTTTTCTTCATCTTTTGTCATCTGCTGTGGTCTGTAACAGGTTTTCTCACAGCAGTTTATAAAAGAAAACCCTGGCTGAGCTGAAATCGAATTTATGAACACAGCCGATATTATTAAAACCTTTAAAAAGAGTGCTAACTAATTACTTATCACGAAAGTCATCGATGGGAACAGCACAGATAGACGACCAAATCCTAAGAAAAGTAAGAGAAGAAGTAGTCAACGAAAACTACAACATAAAAGACGTAATGAACAAATCCGTCCGCAGAGCATTCCTCGAAGGTGAACTAGATCTCGACCTCCCATAAAAAACTACTCACAGCCGCAGCCACACTACTACTCACAGCAACAGCCGCAGCCACACTCACCGCCGACTACACCCCGCAGAAAACACAGATAGAACCCGGAAAAAACACACAGATCGGCACCCTAACCCTCACCGCCGAAAACACATCCTATCAATCCGTTACTATCAACAACAACTTCAAATTCACACTCAAGCCCTCCCAAAACCAGATCCAAATCCCAAGCAATACCTCGAAAAACATCACTATCAACGCCTCAACCACAAAGACATTCCCGCCAGGAGAATACACCGGGAAACTCACTGCAACCGCAGGCAACAACGACAAAGCGGAAAAAGAAATCTCTCTCACAGTCCAAGAAAATACGTCCTTCGCAGCCACCAAAACCAGTCTAAACAAAAATATATCCGTCGGAAGCCAAGGCAGCCTCGGAAACACTTCGGTCTACCTCTTGAAAAATGACCAGGAACAGACAATCCGAACCAGTGTTTCAGGGAACATCTCAAGCTACATCTCTGTGCCAAGCCAGTTCAGAGTCTACAGCTACGACAACTACACCTTGACACCGACCTACCAAGTCGGAGCCAACCAAAAATTCGGATACTACACCGGAAACATCACGCTAACCGGCGACACCTTCAACCAGACAATCCAATTGAACGCAGAATTCATCGACGACACACCACCCGTCATTGACTCGGTGTCCGTCCCTGATGTAATGGCAACCCAGAAAAACACGTTCCAAGTCGACGCCACAGACAACCTCAACATATCAAAGGTAGAAGCCGAAGTCTTCCGACGACAATCCGTGCAGAGAAACAACCAAACCGTTTACATCAACAAATCTGTTGCCTCATTCCAGCTACCTAGGGAAAGCACTGCAAGCACATCATTCAGCAGCCAGTTCTCAAAGACCAGCGAGATAGGAACCTACTGGGCGAACATCACAGTCACCGACACCTCCAACAACACCGCAAAAAATCTACAGCAATTCAAGGTACAAGGCCTGAACACCACACACGTACTATCAGAGAACTTCCGGCTGGACGCCGTCGAACCCGGCACAAAAGCCGAAGAAACCTTCCTCAAAATCGACTCACCAACCGAAGTCACACTACAACTGCAAAACTTCACACACGAAAAAAGCAACTCATCCATAACAGTCGGAATCAGAAAACCCGGAGACCAAGTCGACACAGAATTCTCCAACCTAACCGGCACCAGCCAAATCACAGTCAATCAAGAAGGAGTATACACACTTGTCGTCGAAACCGACAAAAACCAAGATGACTACGAAGGCCAGATCAAGGTAATCCCGCCAAAGCAGCACTTCAATATTCCAACCGTCAGGTTCGAAGGCAGCGTGATCGATCCGGAATACCCTGAACCGGAGAACTACAGCTTGGACGACTTCGAAGGCCGGATCTACTACGACTCCAGCGACGACACCGAGAAAGACAAGGTAATCTTCCACGGTGAAACCTCAGCGGAGGTATGCAAAGGCTTCGAATCATTCAAACAGTGCTTCGGTCAGGACTACAGCCTGAACTCAATCCCTGAAATCCAAAGCGAGAACAAGAAACTGCATAACAGGGTCAGCCTGTACATGCTTGTTGCTGCAGGCAGCGTAATCGTCAACCTGCTGTTCGCAGCGGTTTTCATCCGAAATCAGAATCTAGGGGCGCAAGTCCCGACAGTTCCGTACACGGAGAAAAAATAGTACTATGAGCGAAAAAGAACTTATCTACCTGTTCGATCTTACGCGAGGTCGTCAAGGCACTTTGGACGAAATTGTGGAAACCAATGAGAAAGGCTTCGATATCGAGCCAAGTAATGACGCGAAGGTTGACGAGGTGGTGAAGGTCAGTTTCTATCCGTCTCAGACACCGAATAAGGGGTTCCGTCAGTGGCTGAAAACAATACTTCCATTTACAGATACTTCGCGGGTTACGCAGGAGAAGTTTCCGAAATCTGCTGTGGAGAAGTTTGCATTGCCGTCGAGCATCAGCGATTACCCTGGTGCGCCGGACAAGATCTGTGTTATAAGTGAGAGGGAGACTGGTGCCCGCGATCTTGCTGAAATGATTGATGCTCAGATAGATAACAAGGTCAGTAGCTTGCAGCAGAGGAAGGAGGAAGCTGAGACTGAGACGCAGAGAAAGGACTTTGAGAACTTGGATCAGAAGCAGGAGGATGACGATGAGTATGAACGCGGTCGTGGACGTGACCGCGGACTGTTTGAAGATGATTACGACAGACGTGACGAGGTGGTTAGGTAAATGACAGAGCTTGTATTGGAGAACTTGGACGCTACTAAAAGCCAGAAATTCCAGAAGAAGCTGGAGAAACTAGAGGAGGAGAAATGGACTCGTGATAACTTCCGTGAGAAAGCCCGAGAGGTAGAGAACGCCATACGGAATATTGATGACTACGTCACCGGTTTGCAGGATCAGTTTGACCGTATTGTAGGGAACGGCCAGTATGATTCTCGTATAGAGGAGATTGAAGATGAAGTTGATGAGTCGTTTGACATTGATGAGGTCCACAATCAGGTTATTCCGGGTACTCAGTATTTCACGGGAGTAAAGAAGGTCGGTGAGCTTCAGGAAGAGGCTCGTGTTATTGTTCAGAAGATTGTGGAGTGGCGTACTTTGCAGCTGCGTCTTTCACGGTTGAAGAGTAAGCGTTTGGAGGAGATTGCCTTGGGTTACAAGGATGAGTATGTGTCTTCTGAGGTCGCCAGCAACTTCGAGAAGTTTGCGGAGCAGATGATCGAGGAGAAGATGGAGCGGGCGAAGCAGGAAATCAAGATGGAGTTCAAGGAAGATGTTGCTGAGATTGAGAAATTGGCTCAGGCGATCCGTGAGGAGTCGAAGTTCTACCGTGATTGGCATGAGGAGTTCGGTGAAGTCTTGGTGACCTCTATCCCTGCTGGCGATGAAACCGGTTTGAATAAGGTCGGTGATTCGCCTTTGGATGAGGTTGCTACTGAGGATGGAAGCATTGATTTGTCCGGTGATGAGAAGGCCAAGGAGGAACGTGAGAATGAGAGAGAGGAGGCTATGGATGAGATATCTCCTAGATCGGACACCAGTGAATCTTCGGAGGATGGATCTAGCTCGGATGTGAAATATGAGGTCCGAGGTAAATCGACTGAAGAGAAGATAGAGGTTTTTGAGAAGATGAGAGATGAAGACGGAGTTGATCTTGCTTCAAAGAGTGTTCAGGATGTTGCTGAGATGACAGACGTATCTGCGCCTGCTTTCTACAAGGAAAACGGTATTTTGGACAGTATTGAGGATGAGGTGGGGCATACCTTTGGTATACGGGGGTGACGGGTCACGCGTGCGCACGCACGCGTACCGGGGTTTATATACTTTAGTGCCGGTGAAGTTGTCTAATAAATGTAACTTTGTAACTATAAACCTAACTAACCACCGAAATAAGGTAACTAACTAACTGATTTCCAATGTATAACTGGATTCTCAGAGCTGAAAAAGAAATGCCCGAACAAAAAAGAAAACAACTAAAAATGCCTGAGGGACACGTTGTCTACCTCAATTTAAAGCAGTGGGAAGATGATAGAAGATACTGGAAGCACAGCAAGTCAGAACTGAAGAAAAAGATAGAAAAGTTCTTACAGGGGATTCCGCGAGAAAGCATAAACCAGGATTACACTCTTGAAGAAAGAGAAACAGTAATACTATTGAAAGACTATGACACTGACGATCCAGTATTCAAGGGTAAAGTGAAAATGCCAGAACACCTCGTTGACGAAAACCCGGGACAACAACTTGACGACGATATCCTGTAAAATCTTAGGTGTGCTGACAAAGTGGTAGCATCGTCTCAAACCGTTGCGGCAATCGGATACATCTCAACAATAATCGGAATACTGGTCGGATACTGGGGACTCGACCAATCCTTCAACTCCGTCTTGACAACAGCACTCATCACAGGAGGAATCGGAGTAGCCGCCGCACCCTGGATAATACCATACCTCTAAAAAACAACCATCAAAAATGAAAAACGACAAACAAATCACACTGGTCGTACTAACCTCGCTCGGAATCGCTGGACTAGGATTCTTCATCAACTCCGGACCAGTACTAAAATACGGAGTACCAGGATCAATACTCGCCCTATACTTCGCAGCCTACATAATACAAAACAAAAGCCTTCCAAGCGCAGAAGACCTTAAAGAAGAAGCATCAGGCGACAACCTGCTCTCCCAGACATCCGAGAAAACAGCTGGCGACATCGTCAAACAGTGGGCCAAAAAAAGAAATACCTCGGTAAACATTGACTGGCAGAAAACCGACTTCGACACCAAAGAACTCCGAGACTGGGATCAAGTACTCAGAGCAGTTATAGGAGCCTTGGACGGAGCAGACAACAAACAAATATTCTTTGTAGACATGGTCAAGGAGAAGGTTGTCGGAAAGAAGCGAATCCGGACTAAAGACCACGAGGTAAAGCCGTACAAGTACTGCGATCACTATCAAGAATACAAGCGCAGAACACAATCCGGCGGCCTACCGGAAGGTCAAAGCAGGCCTAGGCGTCAGTACGGTCAAATCCCTCAGTTTCTCCAGCCGAACACGATGCACGTACAAGGCGGACAGAGACAGACAGGAAACAACAACGGCGACTCCAGCGGTGACGATGAGTGAAACCTGGTAGACTGGAAAGCATGGACCGAGTGTTCGGACGCAGCAACAACCCTGCGATCCGAACCCTGGCAAACCAAGAAGACCTCGACGCCGACTACAGCAACGGAATACCTGTAGCCAAAACCAAAGGAACTGGCGACATCGTCTACATCGACTTCCATAACACCACTAAAGTCGGGTTATTCGGTCCCTCTGGTTCAGGGAAAACAATCTTCGGTAAGGCAATGGTGTCACGTCTCTCGGAGACAGGCCGAGTGATCTACAACGGGGGCGACGTAAAGAACGACTTCCAAGTCCTCGACAAGTACGGCGGCGTCAGCAAGAAACTGATCGACAAAATGGGTTTGATGGCTAACGAAGAGCCGACAGAGATACCGAAGAAACTGTTTGTGCCGAAGCCTGTTTTAGAAGCTTGGGGTAAGAACCCGTCCTATGTCACACCGTTCACGCTCGGATTCCAGGATATCAGCGAAACGGACTTTAAATTCTTGGTAGGGGAAGGCGATCTTACCACGGCTCAAGATGCTGTCTTGAGCAACGTGTTGAACGAGATCAGTATCAAGGAGACGAGTTTCGACGAGCTACGGACACTGGTGGAGCAGAAAAGCGAGAGCGTACAGGTGGAAAAGAGTCTGCGCAGCAAATTGAACGGTTTGGAATCCAATATGGTGATCTCGAACAGGTACCGCGAAGATCCTGTAAAATTCTTGGATGAAGGGTATGCCGTGGCACTCGGTTTGCAGGGTTTTTCGAACTTTACGAACGGCGGTATGTACAAGTTGCAGTTCTACGTCTCGGTAGTGTTTCGGAACCTTATGAACCGGGTTATGAAAGGTGATATCGATGCTGATCTGGTTGGTTTGTGGCCGGAGTTTCACCGCATGGCTCCATCTGGTGAAAGTTCTTTGTTGAAGCAGCAGGTTGAGGAGTTCTTCAACATGAAACAGCGGCAGATGGATATGCCGATTGTCTTAGATAGTCAGTCTCCGGGCCAGATTCCGAATCCGAATATTAAGTCGAGTCAGTACAATTTCTTGGGTAAGCTGACGCATGTGTTCTTGGGCTGTGACCGGAATGGCCGTGAGTTAGGTGAGAAGGACTGGAAGACTGTGTTGAAGTCGATGAACATGTTGAACCGGAGTAATGTGGATGAGTGGCGGAGCCGGATGGCGAGTTTGGAGCCGTTTGATTTTTTGTACGTGAATCCGGGTAAGCATGATCGGCCTCGTGATTGTCCTGTGGTCCGTAGTTTGGCTCCGTTGGTCAGTCATCCTGACTGAGTTGTTCTACGCAGCAAATTAGCCGGAATAGTTTTAAAGTGGTTTACCGGTTTTATGTGTTATGACTGGAAGCAATATTAAGGTGCCAAAGTATGCGGAGAAGAATGCCAGGAAGGGGGTGAAACTTCGGAAAGAGAAGTTTTCGGAGAGCAACCGTCCTGTCCTCAGTCAGAAGGAAGCTCGGAAGAAAGGTGTTCACAGCGGGATGACGACTGCGAAGACGCTGCAAGCTAATGATTACATCAGTAAGGGTATGGCGGAGCGTATCTACAGTTATTTGAGCCGGAATAAGGGTCAGAAGCGTACTGATAAGGTGAAGGTAGCTCGTTTGGTTTGGGGTGGTGATGAGTCCGGGCGTTTCCAGAAGTACCTAAAGAAACGCCTCGATAAGTGAAAAAAGAAAAAGTTGGTCGAGGGGGTTTTGGTCGAATCTTGTTTTTAAAGCAATATGGTTTATAAACCACGGATAGCCAGTAACACATGTAGCACAGGAAAATGGTAGTCGGCAAAAAAGAAAAAGGAGACATCGAACTCGACACACGAGCAAAGAAAATCAAAGCACAAGGCAAAATATACCGTCCAAGAAAAGCACGAGGATACAAAGTATACAGCGACACCAACGACAGGAAACGCCGGGACGTATTCGTACCCGGGAAAATGAAAGAAGACTTCGGAAAAGACCTGCCGGACACAGCTAAAGTATTCTGGAACGGTCAATATCGAAAAGCAAAGCTGTCCTTCAGACGTGGCAAAGGCCGGAACATCCTTGTCTACCAGTTCCGAGTGTCTTCACGCGCACAGAAATAATAGGTGATGCACAAGTGGCTACCAAAGTCGGTAAACAAAGCTACAGGCTGGACAAAAAGGCTGTATTGAAAATCCCTGGAGAAGGCAAATTCAAAGAACCTGTGTACGTCTACACCGGAGACAACAAGAAGATGCGGACGATCTTCATGCCGAACGGTGTCTCTTACCGGAAGGCTCCGGATAAGGCGAAGGTTGAGTTCAATGGTGAGACGTATACTGCGGAGAAGTTCGGCAGTAATACGAATCAGCGTCCGAGCTATGACTTTGAAGTGTCCTCGGCTTTCCAACCTTAGGGATTTAAAAAGAAGATTCACGTATAACAAAACATAGGACAGCAAGACATGGAGGCCAGAAAAAACAAGTGAAACACAAAACCACCATCCTCACAATAACACTACTCCTCACGGCAGGAATCGCATCCGCACAATCAACCAAGCTTCCAGCAGACCAAGTAGCAACAAATCAAAACACAGACACCCAATTCTCCAACCAAGAACTACATCCTGCAGAAAAACAAGGACTACTAGACCTACAACTAAGCTTCCTATTATCCACACTGAACGCAAACAAAATCACAGTACCTCCCGGCGGCAAAATCGGATTCAACAGCGAAGTAGACATACTAAACAGTTTCAAAACCGAAAACGCGTACTCGGTATTCACAGTATATGACTGCGGTGACAGTGACTGCAATAACCCGCCGCAAGAAGACATTAACGGCGATAACAAAGTAGATAGCTGCCAGATCGAAGGCGATGTACGTCAAGGTAAAGATGACTGCATAAACTCGATCTCAACACCGGTATCCGATCTATACCCGTTAAGAACTGGACTAGCTGACGGAGAAACACTTGAATCCAGTATAGACTACACGCTTGACTCGGATGCCGACACAGGCACATACATAGCCGAGACCTATATTTGGACTACGACTAACAGTATAGTGTCAGATACTCCATCTGAGAAGTTTACTGTAGAAGAGCAAAGCGACGGAGGAAACGACGAAGACGACGAAGACGACGGAGAAAGCAATCGGTACGACAGTGACGGCGACGGAGTCTACAACAGCAACGACCAATGCAAATACGAATTCGGGAACAAAGACAACGGATGCCCCGACACCGACTACGACAAAGACGGAGTGAAAAACACTGCTGACGCCTGCCCGAACACCTTCGGAGAGAAAGAAAACGGATGCCCAGTCAAAGACTCAGACAACGACGGAGTAATCAACGCACAAGACAACTGCCCTGACAAAAAAGGCGTCTTGTCCAACAACGGCTGCCCGAAACCCGAAAACCCATTCCCAGTAATACCTGCAGCCATAGGACTGCTAGCACTGCTAATGATCGGAGGCGCAGCAATTGTTAAATGGAGATGAACTACTTGTAACAGGATTCGCACTACTCCTAATCGCAGCAGGAGCAGCAACAGTCTCAAACATCCAACTACCAGGCACAGAAAAACCGCAGGGACCTAACCAACCCGCCGAATGCACTTTGAAAGGCTCCATAGGAATCGAAGGCACAGGAACCAAGATCAAGATCAACGAAGGCAGCCTGCAGACAAAGATCAAGGAATCAGGTTTATTCTCCCTAAGTATTGTATCACCTGGAACCAGTCTCTCTATTTTGAAAGCGGAGAACGTGGAAATGACATACACGCTTTCAGGTCCTGAAAGCCGTGAACAGAAGGATTCACTGGGAAGCGTTGGTAAGCTTGGCGGCAGCAAAAGCTCTGCGTTCAAGTTCACTGATCTAAGTCAAGGAACATACCAGCTAGACATGGATCTCAACTGGAACACAGGAAGCGACAGCTTCACTAAAACAGTCAACGTCCAGTGCGGAGGTGAGAGGTAAACAGTGGCTTTCTGGCTTGCAGCTATACCGGGAGTGCTGCTTGTAGCAGGTTTGGCAGCTGTATCGAGTTTTCTGGTTCACTGGGTTAGTATAGGTGCTGGCGCGTTTGGAGCAGCAATACTTTTGAAACGTCTTGTTGATGAAGACCCGGTGCCTCTAACCAGCAATGAAGATGTGAACCATTTTATTTACGCCGGATTTTCTGCTGTAATGGGTTTTCTAGCATATAAAGTCGTGCAGTACGCGTTTGCTGTCGCAGGACTGCTTTTGTCCATAGCTATTGCTGCGGTAATAGTTGCAGGGTATTACTTCGGGTTTTCTGTTGTTCTTGCAGCTTTGGCTGATTTTGCGTTAGAGTTTTTTGACGGAGGTGAGTGAAAAGCCAGTGAAATTATCTGATTTTCTGGATATTGACCGGAGAAGCCAGGTACTGTACTTCCTATCTGTTTTAATTCCGAGTTTTTCACTGGCAGCGGTGTACATCTACGGCAACGGACCGAAACTAGCTCAGATGCAGGCATACAGCAAGTTCGATCCCCTGCTATTTGTTTCAGGTGCGTTAATCGGCGCAGCCGGTTTATCAGCTGTTGCCTGGTACTTTACTGAGAAGCCATCCGTTGCTGTAGCTCCTATAATTGGCAACATTGTAGGACTGTACGGCGGGTTGGAGGATGTTGCTGTTTACCTGTTCTGCAGTATTCGCTCCACTGGCCGTTGCCAAGGCGTGTTCGGTCTGCCTGACAAGTTGCCGTGGTTGAATGATGCTGGTATAGGCGTGATCTCCGAATCACTTGGTTTCAGTGCGGTAACTGATACTGCTTTAGTGGTGTCTACGGCTTTGACGATAACAGCCGGATACCTTGTCTTAGTGGCTGCGGACTTGAAGGTGTTCAACAAATAATGAGTAGATTACCGGGTATACGAACCGAGTCTCAAAGGATAGACATCCTTGACTCGGGGTTTTACGTATTCCGACGTAATATCTCAAATTTGGGAAAAATCTCTTGTACAGAATCGTTTTGGAGGTGACAGAATTCGATGACTGACACTGAAATGGTTGTTGACGGCCTAGTGAAAGCCGGAGGGTATGGACTGGTTGCTGTAGGTTTGGATGCAGCTACCTCGGCGTTTCTAGGGTTTAGCTTCCTAGGTCAGCTACCTACTGTCTTAGAGCAGGTAACTGTTCTAGGCGGAGTTGTTGGAGCCGTTGACAACGCTTACTGGCTTATGACCGGTATGGGGCTGACGGAGGAGTAGCTGGATGCGAAAAAAAGGATTCCGTCACCCCTCCCCCGTCCTTTTTTATATACACTTTTTGAATATATTCACTATGAGGAAAATTACTGCATTGACCGCAGTATTCCTGGCAATCTCTTTCACAGCTGCCGCCGCGCCCGGACAAAGATACGCAAACCATCAAACACCACCAGCAGATACCGGGCAAACACCTAAAGACACTCAAAAAGGTCCGCCAAAAGACACTCCTATAGGACCTGGAGGCGTCGGACAGGCACTTCAACGACTTCCAAGTCAAGCAAGCAACGTAGCACGTAACGTGCTGCAGACAATTTCAGAAATCGGCAGCGGCGAAGGACTCGGACAGGCACTGCAGACACTTCTTCAGCCAAGTAACCAGACCCGGAACACAACCACACAGTAAATCACGACGGTTAATCTGACTGTGCTGCTACAAGCCTGATGCAGTACGGGTCAACCACTCTTTCTTCCATCTTGTTCACCCATTTGTGATCCTCGTCGCTCATCACTCCGCGTTCGTGTAATCTCTCGTGGACACAGGTACGGTACATCAGGTACGGCGGCAAATCTTTCTCGACGTAGATCTTGTCGTCAATACCTGATACAGTGCTGCCAACAGTATTCCCTGATACAATACTGTAGTTATCAGGTACAACCGCTGTCGTGAAACCGTTCGAAGAAAACTCTTCGATCTGCGAGGTATCAGCAGGTAGTTTCCCGTAAGTAATTCCCAGGTTGTATCCAAGCATTATACTGATTGCGGATATACCGATCAGTGTGAAACCGTACATCCACTGAATTCTTTTGATCTGCCGTCTTTTCTCTTCTAGTTCCCGGCGTAGAGCCTGCTCTAACTGGTGTCTATGCGGAGAGGTTTCGTCCTTCACGTTTCCACCCTGTCTTGGGCATGGGTAACAGGGTTAGACTTGTACGCATCCACAGCCTTCTGCCGAAGGTACAACGCAGTGAAAGCCGACTCGACCGCGATCACAATCCACTTGATTTGGCTCAATGTCAAACCTGTTTCCGGCATCAGTGAACCACCTTTTCAGAATTTGATTCAGTTCCAGATTTGTCAGATCCGGTAATCAGATTCGAGATCAAATTTTTCAGTCCAATACTGAAAGTCACCGAACCCATTACAAAAAGCAGCGGCCCTAGAACAGCTAGCACCGAATCCATTTTCTGGATATAGGTTGCGTAGGTTAATGCGGAACCGGTCAGTGTTGCGGCTGATCCGGCTAGAAGCAGTTCCAGTGTATCTTCTTTTACTGTGAACACAGTCATCGGTTTTTCTTGGAACGCATTTCGGATTTTCCGGTTGGAAGCTCTGATTCGCCTTCTGGTAAAGTGTCTTCAGTGTGCAGCGGTGATTCGAGAATAGTGTGGTCGGAGAGTTCTTCTTGGTCGATTATGCAGCCGTGTCCATCGTAGTTGATGAACTCGTTGTTTTCTACGTCGTCTATGACTTCGGTTCTGACGACTTTGACTTTGCTGTGCGCTACTTCGATCTGTCCTTTTCTGCTCTTCTTTTTCGCTTCTTGTCTGGTTGACGCTGTGATTTCTCTTCTGATCACGTTTTCTACTATGTACCTGTTCTCGCAGTTTTCTACTCGTGCGTAGTGTTCGTGTTTTCGGGCGGCTTCTTCGGCTTTTTCTCTGCTGTCTTTGCGGGGGCGGAAGCTGCAGTTGTTGTTGATGCAGGTGGCTACGAATTTTTCTTTTGGTTGGTTTTCTTTGTTTTCTTGGTGGTCGTTTTGGCCTGTGTTGTTTGTCATTGGTTAAGGTAGGTTGTTGTGGTTGTGTAGGCTAGGTAGATTGCGGCTGTGAGCTGGAGTATGTGGATTGCTGTGGATATCGTATTTGTTTTGGTTGTTATTGAGGTGATGGTTTGGTGTGTTGTGGTTGTTGTGAGAAGTATGGAGGCTGTTGATGGAAGGTAGGTGTTTTTGTCGTTGATTTTTTGTTGGAGTTCTTCGGGGTCTAGTTCGAATTGGTTCATTTGTCGAGGCTCCAGAAGTAGGTGTGTTGGCCTCCGCCGGCTTCGGGTCTTTCTTGGATTTTGAGGTTGTTGTTTGAGGTGAAGTAGTTGGAGCCGCTGGTGAGTATTGCTTTGATGTAGCTTTTTGACAGGTTGATTTCTGGCTCTATTTTTTGTGCTAGGTCGCTTGTTTTGAGTTCTTGGTTGTTTTGCAGTGCTTTTTCTGCTTTGTCTCCTATTTTGACGTGTTTTTCGTTGTCGGGTTTGAATACCATCTTTTGTTTTTTGTTGTGTGTTTTCTTCTTTATATATCTTATTGATATGTATCGATATATAACGATATTCAGATTTAGAAAATCCTATTTTTCAGAAACCAGCGTTTCTACACCGGTTTTACCCGGCTACCACAGGGCAAACAACGGTGTTTTCGGACTCTACCATAGTTTCCGCACACATTTTTATTTACTAAATCCTAATTTAGTCCGTGACCGAACAACTCGACAACCACCTAGACAACTTCCACAACTGGGCAAAAAAATCCATCGAAGAGAGCTCCGCTGACAACTACAAAACCACAGTAAAAGGCTTCTACCGCAACTCCAACCGCGACACACCCATCCAGCTAACCGACAACGAAACACGGATAGAACAAGTCAGCGAAGACATCGCCAACCACATCACCAGCCGCTCCATGAAATTCAGCCTCAAAAAATACTTCAACTGGCTCAGCCTCCAAGCCACGAGTGTTCAAAAGGAACGCACAGCCAGCTTCCTGAAAAACAAGATCAACAAAGTACCCATAGAAGAATCCAAAAGCGACATCGAAAACAAGGTTATCTCCGCCGAAACCCTTGCCCAAGTCACCAAAGAAGCCGACCAAACCGACACCGAACTCGGACTCATGCTCCGAATGATGTACGAGACCGGCGCACGGTTCTCAGGGATGAACAGACTGCTGTGGAGAGACGTACACAGGCAGGAGTTCAGAGGCGAACAACTTGAACCACATCAAGTCTTCATCTCACAAGACCGGAGCAAAGGCAAGGTTGACGGAGTAGTAGAGATCAGCGACCAAACCCTCACCCAACTGCAAGAGTTAGAGAACGAAAGAGAAGCTGATCCAAGCCAGCAGGTATTCTATCCCGAGATGAAAAACCAGTCCACCTACCAAAAAGCCTGGAGATTCTTCGACAACAACTGGCCGGAATACTCCACCCACTACTTCCGACACAGCCGCCTCACCCATCTCGGTTTGAAGATGCACGAAGAAGAGAACCTAGACTACCCTGCTATCAAAGAACGACTCCGGAGATACGCCCGGCACAAACAGGCATCAACCACTGAGATCTACATAGAAATCGTGAAAGACAAACTCGCTCAGAAAAACCAAGACATGGAGAAATACCGGTCTGTATCCTGGTCAAACTGAAAAAGACCGGCATACAAAATATACTATGGAACAAGATCTAGACTAACAGTACGGACTCCAAATAGAAAACAAGATGCTGCTATCAGCGTACAGCCAATAGCTCTCACGCAGAAACATCACCAACGACACCTACCACGAAAACCACCAGAGAGCAGCAGCCTACCTCGACCCCGAAAGCAGCGAAGATCTTCCGCCGACAGGCTGGACAGAATGCATGGACCTGATCAGCCAACGCGTCAACGAAGAGTAAGAAATTAAAGAATATTCAGCAGAAAGAGGTTCTCTACGGGTTTTGGCGCACTCCGCGCCCCAGGTTTCCCCCGCTATTTCACTTGGAAATTCTACTTCACTAAGTCTCTAACTGCATTTCAGTCTCTCGACCTTATCACAGTTCCAGCCGACTTTATGATTTTGAAACAGTAGAGACGCCAACTGTAGACTTGGCTTCACCGGGAATTCCGGACTGAGTCTAGTACCGTAGCAGAACCCTGCTGAACGATCAAAGTTGGTTGGAGTTGGCTTCCTCAACGCACACGGACGCGGTGATGAAAACGAGGTCACTTCGCGCCGCCGCAGTGCGCGTCATCGGAAGCCGACTCATCGACATTTGAAAACAGGTAGATCGGCTTCCCAAAGATTTGATAGCCGCTTGTTTTCAAGCCTGCAGCCTTCCAGCTTCTTCCAGCGTTCCACACGAAGCCGCTTTGATGCAGGCCATCAAACATACAAGTATATAATACCAACGCCTGTTTATAAAAATACCGTAAACGCATTTCAACTTTTAGGTCTGCATTCTAGCCGAACACCTCTTCGTAGACGCTTCCTTTGCCTTCCGCGATCTCCCAGACACCGAACGCTGACGCCAACCCGAACATGACGAACAAAGTGATTAGGTTCCCGGTTTTCATCACTTTCTGATTCAGGTACTGCACTAGGCCGCCGCCTTGGAAATTTAAGTAGGATACCGCAAAGAATCCGAGAACGACTACAAGCATTGACAGACTGATGTTACCTGCTATGTTGATATTCGGTATTAGATCGACATAGCTAACAAGTGCTGCTATACCGAATGCAAGTAGTATAAGCGATAGCTCGGTTGGCAGAGGTGATACGGACGTAGTATGTGCCGCGACTGTTTGGAAGGTTTCCTTTACCGGATACACACAAATATCTTTATCAAAACTACTTTTTAAATCAGATGTGTGCCACCGATCATAGGAGACTACTGGTTATTCGACTGCCTCAAGATCGCAGTCCCAGCAATCCTGATATCGTTGACAGCGTTGATCGGGCCAACCGCCTACACAGTCAGCAAATACGGACTGAAAGCCTCCGCATTACTGCTATCCAAGCTTCCTGCACGCATCGCCGGATACGCCCTTCTCGCATTCCGGCAAAAAATCACAATCATAGCAGCGACGTTGACCAC
>JBDGRK010000024.1:0-8030 GCA_042218075.1 Candidatus Nanohaloarchaea archaeon
GAGCATCCCGACGCCAAAACGACAAGAGAAAGCAGCACCAGAATATTCTTGTCCTCCATCATCCTTTGGTAACAACCTCTATGTCGAGTGTTGGTGCTTTGACGTATTTATAAGATGTGGAAAATACGAGGTTCCTTGTTGCCTCAGAATCGCCTTTCAGATCACAGCTGAAGGTGACCTTTTGCTGCACCACAGGTTCCGGTTCTGCCGGACAGTCGGAGAGCAGTGTCGACGGAGTGTAGTCGAATGTGTAACCTCCATCCACCCTTCCGGGTCCGACATTGCTAGCGGTTATCTCGACGGTCCTGGTTCCCTGGACCGGTACATGGCTCTCAGTCTCCACCTTCATTTTTACCTCCCCGTTCGAGAAGGATTTCCTGACTTCGGATACCCTGTCTATCTCCTCCAGCGGCTTCACGTGTACCTTTATCGGCGAGCCAGAGTTCGACAGCTCCGCGGTATAGACAAGGTTCAGCTTCACGGGAATCGTCCTTGATTCGAAAGCGCCCTGTTCCCTGCTCGGCATGCTAACCCTCCAGCGACACTCCATGCCCGGCCTGAAACCTTCAGTAGCTTGCTTGATCTGTTCAGGCGAGCAGCCCAGCTTTTCAACCTCCAGTACACCGGTATTGTAGAGTGAGATCTGCTTGATACTGACCGGGGACTTGTGGTAATTCTTCAGGTTAACGGTTATTATGCCGTTCTGGCCCGGGGAAAGTGTTGAGTCTGAAACACGGAAGGTCTCCACTTTTAGATCGCCTGAAGCCGAGGAACTGCCTGTTCCCGGTTTTTTAATCGAGGCCGGATCTTCAACCGATGAATGGATACATCCGGAAGCCGTGACTGCTATTGCCAGTATCAGTAGTTTCTCATCCACGGGGTTCCACCCTCACAGTCCTCTCCCCCGCATCCTTTACGTAGGTATAATTTACTCCTGCCTCAAGCTCTGAAAGCACGCTCGGAGCGTTGATTTTATCAGGTACGGGAATCCTGCATCTGATCGCTAGCGATCTGCCCTTTGAAAGCTTCAGCTCGCTGCTGGGCACACTGCAGTAGGGAGGCTCAAGCTCCACCTCTGAGCCTGAACTACCCGAATCCGAACCATCAGAAACACAGGTATACCTCTTGGTCCTCCTGTCGTAAACGCATCTCTCACCACTCCCACATTTGGAGCATCCCTGGGAAGAAGATGAACCGGACGAGCTTCCAATCTTATCCACTTTCGATACCCATTTCACCGAGTTCCCTACGCAGCGGTAAGTGGTCCTGGTATCAACCTGGGCCCTTGCGCAGATCTTTCCGGCCTCACATCCCCCACAGGTCTGCTCGCTGACCTTGCTTCCAACCTTGTCAAACTCCTCCCTGAACTTCAGGGGTCCAGAACCTTCTATGTAGAGAGATTTTTCCTCCACATCGATCAGGCCCTTTGTGTACTCTTCCTCAGGCTCCTTGTTGATAAGCTCGACAACCAGCGAAATGTACCGGTCTCCATCCTCTGTAGCGATGAAAGTCGAAGTCTTGCCTGTAGCGCCTGGAAGCGTTCTCATCGAGAGAAGCATCGGCCCCGCGGAGCTCTCCGAGCTGAGTTTCTCCGATCCTTCCACCTCCGCGCTACGCTTTATCTGCACCTGCCTGAACGCCTGGACACTGTAGTCGAATGGTATCGAGAACTCCAGTCCGCACCTCTTGCCGTAGAGAGGTACATCCCCCTGCTGCTGCAGCAGCCACCTGACGTTCATTCTCTCCCCCGGCTTGAGATCATATTTTTTCTTCTCCTCAGTCGTGGTAGAGGTGGAGGACGAAAAACCTTCTCCTGAATTTTCGAACATGTCAGTGCAGTAATCCCTGAGTATCTTTTCTCCTTTCTTTCCAACGGTTACTTCGGCAGGTATGTTTCCGGCATTCATCGCCTCAAGCGACACCCTCACGGACTGTCCCCTGTAGATCTTTGACGGACTCGCGCTGAGATCAAGGATCTTCACAGATTCCGGCCCCTCAGTCGCCGTATTTTTATTTCCTCCGCTGTGGCTGCAGCCTGACGCGATTACGGTTAGGGACAACAGAATTAAAACCGTCCTGCGTGTTTCCATAGTATAATGGTAACGTCTGTCTCGGTTAAAAGGTTTTTAGTGGAGAAGTTCTGGAACCCGATAGTCAACGAGTCAGTATTCTACAACCCTTTCAACACCGCCGCCTACTCCCTCATCTTTGCGCTTGCAGCAGCCTATATAGGCTATCCGCTGCTGAAGAAGCTTGATATAAGCCTCGACAGGCGATTCTTCACCGGTATCGCTCCCTTCGTATTTTTTGGGGCAGCGCTGAGATCTCTGAAAGATATCAACGCGGTAAATACTATAGCCCTGGAGACACCGTTCATCTATATTCTTATGTTCGGTTTCGTCGCTCTATCAATAATGTTTTCCAGGAAGCTGGAAGATTTGAGGGATATCGAGTACCATAAGATCCTGGGTGCGATAGGGACTGTATCGCTACTGTTGCTCCTACCATTCTACTCGATAAACAACATGAGAGGTTTCGCGATGATAGCGATGCTGAGCCTGGGCGTGATCCTCACCGGTTACCTTCTCCTGAAGAGTTTCAGGCCCTCCCTGCTTGAGTACAGCTTCTCGATACCGGTTCTCGCCCACTACATGGATGCCTCAGTAACCTCTGTCGCTCTGACTTTCCCAAGTACAGCCGAGAAACATGTCCTGGCCAGGTTCTTCGTGGACCTGATGGGTCCTTTCGGCATGTTCGTGATGAAGTCTCTGATTATTGTTCCCGCGGTCTACTACATAAACGAGAACATGGAGGCCGACGAGAAACGATACTACCTCTTCCTTATAGCGGTACTCGGATTCGCGATAGCCACAAGAAACTTCCTCTCATTCGTGACCCTGAGCGGCTGATCAACCAGGACCTGCTCGCATAGACTTAGTTCCTGAAGTGGTATCGCTTCCGTCCGTGCTTCCTGATCCACCACCGCTTCCGGAGCCTGATCCACATTTCAGCGTGATCTCATCTATCGCTATCACTATGTCAGCCACTTCCTCTTCCTCGTCAGTCTTATATCTGCTGTAGTCAGCCACCATCCCCAGATTTCCAATCTTTGGGAATTTCACCTCTCTGGAGTTTGAATTTTTACATATCTTCTGCTTCTTTTTTCTGGAAAGTCTTGCCTTGCTGAACTCCACTGCTTCCACATCTCTTTCCCCGTTCTTCCAAGACGAGATTATTGCAAATCCCTTCTCCTCGCTCGCCTTGATCTCCTCCAGCTTGTCGAACCTGGTCTCCTTCAGCCCGAACGCCATCTTCCCGGGATCAATCCCCAGCTTCTTCTTCATCCTGTTGATATCAGGTTTCTTGAGTACTTTCAGCGCCGGCTCTGCAAAGCCCGCGTCGAGGGTCGGCGACACAGCAAACTCCCCGCGTTCAAGTTCAGAGTCCAGCCTCTGGCTCATTCCCTGGCCTTTATCGCCCCTGCCTCCTGTCATCAGTTTCACGACACTCCACCCGGTTCCGTCAGGACCCTTGACCACCTCACATCCGTTTCCAGCGTCCACTCCTGTACACTTGGTCTTCCATCCGTGCTTGTGCCTTTCATCGTTCTGAGGTCTCAGGTCGTTCTCGTCCTGCAGAGCGTAGTTCATCGTGACCAGCAGAGGGCAGTCGTACTGCGAACACCTGGTATTCAGTACACGGAACTGGTCTATCTTCTCGTTCAGCCTCACAGTATAATTAGCCTCCACATCCATCGTCAGGGTCTCACCTCCTGGGGAAATCTGTCCCGTGTTCTTCAGGAAGAATCCGCCCTGGCAGCCGAAGAATGACGGAGGATTATCTGCGGAGAACCACTCGTCGCCTCTCTCACTTTCCCCGCCCTCCGCCAGTATATTGTCGGCGTTATCCGTCAGCTTCAGCAGATCCTCATTTTCAGAATTCTCCGCCTTCCTGAAATCACACCTGCCGCCCGATCTCTGCCTGTCAAGCTCAACCTGCTCTGACTTTATCAGATGCAGGTCCTTGATCTTGTACTCCAGATTCGTGTTCTTGGTTTCCAGAGAGGCTCTAACGGAGAAAGGCCTGGAGTTCAGGGTTTGCTGGTTGAATAGTACGGGCGAATTGACGTTTACAGCAGCTTTAACCGGCGTATCGGCAGTCTTCGACTTCTTCCACTTTCTCTGGATATCGGGATTGGACTGGAGGTTGCGACGTGACATGGCCTGGAAGTAGAGCGTGGCCTGTGAAGAGTAATCGTACTTGACCTGGAGCAGCACAGTCCTAGTCTCGCCAAGCGCGGGCTGAAGCATCTCGCAGCCGCTGAGGTTGAAGTTCTCAATGGTCACGAATCCTGTGGCCGCTGAAGTACCCGGGTAGAGATCGTTGGACAGCCACTTCTCATTCCCTGTAGCTTCCAACTCACTCTTTTTCTTCTCCCTACTGTCCTTCTGGATATCGAAACCGTTTATGGGCTTCCAGCCGGTCTCGCAGAAAGGCTTCTTCCTGCCGCGGTCGAAGTCTATTATCTTCGCCCTGTAGCTGACGTTCAGAGCGTTAATACCCTTCAGGCCGTGCCTGTTGTTCGAAAGCCCAAATGAAATTGGCAGCATATAGTCGCCATTCTTGTAGGCGACATCCACCTGGGATCCCGAACCCACCTGGAAGCGATCAATCTTAAGTCCATAAGTCTCTCCAACTGCGTCCGAGCCCGGCTGTCTGGTATTGTTGAGTTGCCACTGGCGCAGACAGGCAGGGCCCTTGAAAAGACAGTAAACCCTCTGCCTTGCCTGCCGGACTGTTCTGATCTCATCTTCGAGATTAACCTGAAAGCCGGCCAGGTACTTGTCGGCAACCTGATTGCCCAGGTACCCTCCGTAGTCCGCGCTCAATCCTACAGCACCCATCACAGTACCTCCTACAATCGGCAGCCAGAACTTTGCGATAGTGAACATGAAAAATACAACGATACCTAGCTGTAGAATGAAGATTCCAATAGCAATTAAAACCATTACCAGAACAACCCACCCGGCAGGATTAGTGGTTAGAGTTGCAGCTTCACCGGTTGCAGCTTCACCTGCCGCTCCCTCTCCGGACAGTGTATTTTTCAACTTGCCTGCCTTCTCCATCAAATCCTCGGGATAGAAGGATTCCTTGGCAGTCTGTTTCGCCCCCTTCTGGCTCAGGTTATTGTAGACACCTTTAGTCTTTCTCGCTCCTTCCACCGCTTTTTCACCCGCTCTACCTCCCCGCTCAGCCGCCTCTGCCCCCCCGGTTAATGGATCCTTTCCCCTCATTTCAGGTGCATCTGTCAGACTGCGGGCTATATCTCCATCTCCTAGAATATCGAATATCGCAAATATTACCATTGAGAAAGTTAGACTGGCCAGGAAAGCAGTACCCAGAATTCTAATGTTACGAATAAAAGCTCCAACAGTGAACTCAGAAAAGTCCAGAGGGAACATAAAGAAAAACAAAATAAAAGTACTGCCAGTCACCGCTAAAGCAGTTTTTTTCCTTCTTCTCAGGAAATTTTGGCCGTGCGCAAGAAAGTTTCTGATCCTACTGGTGGTTACACCAATTGCGTGGAGCGGCACCTGGATAAAAAGCCAGAGCGGTATTCTTATCGCAGCGTATATGACGAATATATCAACCTTTACACACAATACGACATATCTCCACCCCAGGTAAAGCAAGGGAAATAGAATAGGGCCTCCTATGAAGAAAAACGGGATTCCGATGATTGCCAGTACTACCGCTTTAATCAAGGTTTCCTGAAAACCCAATTATCCATCACCTTTCTCTGACTTTATCCTCAGGCTGTTGATCTGGTAGGTGCCGTTGGTGGTTAAGGAAAAGCTGTTCTCTGTTTCAAGGGTTCCCTCAGGAAGCTCTAAAGTATTGTCACCGTTATCGGGAACGAAAGTCCTGTTGAAGTCGTTCAGCTCGACTTTTACCGGCCTTTGCGATGGAAGCAGGTTCTGGTAGTTGAAGCTCACCCTTTCATCCGTTTTCTTCTTCGATGCGTACTTCTTCCTCCTGTTGGAGAGCTCGAAGTCGAAAAGTATATCCTGCCTCTTCACGTTGCCGAGATAGCGCATCGTGATCTGGGCGTTCTCAATACTGTACATCGCTTCACCTTCAGTTTCGAACTTTATACTGTTTGAACCCGGATGAAGATCAGCGTTCTGGGGTGTTACTTCTACCTTTACCTGGGATCGCACCTGTCTCTTCGAGTATACTTTCCTGCCGTTGATGAAGACCTCCAATGGCTCTGTCTTCACCGAGTTCCTTACATTAAAGTTGAGCGGGCTTTCAAGGTAGTCTTCCATCTCGTAGCTGTAGATCACGAAGTTATCCTGGTAATCATGGAACTTCCTGTCGTTCACACTCAGCTTGACCTCTTCCAGGGTATATTTCGTGGAGCCGAATAGAGACCTCCTCGAGACACCGATCTGGAAACTGTTCATCCCCGGCCTCAGGTTCTGCCTCGGGACATCTATCTCCGGAGTGCCGCCGGAAATAAGGCTCTCCGAGAATATTTTCTTGCCGTTAACCTTGACGTAAACTCTGCCCTTCCCCTGTCTCCCAAGCACTTCGAAACTTATCTTTCCTGTCTTCGGCTGGGTGGCGTTGTAGCTGAACTTAAGTTTTTCTCCACCAAGAAGCCTATCGCTGACAGTGGCTCTCTGCTTCGAGTATGCTCTTATATCACCCCTGGCCTCTCCCACAGTGAAGTCCCCCAGCCTGACCACTCTATCATCGGGATTCGAGCTTCCCAGCTTGCCGTAGCTCCTGTCAACGAATACCATTTCTTCCGGTGTTTCTCCCACCAGTGTGATACCTCCCCCAGCGTTCTGGAGGACGAAAACTATGCCGAAGAAGGCCAGGCCTATGGCCACGACTACCCCGAACTTCTCTTCCATGGACAAAGCTGAGATTCGGAGGTTTTTATTTGTAGGCCGGAAACTCGTCTCTATGAAGCTGTTAAACGCGGACAGGGGCGAGGGATACGCCAGGATCAGGATTGAAAACGAGGACGATCTCTGGCACCTGAAAGACTTCATCCAGGAAGGAGACGAGCTACGTGCGGTAACCCAGAGGACAAAGCTGGATGGAAGGGAAAAGAAGACTCTGAAGCTCAGACTGGAGGCGGAAAAACTTGAGTACCAGGAGGACCGCCTGAGAGTCACTGGAGAGATTACCGAGGGTGATGAAGACATAGAGCTGGGATACCACACCTTCAACCTCGAGCCGGACAGTGAATTCGAAATCTGGAGAGAGTTTTCCGGGGAGGACTGGCAAAAACTGGAGGAGATGGAGGACAAGCGATCCTACAGGGTGCTTTTCTGCCTGGTGGAAAAGGGAAAGGCGGATTTCTACATAGTCGAGGAATCAGGAATAAAGGATCTATCAAGCGTGGAGGAGAACATCCCCGGCAAGATGTACTCGGACCAGAAGCAGGGAGAGGAGTTCTACAGCCAGGTGAAGACTGTGCTGGAGAGAAGCATGGAGAAGGTTGATTCCGTGGTCATCGCGGGACCCGGCAACCAGAAGAACAAAGTCTACAACAGGCTTGATAGGGATGGAGAAATATTCATGCAGGATACCTCGGTAACGGGCGAGACCGGCCTGAGAGAGGCAATCAAGAGAGGCGCGCTTGAAAAGGTGGTTGAAAGCTCAAGGATCGGTGAAGAGACGCAGGCGATGGAAAGATTCCTCGAAGAACTGGAGAAGGGCGGAAAAGCCAGTTACGGAGACCCTGTAAGGGAACTCGCGGAGCAGGGCGCTGTCAAAAAGCTGCTTATAACGCCGGAGAAAAACAGGCAGACTGATGTATCCGATATTGTGGAGGGAAACGGGGGAGAAGTACAGCTGGTACATACCGATCACGAGTCGGGCGAAAGACTGGAAAAATTTGGCGGGATCGGAGCTATACTCAGATACAGTCCTCACTGATTTCGATTCGGCCTGGAGTCGAGTGTTAGAGGCACTTCAATCCTTTCACCATCTCTTATCACTTCCAGGGTAAC
>JBDGRK010000025.1:0-8417 GCA_042218075.1 Candidatus Nanohaloarchaea archaeon
GCATCATCAACCGGGTTCAGATCTACCGGGCTAGATCCCGCACAGAGTCCTGAAAACTCTGTCTGCTTTCTCAGCTGTTTGAAACTCTGGAAGAACCTGACCAAGACAGGGGGTTCTCCATACTTGTCACGGGTCTTCTTGCTAAACTGTTTGTCCTCACTCACCTGTACGCTAACTGTGGAGAGGGCATTACAGTTTGCCGCGGAAAGCATGTTGAAGACTGTTAGCTGCCTGAGCTGTCTCTCCGCATCCAGTTCACTGCTTTCTCCCTTTCCTACCTGCACTGTCTGCGTTCCGAAGCTACCCATGGCTCCCTTAAGGCTCTGGGATCCCTTTTCAAGACTGTTCGCGTGCAGACTGTTGACCACCTGGTATCCCACGACAAGAAAAAGTATTCCGAGCACCAGGCCCGCGACCCTTGTGAAAGGCATCGACATTCCCTTCAGCATAGCTCGACAGCACCCGCCGAGATATCCGCCAGTAAGCTCCTGAAAGGTCCACAGCCCTGCGCATTTGCTCCCGCGCTGTTTATAAGAGGGATTCCAACGCCTAGAACTACCACTGCAACCATCAGCGCCAGCACAAGTTTCAGCATCATATCTCTTCCTAAAGCTCCCTTCATATCGGCATACCCCTCTCCAGAAGCAGCAGCATCACTGCCATTAAGGCTACCGCAAGGACGGTTTTCAGGAGCAGCTCCACCCCGTATCCTTTACGAGGCGATCCCACTGACTATACCTCCGAATAGCAGCGACACTGTCACCAGGGTTATAGTGTAGAATACCATGCCTACAATAAGAATCTTTCCGATAAACATGTTCCGGTATGTTATGTTCTCTCCATGCCTGATCTTCATATAGAACTGGCCGAGGATGAAGAGAAGCTGGATCAGGTAGATTCCCACCACGAACTGGAGGACTTCAGGAGGGATAGCAGTATCCAGGTTTCCTATAATTCCTGAAAAGCCCGGGCTTCCGGCTCCACCTGTCTGGGGGAGCTGCGCGCCTGTCTGGGAGAATGACTGGCCAAGCTGGTACATCGCGGTTATGATGGTCTGTGACATGCCTACTGCGACCCCGGAAACTACTGGAGCAAGCAGGTAGGCCAGCATCTGGATCGTGGTAGTGGTCTCCTCCAGAAGGTCGTTGAGAGTCTCCTGGGTCTCATGGATATTGTCCAGGTACTTGGAAATCGTCATCATCGCCATCGAGGCCATCTTCGTGCCTTTCTCCGAGGACTCCAGTATCGCCTTCATCACCGTGTGGATCATCTGGCTGGGGAACTCCTTTAGAGCGCCGTACTCCGGGTCGAATATCGCGTCTTCGAACGTCATCCCCATCTCCCTGATGTTCCTGGAGGCGTAGTCGAAGAGCTCGGATATCTCAAGATCGGAGGTTGATTCTGCAGCCTGCTCAAGAGCCACTTCGGGAGGGGTTCCGCCTGAAATCTTGTTTCCCAGCTGGAATAGAGCGGTCGGGAACTGCTTCTCTATGTTCTCGATATGCTGCTCGGCCTCCAACCTCTTCTTGTTTCCCAGTACCTTTGACACGCCAATTCCCACCCCGAGTCCAAAAGTGATAGTTATACTCCTGTAGAGCATGGGAAGCGGTGCAGGTCCTTCACCGGTCGAGAAGAGTCCAGGTATCGTAACCTGATTCCGGACGGATTCTGAGATAGGATAGACGTGCGGGAACGCAACGTAACCAGCAAAACCGAAAAACGAGATTAAAGCGAAAATCGCGAAACCTATTATCCTGGATGAAACGCTGTACTCTCCACCCAAGAGGCTGAAGTGATACCTTCCTCTCTCGGGCAGAGTCTCCTCACTGACCGGCTTCGAGTTCACAGTGGGAGGCCTGGAAGCAAGCACCCGCTTCATGAACCAGTAGAGGAACCCCGGGAGAAGAATGTTGAAGACTGCGAACAGGTGCACCTCGGTTATCGCTCCTCCCATAAAAACCGAGATCAGAGGAAGCATGATCATGCCCAGCACCGGAAGCATCGCACCCAGAGCGTTGAGTATCATCACAGGCGTCTTCAGCGACTGTGCGTAATGCTTCATCTTCTCTCTCGTACCGTCCAGGATACGATCGATCGAGTCCTGGAGAAGCTGGTTTCTTCTCTCCGAGTTGGCCTCGTTCACCGCGGCCTGTATGAGCTGCAGCGACTCAAGGAAGTCATCATTGTAGCCCTTCCAGGCTTTTGTGTAGTTGGAGAGCGACTCCTCAATATCGCTGTACTTCCCCACCTCAAGATCCCACAGTACACCTCTAAGATCCTTGGCGATCGGTCCCTCGAGGTTGAGCGCAGCGAACCTCACCGCTCCCTCCAGGTTAGGGGAGCTCCTCATGTAGATTACCATGTAGAGTATCGAGAGAATCATCTCACCGCTCGACCTTATCACCTTGTTCCTGGCCTGGTAGACCGGCTTGTAGAAAGTGTATATTGCCGCCGCGAAAGGTATTATACCAAGTATGAGAAGTATGCTGGACGGAATTACAGGAAAGAGACTGTTAACTATGAAGAGGAATCCCCAGCTCATGAAGGAGAGAAATCCCACCATGATAGATGCTGAGAGCACCATTCCCGGCGTTATATCCCAGTCAAGTAGCTTTAGAGGCGATGAAAGTTTCTCGTGTATTCCCTCCCCGGCGCTCAGGTTGAGCACTGATCCTGCCCAGATGCAGAGCCTCTCGTACCTACTTTTCTCCATCTCACGCTCCTCTTCCTGCCTGTACTCCTTGTACTCGCGGGAGTAACCGCTCTTGGAAGTATTGTTGTAGGGAGGCATCTTGACATCCCGGTTTAGATCGTCAACAATCTCCTTAAGTTTCTGCTTCCTATCCTCGTCCATCTAACCCACCTGCTGGTCGAGCCACTCCTCCCACCTCGCGTAAATCCTCTCCGGATCCTGGTTGCCGTACTCTTCCTCCACCCTGTTCGCAAGGATGTGGAATCGCTGGTTTGCCCTGACCGTGAACTCTGCCTCCAGGAGATCATCATTCCCTGTCTCATCTGCCTTTTCCACTATTGCCTTCTTGATCCTCTGCCTCAGCTTGATGTTGTTCCAGACCGCCTCCCAGTCGTTTTTCCAGCCTGAAGTATTCTCAGCGATCCTGTTCAGGATGTCGGACTCTCCATTCTTGAGAGTGTCAGTTGGCACAAGCTCATCCTCATTGGAATCATACCTCATCAGGTCCACAAAGGCTCCTTCCTCCTGCGGATCATCGGTCCACTCCTTCCTGACCTCTGTTATTCCTGTAACCCTCCTGTACGTGTCAAGCCCTGAGGGACTTTCGATCTTGTTGACGCTTACGATTATGTCCGTTGCCTTGAACGATGTTCTCGGGACGTTGAGATCGTTTACAACTCGATCGAAAACGGAGTAAGCCGACTCTCCGTGGATAGTTCCGCCCACAAAGTTCGCCACCGCTCCAACACGCATAGCCTCGTAGAGAGTCTTGGCCTCATCCGACCTGACCTCTCCTATAACCAGTGCAGAGTCTCCAAGCCGTAGAGAAGTCCTGATTGCCTCTTCTGCGGGAAGTTCGTTCTCCACCTCAGTTATTACAGAGCGAGACTTCATTGATTCAATATTGAAGCCCAGATCCTTCATCTGGCGAATGGGAAGTTCGAGAGTGTTATGGGCAAGGATATTCCCGGCTACAAAGTTTTCATCTCCGGGAACTGAGATATCGTATACTCTCTCCTGTTCTGAAACTTTCTCGATCGATTTAACCTGGTCCCAGAAGATATCGGAGTCGGCTAGGTGTGAAATCCTGTCAACTATCTTTTTCCTCGATATTTCAGATACCTGCTTGAGTTTTCTCCTCCCGATGCTGTTATCTCTTCCAACGTAATCATTCGCCCTCAGTCTTGTTTGATCGCAGATCTTTTTCTTGAAATCTCTCGGCAGAGGTATTATATCGGTCGTATCGTGAGTTGACTCTTTATTCTCCAGGTCAATTCTACCTGACTTGTGATCCTGAAGGAATCCGATCTTATTCTTGAACTTTTCCAGACCTTTCAGATCACTGATCCTCATCGAGCGCATTTTTCCAGAATCACGAGCCCTTCCACGTATACCATCAATCAGGAGAAGGGTCTGGACATCCTCTATCAAATCCTCATTTATTAGATCTATACCTATCTCGTCCTCGGTCGAGTAACCATCGCCGCTGTAGAGACCTCTCAAGAAGGCGTGTCTCTGGTTCTCTTCTGCAGAAAATATCCATTCCGGCACTCTCTTAGAGTATGCGTCTCCCTCAAAACCGAATAATTTCATAACCTCCTTCAGAGGTTGAGAATTGGCCACAAGAGTGTGCTCGTCCGAATGTATTTTGACCGGCAGACCAAATCTCTCGAAAACCTGTCTCACAACTCTCCTGCATTCTTCATCAGATACCGTAACCAGAACGCTCCTGTTATCGTAACAGCCATCCGCCATCCACAAACCGAAGAATTCCATCATTTTTTCATCAAGCTCGATTCCGGCGGGAAGTTCCGATGACTGCCTCTTATGCTTGTAGATTAAATCTCCTGATCCAAATTCCTCATCAAGTTCGGCCAGTACCTTTGCAGGGATTATATCCTCCCTGATCCAGTAGTTGACAGTATGTTCCGAATAGTCATACTCTTCCGCAAGGTCCTTCAACCTGTTTCTGGAATCATCAAGATCTAGATCACCTCTGAAATAACCGTCGAGTTCAGCCGCTCTATCTATCAGATTTACCTCTTTCTCCTGCTCCGGTACTTCCAGCTCCCTGGGCGTGACTACGTGATCTCCCTCTTCAAGATTTTTCGGCTTCACTTCTCTCATTTTGAAATCCTCCGACATGCCGAAAAGAGAGTGATCCCCCGTAACCTTGATTTCTCGGCCTGTTCTGGTCTCAACTTCGTAAATAGGCTTTTCTACATCATGCGCCATGAAAAGCTTTGATTCACTCCACTTCAGCTCTCCGTCCTCACTCATCGATAGAACCTCTATCCCCTCCGGATTCCCCCTGAGTATCTCTCTTCCTCTCTCTTCTACAGAATCCTTACGTTCAAGCAGCCCATCCACCATTTCACCAATTTCCCCGTATTTAACTTCTCCATCTTTCCTGTAAAGAATCGGAGTATCGCCCGTGACGCTGTCCTCTACCGTCACTATTCTCTCCTTTTTGAGCAGTTCAAGCATTGAAGCGGATAGCAAGGAAGTTTTACCCGCTCCTCTTGTTCCTGCGAACAGCACCGAGCGGTTGCCGTCGACTATAAAGCTCAACAGTCCCGCGCCCAGCGGGTTTATGAAGTCGCTCTTTATGAACAGGGGAAGGGTCCAGGCCTTGGACCTGTGCCTCCTGAAGGCGAACGCCAGTCCCTCCGGGGAAAGGTTTTCCTGTATTATCGCGACTCTCGCCCTTCCCCCCGGCACCTCTGTATCCGTGTCGAGAACTGGGTTTGCCTCGTCCAGGGGTCTCCCAGACTGGATCCTGAACCTGGTGGCCCATCCCTCCGCCTCTTCCTTCGTAGGGATCAGGTTGGTCTCGCACTCCTCGTACTCCTGGTGCTTTACGAATATCGGGGCATTGCCTATAGGAGAGTTGATGAACACGTCCTGTATCTTGGGATCCGAAAGAAGGATCTCTAAAACTCCTAATCCTGAAGTGTAGCGGTTCAGTATGGAGGCAAGCTGCTCCATCTCCTCTCCCGAAACTCTCACATCCATCTGCTGCGCTATATCCCGGATCATATCCCTTCCAATATTCTGGAACACCTGTCTCATCCTCTCCGGTCTCGCGAACTCTCCTGACTCTGGCTGGTGAGAGGCGAGGAAACGTCTCGCAGCATCTAAAAGCCTGTACTTCTCCTCGGAGAGGTTAAACTCCGGAGGATTCACATGGTAGACGGGCTGCACCTGGTCAGGCACCTCGTACACCGATACCTCGACATCGTTATCCAGCTTGTAGCGGTCGATCTCCTCCCCTCTCTCGGGGGGAAGCGACATGAACTTGGTAAGCATGAAGTTGGGTCGAACGAGCGGGTGGAAGAACTCCCTGTAGACCTCTCGATCTCCCACGTGGTGTCCGGTGATCATCTCCTCCCCCATTGCCATCTCGATCATCTCGCACTCCTCCATTTTTTCCCTCACGGGATTGACAACGTCCTGTATGAAGTACTTCATGCACCGCTTCTGCTGGGGATAAGCCTCATCCATCTGCTGCTTCATGTGCCTCTGCTTCCTCTTCAGCTCTACATAAGCTCCCACAGGATCCTTTCTCATCTGGTCCACTACTATCCTCTGCACCTGCGGTAGGTGTTCCTGGTAGAGGCTCTCGCACTTGTCGGTCCTGATGCTCTCCGATAGGTATCCCTGGGAGGAAATATCTCTAATCGCCTCCGAGATATCTTTGAGCATCTTCACCTGGTCCTCGCCGTACTCGTAGTCTCTGGATTCTGAAAGCACAACGGAGGAAGCATCAGGCACCTCCTGGAGAATATTTACCACTCTGGACATGACCTCAGGATAGTCTTCGATGGAAGCTCCGTATACCGATCCAAGCATGTTTACCTCTATAGTACCGGTCTCATCGTCATACTCATAGTCGAATACGTCTTTATTTCGATCCATGCCCAGCATTATTATTCGGGGCTCACTTGAATAAAAGATGTGCCACAGCAGGATCTGCTCAACAGGATTGTAAACAGGGTAAACGATTTTAACCGGAGGATCCGGGACCTGGAGGAAAAGGTCAGGAATCTGACAGCAAGAGTCAATACTATAGATGATTCGCTGCTCGAGAAAACCGGAGACCTGCAGGACGACATAAAGGAGCTTGAGGACGATCTTGAGGACGTGAGGGACAGGATTGCCAACCTTGAGGTCGATATTAAGGAAATAAATAGGGAAAAGAAAGACTTCATTACTGAAAATGAACTTGAAGAAGTTGAAAACTACATGGACCTCATGAACCCTATCAAGTCTTCTTTCGCCACCAAAAAAGAAGTGAAGGAGATGATAGAAGACGGAGAGTCGCTCGGTGAGGAAGAAATTGAGAGGATGGTTGACAGAAAGATAAAAAGGCTGGAAAAGGAAGAAAAGGATAACGTCTTTGAATAAAGAGATGATCACCCATGAAGTTCCAATTATTTGGAAGACTCCGCGACAACGAAGATCAGCAGGAATCTGGATCAGATATCGGAGGAGACTTCTCACAGGGAATGGACCAGGATTCAGGTATGGAGAGCCTGGGCGGAGGTCTGCAGAGAACCGTTGAAGACATGTTTTCACAGGGATACTCGGAGGAAGAGGTTCGACAGGAACTCCAGGGACAGTACTCCATGGACGAGATACAGGACGCTATAAACCAGGCGGTCAAGTCCTCCGCGACTTCCGAACAGGGAGGTCCAGAACCGATGACACCCTACCAGGGATCGAATGAAAATGTGAGTCCTATGGACGAAGGTTACGGAAACGATGATAGCATGAATGAAAAAGAACCCATAAAGCAGGATCAGCAGCCTCAAAACCCTATGGGCTCTCCTCAGCAGGCAGCCGAAATGGATCAGGGTATGGGGCGATCCGGAAATGTTGAGGAAATGGTCGAGACCATAGTGGCGGAGAACTTTGAGGATGTTGAAAAAGAGTTTGAAAACGCTTACTCGGAGATAGACGATATCAAGCAGAAACTCAACGATCTGGAGGACAGGGTGGAAGAGCTGGAGATAAGAGACGATGAAGACCAGACTGAGTTTATCCAGAAGATGGACGACCTTGAGGAAGACATCAACCAGTACCAGTCACGTATAGGAGGGCTGGAAAAGGCTTTCCAGCAGGTGCTGCCCTCACTAGTGGACAATGTCAGGGATCTCACCAACCTTGTACAGGAGATCAAGCAGGAGAGAGGGATTGAGACCGAGTCAGATGTTTCAGAGGACGACATCGAGGACATGGACATGGAGGACTGGTGAAATCAATCTTCCCCGTCGCCCCCTCCGCCTGTAACCGCGCCAATTACGAGCAGCAGGAATAGAAGGTAGATTATCTGCATCACTAGATCATTATTCAGGTTGATCATCCCCAGGGCCTGGCCAAAGATATTGAACTGGTACATGGCTATTCCGATAAATATCAGAACCATCAGGCCTATTGCCGCTTTCCCTATCTTTGAATCTCCCTCCATCTCATCCAGGTTGTAGCCCGCGAGAGCCATCAAGACCAGGAGTCCGATGAAGCCGAACACGGAAAATGCTATAGCAGCGGCGAACTGCGGGAATGTGTTCTCCGGTACGAAAAGCATTATGCCTCCGATAGCGATAAACGAGACGGCTATCGACACCACAGCGTTTATCGTGTCCTCTTCAAAGTAGTCGAACTTGTCCAGTACCCCGTAGGTAACAGCCAGGACAAGAAGCCAGGGGAAGAAAAGCTGGAAAAG
>JBDGRK010000026.1:0-18617 GCA_042218075.1 Candidatus Nanohaloarchaea archaeon
CACTTGGATATGTTGAGGATAACAGGGATGACAGCTCGGTTGTATACGAGAACGGCATAGGAGTGATCGATGGAGGAAGCAGTATCGGCGACGATTTCATAGGCACTGTAACAACGATAAGCATGAGCAACGGTTTCTTTTCAGATGTTCCGGCGATACTTGGAGTAGCTGAATCCGATAAAGACAAGATCAAGGCATCTTGCCGGGCGACGAAGGAGGCGGTGGAGAACGGCCTGAATCTTGGAGAGGTAATGGAGCAAGTCTGTGAAGAGGTGGAGGGAGAGGGCGGAGGACACAGTGTGGCAGCGGGCGCCAAGTTCCCGAGAGACAGGAAGGAAGAGTTCATTGAGAAAGTGAGCAACCAGATAAAGGCTCAGGCATAGATATAGTGGAAAGATCGGACTACTTCATCCCTCATCTGATCCTGGTCAAGTTCCGGAAGTTCCTTGAGTTTGATATCAAGCCTCTCCAGAATATCTTTTACGAGTAGATAGGAAAGATTGTATCCTTCCGCATCCTCGCAATTATTGCCTCCTCTCTGGAACAGGCTCTCAGGACCGGGAACTCTTTCCTCGTCAAACTTCGCTCTCACAGCTTCAGAATCTATTTCAGGCGGATTGTCCGACCTGTAGTGCGGTTCCCAGTCTATTCCAAGCTTTCCAGTGACCTTCTCCGCAGTATTCATGGCATGTCCCTCGAATACCATCTGGAACCAGTTCTTCTTCCAGTCAAACTCTCTATCCTCTATGCTTCTGTAGAAATCCAGGTGAGCCATTTCATGGGCGATCATGTTGACAAGGCACTCTCTCCAGTTTTCTCTACCTCTAACGGCTCTAAGCATTACAACGTCTATGCCTGGTCCTGTCCATCCAGCGAATGAGTGACCGTGAACGTACTGGTTTACTGTCGCTCCTTCCTGTATCTCTGTTTCATCGGTTGAAGCGAAGTATAGAGTGAAATCTGCGGATATTCCGGTCAAATCTTCAATTTTTCCTACTATTTCAGGTATCAGCTCGCCAAAAAACTCTTGCTGCTCCTCATTCGGCTCCCGGGCGTATTTTACGAAGTTTTCCCAGTAATCGGAGTGCTTTTCTCCATCGAAGAATTCAAGCTTCATGCCAACCGATCCGGCGGAAACTGTTTATAAAGTTTTGAGCCTCTTTTCCGGGTATGGCCAAGGCTGTGATCCAGAAAAACTGGTACGAGATCCAGATTCCCGACGTCTTCGACGAGGACTCTGTTTCAGAGACCCCCGCAGAGAAGGATTCGCAGGTCGTCGGCAGGACTGTCAGCGAGAACCTGACCGAATTAATGGATGGCTCGGAGAAGTATTATGTTGACGTGGAGCTGAAGGTTACAGATGTAGAGGGAAACAAGGCCTTCTCGGAGATCAACGGTATGGAGTGTTCCTCCGAGTACGTTTCAAGGATGATCAGGAAGAGAAGCAACAGGCTTGATCTGGTTGAGGACTTCGAAACCGCGGACGGGAGAAAAGTTAGAATAAAGATCGTGGGAGCAACCGTCAAGAAGACATCGACCCAGACACTCAAGGCTGTGAGAAACCGGATTACAGAGATAATTGATGAGAGAACTTCCGAGAACGATTACAACCAGCTGATGGAGCAGATTTTTATGGACGAACTACAGCAGGAGCTGAGGGATGAGGTAAACGATATCTATCCTTTCAGGGAACTGGAAGTAAGGAAGACTGAGCTTCTGGAATGATTTTAAAATACGCCGCCTCCAAACTTTGATATGGAACAGAAAGAGGCAATCAAGAATGGATTGTTGAGTTCGGCTATCGCGCTGATTTTTACTTACCTCGTCAGCATGGTTGTACCCAACCCGGAACTTACCTGGGCAATGATCGCAGTCGGGTTCGCATCGTTCTTCTCCGGGTTTTTCTCCAGCTACTACTAGAGAAGGGCGTCAACCGCGTACTTGCCCGCGCCATTAAGGTAGTACATGAAGCAGGCTCCCAGCAGCAGCAAGTCTACCTCGTAACCACCTTCGAAGCCCTTGTCCATCTTTACTATCGCAATATAAGTCACGAAGACCATGAAGGCTGTCAGGAATAACGCCGCAAGCTGTGTGTACAGACCTATAGCCAGCATCGTTCCCAGTACAATCTCGATCGCAAGAGCCAGATACACTAGAAATACTGAATCAGGTAGACCCACGCTCTTGAAGAATTCCCTGGTGGATTCCGGGTCCTCCAGCTTCGGAACTGCGTGTTTTACGAAGACAGAACCTAGAATAATTCTGAACGTTGCAAGCCCGAGAGCCGCGTACTGTGTGGTGAGTTCCAGAACCATGATACCACCTTAAAATAAATTTGGAGACACCGGTTTATAATACCTACTAGAGCCGGGGTAGCCAAGTGGCCAAAGCTCGATGAGCTTTGGGGCGCAGCGTTCGGAAGAACCGCTGCTCAAACAACTTTCGCTCGAAAGTTGTGGGTCACAGAAAACCGCATGGTTTTCGAGTGGTCAAAGGCGACGGACTCAAGATACTTCCCGCTTCGTCGAAACGAAGCTGGTAGTTTTTACATTTTGATATCCGTTCCCGCAGGGGTTCCGGAGTTCAAATCTCCGCCCCGGCATTCAGGAGATTTGATTACAGAAAATCTCCGATTTTCGAATTCTAGTCCTTTCCCCGGCAAGTATTCAATACAGTAGGTTTGAATCAGGGAGGCATCCAGTGATAGTCGTAAACTTTAGGTTGAAGATAGTTGCCTTTCTCAAATCCCACAGCGGAAGAATCTAGATCAGAAGGGTTCAGATCATACGCTGCCAATTCGTTTTTGACTTGAGTAAGTGCCAACCTTGATGTTAAGAAGGAACCCGGACTCCAGTCGCTCTTAAGAACTCCATCCTCCAGATAATGCCTGTACGCCTGCTTGGCAGCGACCTCTTCCTGAACCAGAAACCTTCCGCCTTTACCCAGAGATATCACTTCCGCAAGTATATCTTCCCGGTAACCCTCTTGAGAGCGAAAATGTTGCCAGGTCTGGGCTTCGCTCCTGTTGAATTCCCTTTTTTCAAGACCTCTGGGAAACTTTACAACGGCTTGCCTACCTAGAACCTCTTCGTCAATATCGAAAGCAATTCTCCGGCTTCCTTTTCCCCGGTATTCCAAGGGGAAATCATCGGACAGAGATTCAGCCGATCTTAATACATTAAATGTGGTATCTTCCTCTTCCAGAGTCGTATCCAGCATCCTCTGGAATCTATGGTTGGCCTCTTCGAGCATCGATTCCGCGTCTGAAACGTCTGAATCTTGGTTTGATAAAGCTGCAGACATCTATACCAGAGAAAGTTATGCTGAATCTATAAATAAAGTAGAACCAGGAGCTACTGCCCGAGATCGCTTAACTCTTCCTGTAAATTCTCTAGCTCGGAGTGGAGCTCATTCACAGAATCATCAAGTTCGTTTCTCTGCGGTTCCTCTCTCTCGTAGGATACCTGCTGCATATCCTCTACTTCCGGCATCTCGACCTCTACATCCTCCAGCTTTTCGTTAAGCCTGTCAATATTCTCGTAGACGGTCTCGATCGATTTCTCCTTTACATCCCTGACCTGTTCGAGAACTTCCGACGCCTCTCTAATATTCTCAATAATCTGCCTGATGGCTTCAAGGTCCTCTAACAGAATCCTGTAGCCGTCCACCCTGACGTAGAGTTGGTCTTCTTCCGATGGCATCTTCCTGATTTTAAATTGATCAGAGCCCCTATTAAAAATACTTTCTCGAGGAAAAGAGTCAGAGGTGTTCAGTTGTCATCACCGCGGTTTCCCGCTCAGACTTTACTTTCCTCATCATTCAAGCAGATTCTAGACCTCTCCCTCGTGGTATCTCCCGGAATATCTTTCCGTCTCCTCTATCCTGTGGAAAACAAGCTGGTTGATCCTCGCATTCTGTTTTATCTCCACTCCTTCAGGATTCTCAACTACCAGCATGAAGCTGCCTGTCCCGGTGTATCCCGAGTCCCATACCGCGTTTTCGACGGAGCAACCCATCCTCAAGAGCGATGAACGCGGAAACGCGAAGGCAACGAGATCTTCGGGAATGTCTACCTTCTCGTTCATAACCACCTTGTAGGCTCCCTGTTCCAGCTTCCACCAGCCATATTCATCGCTCTCACTCTTCTTTACTGGCTCTATCGGCTCTGAATCCGGTATCTCCCTCTCGGAGTTAGAAAAGTCGAGCTTTCCACTACCCATGTACTCGTGTATCTCTCCAGCGGTAAGGTCGAATCCCTGGGGAGTCAGCTGCGTCTCCAGGTGCGGGTAGTTCTGTATTAAACCGTTTTCCTCTATCTCTTTCCTGAGTTCTTCCTTATTAAGAACCATAAATCAAAATTCAAAGCATAAAACTAAAAGTTTCACACTTCGGCAGAAATCCTTAATAAGAAATAGAAACAGAGTTAACACATGAAGTTCAAACTTCTGCTTCTTGGAACCGCACTTTTAATGACCGCAAGCGTGGGAACCGCACAGTCAGCTGAAAACACGAACCTGGACACTGTTTTAGTTACCTCCACAGCAAACTACCCTGATACCTTCCTGGCAAACCCGGTATCGGAAAAGCTTGGAGCGCCTACAATACTGACCGAGAAGAATTCTCTGCCTAGCGAAGCATCCGAAACCCTTTCAGAACTTGACGTGGAGGAAGCTGTAATAATTGGAGGGCCCAGCGTTGTGAGCGAGTCAGTGGAGCAGGATATAGATTCAGAGGTAAACACCACTACCAGGCTATGGGGAACAACGCAGGTAGGAACCTCTTCAGAGGTTTCAGGATACTTCTGGACCGGGAGCAAGGAAGCAACTTTAGTCCAGTATCCGCTTGAATCCATGGATTCCTACAGGGCGCTGGCACGGGCTTCTCACGAATCTGATGAGAATCCACTGATTATTTCCAAACCGGGAACCCTTTCAGCTACTGCACTGACGGAAATCGAAAGACTTGGCGCGACCGAAGTAGAGGTATACTCCACGAACTCAGTAAATGTGACACAGGACCTGAAAGAGATCGGTGTGAAGGAAGTAAATATTGAATCTCTTGATTCCCTGGCGGAAGAAGATCAAAATAATACAAAGGTTTTCGTGGCGGCACCGGAGTTCAGGCAGGCTTTATCGGCTGCGGCCTCAAGAGGCAGCACTTTTATAGTACAGAGAGAAGATGAAGTGTCAGAGGCAGTCACCGCGGCCCGGCAGAGCGAGAATGACAAACTATATGTTACAGGTCAGGCTGATCTGGCCGCCCGGATAGCTGAGAGTCTGAGACAGGAGACTGATAAGCAAGCTGTGCTGATACCTGGAGAACCTTCAAAGGTATCCGCCAACTTGACGGGGCGAGAGGCCGAAGAATGGTCCAGGGAACAGGATCAAGAGCTTTCAGAGTGGAGGCAGAACGCAAAAACATCACCCGGACTGAAGAAGGCCGCAAATAAATCTATAGAGAGAGCGAAAAGTTCTGTAGATCAAAACAGCTCGGAAAACGCCAGGGAACTGCTTCAGGACGCGAGAGATGCTTACAGGGATGGCGACTACTTCGAGGCCAGGAAGCTTGCGACGAGGGCACACTCCACCGCAAGGTCTGAAGAGTTCAGGTCGATGTCACGAAAAGAAATACGGGAAAAAGTGGAGCAAGACAGGGAAGACTTCAGGCAAGCCTCCGATGAGCTATCGAAACTCGGCCAGGAACAGGCCGAAGAACTCAGGAACGCTGAATCAATGGAGGAGAGGCTGGAGATCATAAGGGAGTACAGGCAGCAGAGGAGAGAGGTTTTAAAAGAGCTGAAACAGAAGGCTAGAGAGAACGGAAGGGACGTAGAGAAGAGACAGAGATCCGGGGGAGAAAGATTCAGGCAGGAATCGGGCGATTCAGAAGATGTAGGCAGTTCGGAGCTTTCGCTTGAAGTCGAAGGAAACGAAGTGAAAGCAAAAGCTGAGTACACCGCCTTCACAGCCGGATACACGTATGAGACGAGCTTTGATGGGAACGGATCGCCGGTCGAATTTGATCTCCGCCTGAACTCTCCGGAAGGACGTGCAGCACAGGTAGTCAGCGATTACAGGCTTGAGAGAAGGGAAAGGCTTGGTAATGGAAGCTACAACGTAAGCGCGAGATTTGTTCTTGATGGAGAGGAGCTTGAATCTATTCAGAAGCAGGTGAAGGTTCCATCGCAGCAGGAGTTCGAGAGTGAATCGGAAGCCGCCGAGGAATCCTCCAGTGGAGAAGACAATGTTGTCAGGTACACTGATTCAGGGTTCATGCCACGACAGATCACTATTGAGCAGGGAGAGACTGTGAAATGGATAGATGAAAGTTCAAGATCGATGTGGGTTGGTTCAGATATGCATCCGACTCACAGAAAGTACGATGGTACATCACTGAGAGAGCACTGCGAAGGCGGCGAGAGCGATACCTTCGATCAATGCTCGGTAGGAGACGAATACGAGTTCGAGTTTGAGAAGACAGGAGAGTTCGGTTACCACAACCACAGGTTCGATTCTCACTCTGGAACCGTGATAGTGGAGTAAAGAATTCCTGGAAGTAATTAAAAGATTTCCAGCCTAGTCTTATGCTGTTGGTTGATATGCTGGAAAGAGTTTATACACATGACATCACCCCGGACCAAGAAGGAGAAAAAGTCGCTGTGGCAGGATGGGCGCACGAGATCAGGGATCTTGGGGGTATAAGCTTCATAGTTTTGAGGGATAGAGAGGGAAGCGTACAGGTTGTTTTCAAGCAAGATGAGGATGAAGAGCTGTTCGATGAGGCGCAGGAAGTCGGCAAGGAAGACGTAATACAGGTGAAGGGAGAGGTCAAGAAGAACGACCAGGCGCCGGGAGACCGTGAAATTGTTCCAGAGGAAATGCAGATCATCGGAGAAGCAGAGTCACCGCTTCCTATGGATGTCTCGGAGAAGATTAACTCCGATCTTTCCACGAGACTCGACAACCGCTTCATGGACCTTAGACAGCCGGAGGTTCATTCAATATTCTCGCTTAAGTCGCACATAATAGAGGCGATGGAGGAATGGTTCGAGAAGAACGACTACATCAACATCCAGACACCGACAATCGCGAAGATGGGAGCCGAGGGAGGAGCGGAGCTTTTCCCTATAATCTACTACGATGACGAGGCTTTCCTCTCCCAGTCACCGCAGCTCTACAAGCAGATGCTGATGGCGGCGGGATTCGACAAGGTATACGAGATAGGGAAGGCTTTCAGGGCGGAAGAGTTCGCCACCTCTCGACACGTCTCTGAAATATCAATGTTCGACGTGGAAATCGCATTTATAGAAGACCAGCACGACGTGATGGATGTGCTGGAGGAATCGCTGAGGCACACTGTCAAAGAAGTCAGGGGGAGAGCGGCCGACGACCTCGACATACTTGACATAGAGCTTGAAGTCCCGGAGGAAGACTTCCCGAGGATAAAGTTCGAGGAGGCCAAGAGAATCCTGAAGGAAGAGTTCGACCATGTCCCTGAAGATGAAAATGATCTGGATACCGAGGGAGAGAAGCTTCTGGGCGAATACTTTGAGGAGAAAGGACATCCAGCGTTCTTCGTGATCGGTTATCCGCAGGAGAAGTTCTACTACGGCGAGGCGAGGGAAAAAGACGATTACCAGTCAAGGAGGTTCGACATGATCTACAGGGGTCTGGAGCTTGCATCAGGAGGACAGAGAGAGCACGATATCGATCGGCTGATGGACGGCATCGAGGAAGAGGGAATAGATCCGGAAGACCTTTCATTTTATATCGAGTCCTTCAAGTTTGGGATGCCTCCTCACGGGGGATACGGACTCGGAATCGACCGCCTGGTGAAGCAGATAGCCGACCTTGACAACATCCAGGAGGCGATCCTGTTCCCGAGGACACCCGACAGGCTGATGCCATAGGCTTCTTCACTATTATTCTTTAATTTACTGTAATACAAATTAACCCTATATGCCAATTTTTTAACCATAAATGCCAATTTTTTCCCTAAATTGTAGTACAATTATTTGATATAATAGATTAAATCTGTTTTATGTATTACAATTCTCCATCCAAGTCTTTTTATTGAGGCCTGAGGAAGGTTTTTACAATGCCAGAGGCTGTCCAGCAGGAAAAAGAGAGGGAAGAGCAGGAACTCGACACCAAGATCAACAAGGTCACCTGCAAGGGTTTCAAGTCTTTCCAGCAGAATACCGCGATACCGCTGTTCGAGGGATTGACAGCTATTGTCGGAGAAAACGGTAACGGAAAGTGCGTTACCGGAGATACAGAGGTGCTGACCTCTGATGGAGAATACAGACCGATAAGAGAAATCGTAGAGGATTCAATAGAGAGCGATCAGGTAGAGGAGATTGATGATGGGTATCTATCCTATTCTACAGACGTGAAAGTAGAGAGCCTGAATCCGAGAACTCTGAAATCAGAGGAGAGGGAAGTACTCGCATGTGCCAAGAGGGAGGCTCCAGAAGAATTAAGAGAGATTAAGACGCATTCAGGCCGAAAGATAAAGGCTACAGACGATCACCCGCTGTTCAAGCTTGTTGATGGCGAAGTAGTTGCAGTTGATTCTTCGGAAGTGGAAGAAGGTGAAAGAATAGCTGTTCCGAGAAAGCTGAAGGCGGAAAATGGAGGAGAAAAAATATTCACTGAACTCCTGGACATGATTGAGGAAGAAGAAACTCTCTATGTGCCCTATAGGGAACAGTTCGAGAATCTGATTTACGGTATGAAAGAGGAGAAGGGTGCGACTTGGAAAGAACTTGCCAGTGAAGTAGGTGTCAGTTACAATACTCTCAGATGTATAAGGGATGAGCAGTCGTGCAGGTTCTCGAGCATTGTCAAGATTCTACGGCATTCGGGAATGAGCGATGAAGAAGTAGCTCAGCAGCTGAAAACCGTAACATCGAAGACCAGGAGCGAGGAAACCAGGATACCCTGGAAGAATACCCCAGAATTCTCAAGAATGCTGGGTTACCTGCTGGCAGAGGGAAGGGTAGCTGAGGATTCAGAGCAATTATGGTTTACAAACGGCAACGAGAAAGTTATTCAAGATTATATATCCCTGGTTGATTCCGAATTAGGCGTAGAAGCTGAAAGAAAGGAATACAATGCAAACTGCTGGGATGTGATTGTTTTCAGAAAGGCCGCAAAGAAGATAATGGAGAAATTTGGACTTAGCGAGGGATCTGGAGCTAAAGAGATAGCTGAATTTTACAAGAAAAAATCGGGCCAGAAAGAAATAGAGGCTCTACTGGAGGGAATCTTCTCGGGAGATGGAGATGTTTCACACTGTGCAGCTACTGTAACGACGAAAAGCAGGAAGCTGGCGGAAGATCTCCAGGGTTTGATGCTGAGGATAGGAGTAAACTCCAGGATCAAAGAGAGAGTAAAGACAGCCACAAATACAGGAACATCAGGCACATACTATGATCTGAGGGTTTCAGGAAAGGAAGCAGAGAAACTGGCAAACAAATTGAATATACCCATCGAGAGAAAGCAGAAGGATCTCGAGCAACTCTCCCAGAGAAAGAATAATACCAATATCGACTTGATAGAGGCAAATGGACTGGTCAAGAAAACAGTTGATGATAGCAATATCAGCCCATATTCCAGATCGCTTAAAGAAGAAGTTCCAAAACTTTCTGCTTACTACAGTGAGAATTCTCTGACAACGAGAGAAGGGCTGAGAGAAGTTGCAGAGCTATTCTCGGAAGAGGAAACCGAAGAGATAGAACAGATTAGAAAACTCGCAAACTCTGACATCTACTGGGATGAGATAGAAAGTGTAGAAAAGATAGAAGCTCAAGATGATTGGGTATACGACCTGAATATTGGCGTAGGACACAACTTTGTCGCGAACAATATATTCGTCCACAACAGCAACCTCCTGGACGCCATTAGCTTTGTCTTCGGGCGGAGATCAAGCAGTTTGAGAGCCGAGAAGCTCACTCAGCTGATCTTCAACGGTGCAGAGGATCGCAAGGAAGCGGATCACGCCAAGGTTGACGTATATCTCGACAACTCTTCAGGGATATTCGACGAGTTCCTGGAAGAGGAAGAAGAGGCAGAAGAAGTGGTTGTATCCAGAAAAGTAACGAGAGCAGGCAGCTCAATCTACAAGTTCCAGGGCTCGAACTGCAAGAAGGGAAAAATAGATGATATTGCGGAGAAAGCCAACATAGACCCTGATGGATTCCACTTCGTGAGGCAGGGAAAGGTGACAGAGATAGTCGAGCAGAGCAACGTCGAGAGGAGAAAGGTAATTGATGAACTTTCAGGAGTCGCGAAGTTCGACTCGGAGAAGGAAGAGGCGGAAGAAGAACTTGAGGAGGTCGAGGAAAAGCTCCAGGAGCAGCAGATAAAGCTGAACCAGAAGAAGAGCCACCTTGAAAAGCTGAAGGAGGAGAAGGAGCTCGCTTTGAAGTACCGGGAGCTGGAGGAGAGGAAAGAGAAGCTGGAGGCCTCCCGGCTCGAGGTTCGGAAGAGAGCGCTCTCCAACCAGCTCGCCAACATAAATACTGATACAGCGGAGAAGGAGGACAGGATCGAAGAGCTGGAGGAGGAGCTGGAAGAACTCGACGAGGAGATTGAGAAGAAGCAGGACAGGATTGAGGAGATTGAGGACAAGATGGGTGGAGACTCAGATATTCAGCATCTGGAGACCCGTATAGAGAAGAAGAAGGGGAAGATCGAGAACAAGCGGGAGAGGATTGAAGAGCTGGAGGAGACGATTGAAGACCTTGAGAAGATGCAGTCGAGGAACAAGACTGGCTCTAAGGCAGTCGACTCCGTTATCTCGCTTGGGAAGGATGGCGTACACGGGGCGTTCCAGGACCTGATCTCGGCGGATGAGAGATACGGCGTGGCGATCGAGACAGCGGCTGGAGGCCACATGAACGATGTCGTGGTTGAGGATAAGGACGTGGCGATGGAGTGCATAAATTATCTTAAGAGAGAGGGTATCGGAAGAGCGAGGATGCTCCCGCTGGACAAGATCAAGGATCGCTCCAAGTCTGCGAAGTCGCAGATGGCGAAGAAAAAGAAGGGAGTAATAGATTACGCGACGGAGCTGGTGAACTACGATGAGCGCTACGAGAAAGCTGTAAATCACGTGTTCTCCGACACGCTGATCGCTGAGGACCTGGACTCCGTAAAGAATATCGACGGTGTCCGGGTCGTGACTCTTGATGGTGATGTGATGTCGAGAGGAGGATCGATGACCGGAGGAAAGAAGAAGACCAGGAAGAAAAAGAGCAAGAAGTTATCGCAGAACCTGGATCCCGAGAAGAAAAGAGAGGAGAAAAAGGAGATCGAGGAGGAGATCGAAGACCTCCAAAAGGATATAGCCGAGCTCAAGGAGATGAAGCAGAGGAAAGAGGATGAAGAGGAGAGCGACGACGAGCTCAGAGAGGAGAAGCAGGAACTGAGAGACCAGCTGAAAGAGATGAGGGAGGAAAGGCAGGAGAAATATTCTGAGAAGCAGAGGCTGGAGACAAAGGTCGAGGACTCGGGCTCAAAGAAGGCAAATCTCAAGGCAGAACTTGAAAACGTGAAGGATGATCTCGAGGACTATGATATCGACGAGGATGAGATGACGGGACTGGATTCTTCTCCCGAGGACCTGAAGAAAAAGAAGAAGAAAGTGCTGAGGAAGCAGAACTCGATGGGACCGGTCAACATGAGAGCTATAGAAGAGTACAAGCAGAAGAAGGAAGAGTTCGACGAGTTCAAGCAGAAAGTCTCGGAGGTAAGGCAGGAGAAGCTGGAGATAGAGGACATGATAGAAGAGATCGACAGGAAGAAGAGAGAGTGTTTCATGGAGACCCTGGAGCAGATACAGGAGAGCTTCGGAAAGATTTTCGAGCAGCTCTTCGGCGGTGGAAACGCTGAACTGGTGCTTGAGGAAGACGATATTGAGAAAGGTCTGAAGATCAGGGCCGAACCTCCCGGAAAGGAACCGCACATTATCCAGGCGCTCTCAGGAGGAGAGAAAACCCTTACAGCGATCGCATTCGTGTTCGCGATCCTGGAGTACGAGAAGTCGCCTTTCTACATAATGGATGAGATTGATGCGGCGCTGGACAAGAAGAACTCGAAGAAGCTTTCCGAGTTACTCAAGAATTACGCCAGCGACAACCAGTTCATAGTTATCTCCCACAACGAGATCACCGTGAGACACGCAGAGAGAGCCTACGGTGTCTCAATGACGGACGGAGTATCCAAGATGAGAAGCATCGAGCTGGAAGTCTGATAATTCAGGCAAGAATTTAAAGCTGAGCGACTATCAACAATTGATATGCCTGCCAGTATTGATTATACCGAGAGTGAAGATCACGTGGAGATGTCGAAGGAGGAGTTTGAAAGGGTCAGAGCGACTATAGAAACTCTGGAAGATCAGGAGGTTCTGGATCAGTTGAAGAAAAAGTCAGGAAGACAAGGAGAAAGGAAGAGTTAAGCCATGGAGCGAAGTTAGTCTAAATTAAAGTTTTTCTAAAGAATTTCTTTCAACCACCATAGTAGTTAAAAACCGGGAGAAGGAAATTTTCAGTGGGCAGAGGGGAATTGATGATGGAAAATGCAAGATTACGAGATATCTGAACTCGCGGAGCAGCCGTGGAAAGAGACTCTTGACGTTCTGACCGCGGACATGGATCCCCGGAGTATTGATATTGCTGTTCTCGCGGATCGCTACAGAAATTATATAGAAGAGCTGGAGAGCTTTAATCTCGAGGTTCCTGCCAGAGCGGTAAGGCTTCTTTCAGCACTCCTGAAGTTCAAGACCCTGGCGATAGCGGGTGAAGAAGTCAGGGAAGAAGAGGAGCAGGAGAATCCGATGGACTTCGAGGAGGAAGAGCTGGTTGAGGAGGAAGAACTGCCGGAGCTTGAGACTGGTCCGGAGCTGGAGATGCCGGTCAAGCCTAAGCCGAAAAGACGTATGAGCCTTGACGAGCTGAAAGACGCGCTAGGAGACGCTATGGAGGTCAAGGAGAGGAGGGAGGAGCGGCAGGAGATGAGGCAGGAAATAGACGATCACCTGGAAGTGGATGAAAAGTCGCTTAACGAGAAGATAAATTCGCTTTTTTCCAGACTGACTAATCTTGTGGGAAGCAGCTCGGATAAAGTTGAATTCGACCAGCTAGTCGAGAACCAGGAGAGCGAAGAGCGGATCGAAAAATTCCTTCACGTCCTGCACCTGGAGACCGACCAGAAAGTGGAGTGCATCCAGGACGAGTGGCTTGGAGATCTCGAAGTCAGGCCCACAGAGGAACATGAAAAGGTCGCGAATTAGAGAGTTAACCCTTTTTCAACTATAGTCTCCAAGACACCTGCATGGACGAGAAAAAGTCAAGGCTGGAGGCAGCTCTATACCTGGCGGAGGAAGCGGTGGATAAAGAGGAGATCGCCGATATTCTGGATCTGGGATCTATGGGTTACGTCGATATGCTAATAGAGGAGTTCGAGGAACACCTGGAGGAGGAACACCGGGGACTGGAGCTTGTGGAGACACCTGAGGGATACGAGCTGAAGGTGAAGAAAGACCACCTTGAACATGTTTCCCAACTGGCACCCCACCAGGATCTCAATAAAGGACAGTTGAGAACATTAAGCCTGGTCGTCTACAACTCCCCCGTGGAACAGGCGGACATAGTAGAGGTGAGAGGAAACAGGGCTTACCAGCACATCAAGGAGCTTGTGAACCGCGGATTCGTGTCGAAGGAGAAGGACGGCAGGACCGCGATCTTAGATGTTACAGATCACTTCCTGGATTATTTCGATATTGAGTCGGTGGATGAGTTCAAGAGGCAGTTCGAGAACGAGCAAAAAGGTAGGGAGGGGGAGCAGGAAGGTATCGAGACATTTTAACCTTCAGAAATCAGCGATCTCCGCCTGTCCTTCATCGCTCTCTTCTCTTTTACCTAATCTCTCGTATACCGGTTCTAGGGCTCTCCATACATTCCTTAATAAGAAGTCCGAATCATCCGGTACATCGACTTCCGCATTATTTTCAACATATTCAACCAGTTCTCTATAGCTATCTCCCTCTTCAAGATTTCTTGCTTCATCCTTTTGCAATCCGAACTTTACCTCTTCCAATCTTTTTCTAGCCTTGTTCAAGTCGCTCTCCTCTTCAAGATTTCTTGTATCAGTTTCTACTAGGCTATTCACGTAATCAATCACTACTTCACAATATTTCTCAGGTAGAACAAATTCTGAACCTTGACCCATAATTGGCAGATATTTGTAAAATTTTATAGGTATTTGTAGCTGAGGTTCGAAGATCAGTTCATGGAGATAACCAGTCTCGACCTCTCGATCCTGATGGAAGAGTTTGAGGAGCTTGAGGAAGGTCACGTGCAGAAGGTCTACCAGAGGGATGATGAGCTGACTGTAGAGGTTTACGTTGGAGGAGAGGGCAAAAAAAGGCTGCTTATCGGGACCAGCTATGCCTGCCTCACGAAGTACAAGAGAGACAACCCGACCAGGCCTCCGGGCTTCTGCATGGAGCTGAGGAAGCACCTGGGTAAGATTGACTCCGTGGAGCAGAGAGGATTCGACCGCATCCTCGAGCTGAAGAGCGGAGACGTTAAGCTTGTCTGCGAGATATTCGGCAAGGGCAACTTTATTCTCGTGAAAGATGGAAAGATTATCGGTGCGTTAAGGCAGGAGGAGTGGGCTGATAGAGATATACTGGTTGGAGAAGATTACGAGTACCCGGAACCCGCTCCCGATCCCAGAGAAATGGAGGAGTACATCCAAAACCTGGAAGAAGGAGAAGTGGTGAGAAGGATCGCCTCGGATCTCAGTCTTGGTGGTACCTACGCAGAGGAGATCTGCTCCAGAGCAGGAATTGAGAAGCAGAAAGAGGTCGGAGAGCTTTCAGAAAGCGATAGAGAGGAGCTCAACTTGGAGATACAGAATATAATCGAGGGGGAGAGGGAAGCGGTGCTCTACTATGATGAGGACGGCTTCCCGGACAGAGCCTCTCCTTTCAAACTTGAGACCTACTCGGGCCAGAATAGCGAAAGTTTCGAATCTTTCTCGGAGGCGCTGGACGAGTACTACTACACAAGGGAACAAAAAGAAGAGGAGAGGAAGAAGCTGGAAGCATACAGGGAGAAGAAGGAAGGTCTTGAGGCGCAGAAACAACAGCAGGAGAGGAAGATTAAAGGACTCAGGAAGTCAGCGGAGCAGAAGAGAAGTGACGCGGAGGCTATATATGAGAACTACCAGCTGCTGGATGAGGTGAAGTCAAAGGTTGAAGAGGCGATCAAGGAGCTAGGATGGGACGAGACACGTGAAAAGCTTGAAGAAGCGGAAAATGAGCTTTCGGAGAGAGTGAACTCGATAAACGAGCAGGATGATTTCATTTCCGTTGATGTTGGGGATCGCAACCTGAAGATCTATCTTTTCCAGGACCTAGAGGCCACAGCATCCGAATTCTACGACAAGGCGAAGGAGTCCGAGGCCAAAATTGATAGTGCAGAACAGGCGCTTGAGGAGACGGAGAAGCAGCTTGAGGAACTTGGCGAACAAGATGTAGAGGTCGAGGAAGTTATGGATGACAAGTCTAAGAAGAGGGAGAAGAAATGGTTCGAGAAGTACAGATGGTTTTTCTCCTCGGAAGGGTTTCTCGTGATCGCGGGCAGAGACGTCCAGACCAACGAAATGCTGGTGAAAAAGCACATGGAGAAGAATGATATCTATCTCCACGCTGACTTTGACGGCGCTCCCTCTGTCGTTGTCAAGGAAGGTCAGGACGCGGGAGAGGAAACTCTTAGAGAAGCTGCGAAAGCTGCTGTCACGTTTTCAAAGACATGGAAGGCTGGCATAGGTGCGGACGATGTCTACTGCGTGGATCCTGACCAGGTGACGATGGACCCGGAGTCGGGAGAGTACAGGGAGAAAGGTTCGTTCATCATAAGAGGTGATCGGGAATACATGAGAAATGTATCGGTTGGGGCAGCGATAGGACCATACGAGATAGAGGACGGAGTATACGTGCCGATGTGTTGTCCTCTGGACGCGATCGAGGGCAACTGCCCGGAAATGATAGAGCTTGAACCCGGCAACACCAAGAAGTCGGAGATAGCGAAGAAGATACGCTCAAGGTTTAAAGATTCGGGATACGACCTTGATCTAGACTACATCATAAGAGCGATGCCTCCAGGAGAATCCGAAATCAGGGAATAAAGTCAGTTATTTTCATAAAGCTGAATTAGAGAAAGTTATACTGGTGTTAAATTTATTGTAAAAAATAAGCGAACGTGGGCTCTTTTTATTGTTAGTCTGGGAGTTTTCTGACCGCTGTCAAACCTACTTCCTGTTTTCCAGCAGGATGGCAGCCTCCTAAGTCTAACACTTACCGTGACTAGCATATTATTTGGGCTTCTATCAGGCTTCTTCATCTCGGAACTCTGGAAAAAATACAGCACAATAAGAAAACTCAACTCAAAATTCGTCTCAAATCTTGGCACTATAATTTCAAACTTTGAAAGATTGTCCGGAAACGAAGAGCTGAAGGAAGAATTTAAGCAGGAAGTATACAATTACCTGATCGTTTACACACTTTTACCATGGAACCGAATGGATATAGGAGACAAGTACTTTGATAGAATAACATCAAAAATAGATGATGTTAAAGTAGAAGAAGACCAAGACATGCCGGTTTACAAAATTCTACTATCCAGTTCGAGCAACACATCAACGATCAGAAAAGAACTTTCAATAGTTGGGAAGGAAAGATTATTTTTTCCTTGAATGGATGGTATTGATATCACTTTCATGCATAATAATTGTTACAGCAATGTTCTTGAGAGATGGAAGCCTCTTCTTCAACTTTATATCAACCGTTCTAGCATCAGTTGTTATCCTGACACTTGCAATACTTGATGATCTAAATAATTTGAGATGGAACGCTAGAGAAGTATCTTTTTCGCCGATACAGCCTATATATGAATTAATTGATCGAAAAGAATTTTACGAAAAAAGGTACGTTGAGGCTGGAATGGCTGTACCTAATTCTGACGATTACCTGACTGAGGAAGACCTTGAAGGCGAACAAAGGGAAATATATGAGAAGTTCAGGGATGAAGGATGGCTTGCCTCTTCTTCCCTGCTGGGATATGAAGTTTGAAAATAATGTTCACCAGAATCTTCTATATCAGTTAGGCGGGGTAGTGTAGCGGACTATCATCGTACCCCGGGGCGGTACGGACCCGAGTTCAAATCTCGGCCCTGCCACCATCTTACTTTCTTAAATAAACGAAAGATTGAAATAATACAGAAGTAATAAAATGTATACAGTGGTTGAATGGTCAGTGCTGTGTTTGATTCGACATCATTAATACTGACAGCAAAAATAGAACTACTGGCTCTACTGTCCAGGGAGATGAATATTATGATAACACCTACAGTTAAAGAAGAATCTACTGTAATGGACAGCCCTGACGCCAAGATGATCGATCAACAGATCCAGAAGGAAAGAATAAACATAGCAGAGCCCGGAGATGGAGATATCAAAAACCTGGTAGAAAATTATAAACTTGACAGTGGCGAGGCATCATCTATAGCACTCTACCGCAGGAAAAAAGCAGAACTGCTCGCAACCGACGATGGAAAGGCCATAGAAGCATGCAGGATAATGGAAATAAGTTACACCACAAGCCTAAAACTTCTGCAGAGAGCAGAGGAAAAAAGTGTAATTAATGAAGAACAGGCGATAGCAAAACTTGAAGAACTAGATGACTATGGATGGTACAAAACCAGACACATAGAAAAAACACGGGAGAAAATAGAGAGGGAAAAGAATGAATGAGGTCGTGAGCTTCAGGCTTTCTGAAGAAGAGAAAGAGGTAATAGACAGTATAGCAGATGAAGAAGGTAGAGACAAATCCGATGTTGCGAGAGAGCTGATAAAATACGGTGAGACCTACAGGTCGATAAGAAAGTACAGGAAGGGAGAAATTTCAGTAGGACAGATGGCTTCAGAGCTCGACATAAAGCTCCAGGAAGCTATGGACCTGCTCGCCGATCTGGGAGTCAATGCCGATATAAGCCTGGACGATCAGCTACAGGCCGAGCAAAACCTGAAAGAAAACTGGTGAACGCCGGATCAGAGAGATAGATGAACGAATCAAAAGACCGATAGTGTTGGAGAAGAAAGAGCAGCTCACGGCCGAGTAAAGAGTATAGAAAGAGACCGAGCAATCAAGTTCCTCGACGGCCTCGCCCGGCAAATAGCAGAGTCAGATATAGAAGATGATTATGAAACCGGCAACACTACATTTGAAGAGTTCACCGACAGTGACGGCCCTAATCTCACTCCTCATGTTCTCAGACACTCATTCCTCCAGCATGTAGACCAAGCAGAAGGATTTGAAGCCGCATTCAAACTCGGCAGACACGAAGAAATCGAAACCACCAAACTTTACCTCAGAAGCAAACAACGCGAAAGAGGACAACTTTATAAGAAAATATTTTGACTTATCTATTCGTCATAGACAAAATCCATGATTGAATCGTCCTGTAAAATCTTCTTGTAGAAGAATTCTCCCACTTCTGTTACCTCTGTTCCTTTACCTGGTGCGGATTCAATCCAGCCCAGTTCCT